>JAYSCT010000012.1:28578-54166 GCA_041914785.1 Roseateles sp.
GTGGCGGTGGCGGTGGCGGTGGCGGTGGCGGTGGCGGTGGCGGTGGCGGTGGCGGTGGCGGCGGCGGCGGTGGTGGTGGTGGTGGTGGTGGTGGCGGCGGCGGCGGCGGCGGTGGCGGCGGTGGTGGCGGTGGCGGCGGTGGTGGCGGTGGTGGCGGTGGTGGCGGGCTGGGCGGCGTCGGCACCGGGATGGCCGTGTTGCCCTGCAGCGTGCCGCAGCGGCTCAGCGCCGCGCTCTGCAGGCCCAGCGTGCTGCGCGTGGGCGCCGTGTAGGTCGTCGGCGCCAGCGCGTACCTGACGGCCTCGGCGGCGTCCAGCAGGCCGGCGCCGCCGGTCGTCGCGTTCAGCGTGCAGCGCTGCGCCAGCACGGGCGTGGCCGGGCAGTAGCCCAGCGCATAGGCCGTCACATGCGGGCGGGCGCTGGCCTTCAGGCCGGTCTCGACCTGCGCCAGCGTCAGCGCCGGGTTGGCCGACCACATCAGCGCGGCCGCGCCGGCCACCTGCGGCGCGGCGAAGCTGGTGCCGCTGACGGCGCCATAGCCCGCCGTGGACGGGCCGGTGGTGCCGCCGTTGGTCGTCGACACGATGCCGGTGTCGGCCAGGTCGGCGTCGCAAGTGGCGCCGTTGTTGGCGTCGCCACCGGGTGCGGACAGTTGCACCTGCGTGCCGTGGTTGGAGTAGAGGGCCTTGAAGCCCTGGCGATTGGTGGCGGCCACGGCAAAGATGCCGGCGCAGTTGGCCGGCCGCGCGACGGCCTTGCCCTCGTTGCCCGCGGCCGCGACGATGAACACGCCCAGGTTGCGCAGCTCGGTGATCGCGTCGGCATACAGCCGCGCGGCCGCGGCCACCTCGGGCTTGGCATCGGTCAGGCTGCACGACGTGCCCTGCACGCTGGCGAAGCCGATGACCAGCACCTTGGCCGGGTTGGGGTTGGCCGGCACGCCGGACACCGCCAGGCCCGCAGCCCAGCGCATGCCGTCCACCATGTCGGCCACCGACGCGCCGCACTTGCCCGACACGCGCACCGGCAGGATGCGCGCGTTCCAGTTGATGCCGGCCACGCCGTTGGCGTTGTTGGTCACCGCGCCCAGCTGCCCGGCCACCAGCGTGCCGTGCCAGCTGCTCTTGGGGCGCACGACACAGCCATCCCACAACGCCGTGTTGGCGTTGAACTCGGCCTGCGTCAGCGCGTCGCCCGGATCGTTGGCACCGGCGCTGCGGCCCGTGCCGCCGTTGTTCGCGTACTCGGGCTTGCTGACGAAGTTGTAGCCCGGCAGCAGGTTGGTGTTGAGGTCGGCGTGCGACGTGACGCCGGTGTCCAGCACGGCGATGACGGGCGCGACCGAGCCCTTGGTCGTGTCCCAGGCCTTCGTGAAGTTGGCGGCAGCAGCGTTGGCGGTGTCGCTCTGGTCGTCCAGCCACCACTGCGCGTTGGCCGGGTCGGTGGCGCGGAACAGCGTGTCGCTGGGCACGGCGGCGCGCTGCTCGTGCAGGTCGGGCATGGCGTGGGCCAGTCGTGCGTCCGCGCGCAGGCGGGCCAGCCAGGCGGTGGCCTGCTTGCTGTTCGCGGGCGCCTGCACGCGCCACCAGCCGGAGCCCAGCGGGCGGTCGGCCGCCAGCGGCAGGCCGGTGCCGGCCAGCACGCGGGCCAGCTCGGCCCGCTGCTGCGCCTCGCCGCGGCTGGCGTCGGCCAGCTTGACGATCAGCGTCGTCATCGCCGAGGCCGCCTGTGCGGAAGCCATCACCGGCTGCACGCGCGTCGCGAGGCCGATGGCCGACACGGCGACACCGGCCACGGTGGCCGCGGCGACGAACTGGTTGAGACGGAACGCCCGCGTCATCGGATGTGACGGGCGGGGCGGCGGGGTCAGGGCAGGCAGGGTCTTCATCGAGGCGAGACGGTAGTGAGCCGCGGTGAAGGGGCCATGACATGGCCCCAAGGGACTACGGCGACCGTCATGCATTCGTCATTCATGTCGCGGTCATTGCGGCTTCCTAAGCTGCGCGGCCCATGACCTCACCCGCCCTGCCCCTTCGCCGCCGCGGCTTCACGCTGCTGGAATTGCTCGTCGTCATGGTCATCATCGGCCTGCTGGCGGGCTACGTCGGCCCGAAGTTCTTCGGCCAGATCGGCAAGAGCGAGGTCAAGGCGGCGCGCGCGCAGATCGATGCGCTGCAGAAGTCGCTGGACCAGTACCGGCTCGACGTGGGCCGCTACCCGAGCACCGAGCAGGGCCTGGCGGTGCTGGTCAGCAAGCCCGCCGACGAGCCCAGGTGGGCCGGGCCGTATCTGAGCAAGGCGCTGCCCAAGGACCCCTGGGGCCACGACTACCAGTACCGCGCGCCGGGCGAGCATGGCGAGTACGACCTGCTGTCGTTCGGCAAGGACGGCCGCGCCGGCGGCGAGGGCGAAGACGCCGACCTCACGTCCTGGTGAACACCGTGAACGAGTTCGACGTCCGCTACCTCGACGCCCAGCGCCGGCCGGCGCAGGCGCGCGTGCGGGCGGCGGACACGGGCGGCGTGGCGGCGGCGCTGGGCCTGTCGCCGGCCGCGCTGCTGGCGGTGGAGCCGGTGCAGGCGTCGCCACTGAAGGCAGCGCGCGGCGGGCGCTTCCCGCGCCGGCAGTTCGCGCAGCAGCTGGCCGTGCTGCTGCGCGCCGGCATCCCGCTGCTGGAGGCGCTGCAGACGCTGCAGTCGCAGGACAACCCGCCCACCGTCACGGCGGCGCTGGCCGGCGTCGTCGAGCGCGTGCAGCTGGGCGAGTCGTTCTCCACCGCGCTGGCGTCGCAGCCGCAGGCCTTCGACGCGCTGTTCGTCGCCGTCGTGGAGGCCAGCGAGCGCAGCGGCCAGGTGGAACAGGCGCTGGCCGAGCAGGCGAGCTACCTGGCCTGGGTGGAGCAGCTGCGCAGCAAGCTGGTGGCCGCGGCCATCTACCCGGCCATGCTCATCACAGCGGGCACGGTCGTCGTGCTGTTCCTGCTCGTGTTCGTCGTACCGCGCTTCGCGGGCCTGCTGGACGGCGTGGGCGGCGAGCTGCCGTTCCCATCGCGCCTGCTGATCGCCGTCGGCGCGTTCAGCGGCGCGCATCCGGTGGCGCTGCTGCTGATGGCAGCGGGGCTGGTGGCGCTGCCGGTGCTGGCCTGGCAACGCGGGTTGAAGGAAGCGCTGCAGGCGCGGTTGTGGCGGCTGCCCTTGATCGGCCCGAAGCTGCACCTGCTGGCGCTGGCGCAGCTGTACCGGTGCCTGGCGATGCTGCTGCTGGCGGGCGTGCCCATCGTGCCGGCGCTGGTGAACGCCCGCGGCGTGGTGGCGTCGCACCTGCGCGCAGCGCTGGACCGCGCGACCGAGGCCGTGCGGCTGGGCGAGCGGCTGTCAGCCTGTCTGCAGCGCGAGGGGCTGGCGACGCCGGTGTCGTTGCGCATGCTGAAGGTGGGGGAGCACAGCGGCGAGCTGGGCGCGATGCTGGCGCAGGCGGCGGGGTTCTACGACGAGGAGCTGTCGCGGCTGTCGGACCTGGTGACGCGGCTGGTGAACCCGGTGCTGATGCTGTTGATGGGGCTGGTGATCGGCACGGTGGTGGTGCTGATGTACCTGCCGATCTTTCAGTTGGTGGAGCAGGTGCAGTGATGGACCGGATGCTTTCTCGCTGCTTTGGGTTGGTGGCCAGTGCCGTGCGGGGAGTTCGCCCCCGCGGGCGACCTACTTTCTTGCACGCGCAAGAAAGTAGGCAAAGAAAGCGCCCCTGCAAAACCGCCCCTGCGGGGTCCCCTGCGATGCTCGAAGCCCAGGGCCGCGCCGAACTCACTTCGCTACGCTCCGTTCAAACAGGCGGCGCGAAGTCAGTTCTTGATGCGCGCTACGCGCGCGCCCTGGGCTTCTGCGCTTCTCGGCGGTTTAGAAGGGGAGACCCCAAACAGCCAACAGCCCAACAGCCCAATGCGAAGCCCGACAGCCGGCTGGCGCCGGCTGTTCTTCACTCCCCCTTTGAGCCCGCCGAGGAGCGCAGGACTTCAAGCCCGTTCGCGCAGCGAACTTCAAGCACTGACTCGCGACGACTGTCCGAGCAGAGCGTAGCGACGCGAGTTCGGCGCGCGGGCTTGAAGTCCGAGCACCGCAGGGCAGCCCGCTGCGAAGCAAAGGGCCGGGCGGATCGGGGGCGACTTTTTGCCTTCTTTTTGGTCGCTCAAAAAGAAGGTCGCCCGCCGGGGCGAACTCCCGGCATGGGCCTTCCCAACAAGCAGGTGCGGCCATCTACATGAACGCCGTCCTGCAACCAACACCAGACCCGCTGGCCGCCCTCCCCGCGTCCGACGCCCCCTGGACGCTCACGTTCGCCCCCTGGCCCCACGCCGACGCCCAGCGCTGGCGCGCGGTGATGGCCACCTCGGCAAGCGGCCGCTTCGCGCTGCTGGCCGACCGCCCGCTGGAGCCGCTGCTGCGCCTGCGCATCGAGCAGCGCCTGAAGAAGCCCGTGCTCTGGTGGCCCTGCGAACCCGCTGACATCGACGCGCTACTGGAAGCCGGCGAGGCCGACTACCGCGCGCTGGGTGAACTGAGCGATTCGTTCGGCAGCAGCACCGAACAGCACGCCGCGCAGGAGCTGTCCGCGCTTAACCTCGCCGAGCAGGCCAGCCCCGTCGTGCGCCTGCTCGACGCGACGCTGTACGACGCGCTGCAGGACGGCGCCAGCGACATCCACTTCGAGTGCCAGCTGCGCGGCATGAAGATCCGCAGCCGCGTCGACGGCGTCATGCTGGACGTCAAAAGCATCGACGGCGTGCAGGCCGCCGAGCAGCTGGTATCGCGCCTGAAGGTCATGGCGGAACTCGACATCGGCGAGCGCCGGCTGCCGCAGGACGGCCGCTTCAAGCTGCGCGTGCAGGGCCGCGAGGTGGACTTCCGGCTGTCCATCATGCCCAGCGTGTTCGGCGAGGACGCCGTCATCCGCGTGCTGGACCGCGCACAGGTAGAAGCTCAGGGCGCGCTGACGCTGGACGCGCTGGGCTTCGAGCCCGAGGCACGCGCGCAGATCCGCGCGCTGGCGAAACAGCCGCACGGCCTGCTGCTCGTCACCGGCCCCACCGGCTCGGGCAAGACGACGACGCTGTACGCCGCGATCAGCGAGGTCAACACCGGCAGAGACAAGATCATCACCATCGAAGACCCGGTGGAGTACCAACTGGCCGGTGTCGTGCAGATCCCCGTCAACGAGAAGAAGGGGCTGACGTTCGCGCGCGGCCTGCGCTCGGTGCTGAGGCACGACCCCGACCGCGTGATGGTGGGCGAGATCCGCGATGCCGAGACCGCGCAGATCGCCGTGCAGGCCGCGCTGACCGGCCACCTCGTGTTCAGCACCGTGCATGCGAACAACGCGTTCGACGTGGTGGGCCGCTTCATGCACATGGGGCTGGACCTCTACAACGTCGTCTCCGCGCTGAACGGCGTGCTGGCGCAGCGGCTGATGCGCATCAACTGCACGCACTGCCGCGCGCCGCTGCCCGCCACGGCCGAGCAACAGCGCGAGCTGGGCCTGCCGGCGGACGCACGGCTGCTGCACGGCGCCGGCTGCAGCCACTGCCGCGGCACGGGCTACCGCGGCCGACGCGCGGTCAGCGAGCTGCTGTGGCTGGACGACGAACTGCGCGACCTCATCGCCAGCCGCGCGCCGCTGTCGCGCATCAAGGAGGCGGCACGCGGCCGCGGCATGCGCTCGCTGCGCGACGCGGCCGTGGCGCTGGTGCTGCGCGGCGAGTCGACGCTGGAGGAACTCGAACGTGTCACGCTCGCGGACTGAGAAGCTACTGCTGACGGCCGACGGCGCGGTCGACGCACAGGGCAACACCTGGCCCGACTTCGCCGCCTGGTGCGCGGCCCACCCGGGCACGCGCGTGGCGCTGCTGGCCGGGCCGGACCGCGTGCACAGCCTGCGCGTGCCCGACGACCTGCCGCTGGCCGATGACGCCGCGCGGCTGGGCTATGCGCGGCTGCAGTTCACGCACTATTTCGGCCCCGCGGCGCAGACCTGGCCGCTGGCAGCCTGGGCTCTCGGTGTCTGCGCGCTGGCCGATGGCGACCTCGGCGCGCTGCAGGCCACGGCCGCCGCGCACCGCGTGCGCCTCATGTCGATGCGGCCCAGCTGGGCGCTGGCGCCCGTGGACGACGGCGACACCGCGCTGCTCGAAGGCGATCTGCTGACCTGGCTGCGCCGCCGCGACGGCCGGCTCGTGGAGCTGCAGCAGCGTCATGCCGACGACGAGCTGCTGCAGCAACTGCAGGGCGCGCGCGTCCTGCGAGCCGACGCGCTGCTGGGCGGCGCCGGCAACGACGAGGCCCCCGATTTCATCGCGCAGCCGTCGCGCGCGCGACCGCTGATCTGGGCCTGGGCGGCGACGGCGGCGGCAGCCTGCGTGCTGGTGGCGCTGCAGGCGCAGAGCCAGCACGATGAAGCGCTGCGCCTGCAGGAACAGGCCGCCGTGCTGGACCGCCTCGCGCGCCCGGCCGTGGCGACCAAGGCCAGGCCGCCCAACCCGGCCGCGCGCAGCCGCGCGTGGGCCACGGCGCTGCAGCTGGGCACCGACTGGGGCGCCCTCTGGAGCGACGTGGAACACGCGCTGCCGCCGGGCCTGCAGCTCGCCGCGCTGGACCTGGACCGCAGCGCACTGCGCCTGGAGGGCCAGGCCGCCGAGCCCGACGCGGTGACCCGCCTCGTCGACCGCCTCGCCATGACGGCCGCGCCGGGCGAGGACGTGGTGCTGACACGCCTGCAGCGCCCCGAAGCGGCGGCCGACGCGGGCGGGCTGCGCTTTGAGGTCGTGCGGCGCAGCGGGGCCCAGCGATGAAGCGCTGGATCACCGCCGCCCGCCGCCTCGGCTGGCCCGCCGCGCTGGCGGCGCTGCTGACGCTGGCCGCCGTCGTCGGCGCCGCCTGGCTGCCGCGCGAGCAGGCCGTGCTGGATGGGCAGCGCCAGGCCCTCACCGCCCGGCGCGCCGCGCTGGCCAAGGCACCCACGGTAGCGAAGGACGACGGCAGCGCGCTGGCCGCCAGCCTGCCGCCCGACAGCGCCCGCCAGGCCCGCACCGCCGCGCTGCTGGCGCTGACCGGCGAGCTGGGTCTGCCGTGGCCGCGCAGCGAGTTCCGCTACCAGGCCGACCGCGAGCTGGGCCTGGCGCAATACCGCGTGGCGATGCAGCTCAGCGGCGGCTACGGCGCTCTGCGCGACTTCGTTGCCGAGGCGCTGCGGCGCGACCCGGCGCTGGCGCTGGAGGGTGTGCGGCTGCGGCGCGAACCCGGCGGCCAGATCAAGGCGGAACTCGCCTGGGTGCTGCACATGCAGATCACGAAATGAAGAAGCCCGCACCCCGCCAACTCGCCCTCTTCGGCGCGCTGGGCCTGAGCCTCGCGGCGACAGCCTGGGTGTCGCAGGGCGACGGCGACACGCCCGAGCCCGTCCCCGCAGTGCACCGCCGTACGGCCACGGCCAGCGTATCGCCGGCCGACTGGCCCGCCCCGGCCGCCAGCTCACGCGCCGAGTGGCCCGCGCTCGACGCACAGGCCCGCGCCGCCTGGGGCGAAGCCGCTCCCGTCGCGGCTGCCGCAGCCGCACCGCCTCCGGCGGCACAGGCCGCGGACGAACCGCCCCCACCGCCCAGCGCGCCGCCGTTCCCCTACCAGCTCGTCGGCCGCCTGACCGATGGTGCATCCCGCGCCGTGCTGAACAACGCGCAGCGCAGCGCCGTCGTGGGCGTGGGCGAGGTGGTGGACGGACAGTGGCGCGTCGAGGCCGTCGAGCCCGCGGGCCTGCGCCTGACCTACCTGCCGCTGGGCCTGCCCCAGTTCGTTCCCTTTGCCAGCTCGCCTTCCGCATGAGTCGCCTTCTCATCGTCACCCTCGCGCTGCTGCTGAGCGCCTGCGCCACCCACCCCGCGCTGCGCGAGGCCGACACGCTGGCCCGCCGCGGCGAGCACGAGGGCGCGTGGCGGCTGCTGCGCGACGCCACGGCCACGGCGCCGCAGGACCACGAGCTGCGCGCCGCGCTGCAGCGCCAACGCGAGCTGAGCCTGCTGGCGCTGGCCACGCAGGCCGAGATCGCCCGCGGCAGCGGCCAGCTGGACGCCGCGGCCGAGCTGCTGCAGCGCATGGAGGGCGTCGATGCGCAGGCGCCGCGCACCCGCGCGCTGGCCGCCGCGCTGCGTCGCGCGCGCGACCACCAGGCGCGCCTGGCCCAGGCCGCGCGCCAGCTGCAGGCCGGCCAGCTGGACGCCGCGCGCGACGCCGTCACGCGCGTGCTGGCCGAGGACGCGGGCCAGCCGCAGGCGCTGGCCCTGCAGCAGAAGCTGCGCCAGCGCTACGCGCCGCCGCCGGTGCCGTCCGCGCTCGCGGCGGCCTACCAGAAGCCGGTGAGCCTGGAGTTCCGCGACGCGCCGCTGCGCACCGTGTTCGAGGCGCTGGGCCGCGGCGCGGGCGTGAACTTCGTGTTCGACAAGGACGTGAAGGGCGACGCGCGCGTCAGCCTCTACCTGAAGGACGTCAGCGTCGACGAGGCCATGCGCGTGGTGCTCAGCACGCAGCAGCTGGAGCGCAAGCTGCTGAACGACAACTCGGTGCTGATCTACCCCAACACGCCGCAGAAGCAGCGCGAGCACCAGGAGCTGGTGACGCGCAGCTTCTACCTGAACAACGCCGACGTGAAGCAGGCGCAGGCACTGGTGCGCATGATGGCCAAGACGCGCGACCTGTTCGTCGACGAGCGGCTGAACCTGCTGGTGGCGCGCGACACGCCGGAGGTCATCGCGATGGTGGAGCAGCTCGTCGCCAGCCTGGACCTGCCTGAGCCCGAGGTGATGCTGGACGTGGAGGTGCTGGAGCTGGCCAGCGACCGCAGTGCCGAGGCGGGCCTGAACTGGGCCACCGACGCGACCTACGGCGCCATCGACACCGCGTCGACGATGGTGCCGTGGGCGTCGCGCGGCAGCTTCCGCACGCTGGTGGCCAACCCGGTCGTCGCGGCGCGGCTCAAGGGCGGCTCGGGTGCCAGCAACCTGCTGGCCAACCCCAAGCTGCGCGCGCGCAACAAGGAGAAGGCCAAGATCCAGATCGGCGACAAGGTGCCCGTGTTCACGACCACGTCCACCGCCAACGTCGGCGTGTCCACCGCGGTGACGTATCTCGACGTCGGCATCAAGCTGGAGGTGGAACCCACCGTGCAGCTGGACAACGAGGTCATCATGAAGGTGAACCTGGAGGTCAGCAGCCTGGGGCCGAAGGAAAGCTCCGGCGGCACGCAGCCCACCAGCGCCTACCGCATCGGCACGCGCAACGCATCCACGTCGCTGCGGCTGCGCGACGGCGAGACGCAGGTGCTCGGCGGCCTCATCAACGACGAAGACCGCAAGGGCATCAGCGGCATCCCCTACGTGTCGGAGACGCCGCTGCTGGGCCGCCTGTTCGGCGTGCACACCGACAGCCGCAAGAAGACCGAGGTGGTGTTGCTGATCACGCCGCACGTGCTGCGCAACGTCAGCCTGCCGGATGCGGGCCAGACGCTGTTCCACTCCGGCGTCGACGCCAGCCCCGGCGCCGAGGGCGTGCGGCTGCGCTCGCGCGGCAGCGTGGCGGCGCCGCTGGCCGGCGAGTCCCTGAGCGCTGCCGCGTCCACGCCGGCGGCCCGCCCGGGCGAGGCCGTCGTGGAGCTGCAGACCAGCGGCAACGCGGCCGTCGGCGAGACGCTGTCGGTCGGGCTGACGAACACGGCTGCGGTGCCGGTGTCGGGCACGCTGACCTACGACCTGTCGCTGTTCACGCGCGCCGATGCCGGCGGCGCCGAGGCCAGCAGCGGCAGCGTGGACGTGCAGCTGGGGCCGCAGGCGCAGAAGGTCATCGTGCTGCGCGCGCGGCCGGGCGCGTCGGGGCAGTCGGGCGTCATCGAGTTCGTGAACACGCGTGCGACCGGGCCGAAGGGCGAGCCGTTGACCGTGCGCGTTGAAGGTGAGCCGAATGTCGAAGTCCGCTGACCGCGGCTTCACGCTGATCGAGATGCTGGCGGTGGTCACCATCGTCGGCATCCTGGCCGCGGCCGCGCAGCCGCTGGCCGTGTGGGTGCACAAGCGCCAGCGCGAGGCCGAGCTGCGCCACGCGCTGCGCACGCTGCGCGGCGGGCTGGACGCCTACTTCCAGGCCGCGCGCGACGGCCGCATCACGCTGAAGGCCGACGACAGCGGCTACCCGCCCGACCTGGACAGCCTCGTGCGCGGCGTGCCCGACGCGAGAGACCCGCAGGGCCGCCGGCGCCTCTACTTCCTGCGCAGCCTGCCGCGCGACCCGCTGGCCGACGCGAGCCTGCCCGCGGCGCAGACCTGGGCGCTGCGCAGCTACGACAGCCCGCCCGAGTCCCCCGCGCCGGGCCGCGATGTATTCGACGTGCATTCGAGGTCGGAAGGCACGGCCATCGACGGCTCACGCTACCGGGACTGGTGATGAAGCGCCCTGCCCGCGGCTTCACCCTCATTGAACTCATCGTCGTCATGGCCATCGTGGCCCTGCTGGCCGGCATCACCGCGCCACGCTACTTCGCCTCGGTGGACCGCGCCAAGGCCAACACGCTGCGCTCGTCGCTGGCCATCATGCGCGACGCGCTCGACAAGTACGCCGCCGACAAGGGCCGCTACCCCGACACGCTGGCCCAGCTGGTGCAGGACCGCTACCTGCGCCAGCTGCCCGAAGACCCGCTGACCGGCAATGCGCAAAGCTGGGTGACGCTGCCGCCACCCGCCGGCACCGACCTGGCCGGCCAGGTGGCCGACGTGCGCAGCGGCGCCGCCGGCCGCGCGCCGGACGGGAGCCTGTATGCCGACTGGTGACGCGGCGCCCGGCCAACGCCAGCGCGGCTTCACCTACCTCTGGCTGCTGTTCGCGCTGGCGCTGGGCGGCGTGGCGCTGGCAGCGCTGGGCGAGCAGGAGACGACGCGCCAGCAACGCGAGCGCGAGGCCGAGCTGCGCTTTCGCGGCGAGGCCATCGCCGCCGCGCTGGGCCGCTACGCGCAGACGACGCCGCTGGGCCACCTGCCACTGCCGCAGCGGCTGGACGAGCTGCTGGCCGACCGCCGCTTCCCCAGGCCGCAGCACCACCTGCGCCAGCTCTACGACGACCCGTTCACCGGCCGCCCCGACTGGGAGCCGGTGCTGGGCCAGGCGGCCCTGGCCGTGGAGCCCGGCGCCAGCGCGCCCGTGGGCAGCGGCATCGTCGGCGTGCGCAGCCGCTCGTCGCGCCGGCTGTTCGCCACGGCCGGCGGGCACACGACGGCCCGCGACTGGGTGTTCACCGCGCCGGCCACAGCCCCTTCGACCCCCCCGAATGAGCCGTTCGGCCCATGACCCGGCCAAGCCTTCAACGGCCGGTCATGTGCGCTTCCTAGAGTTTCTGTTCTGTGAGTCCGTTGCGAAGTTTTGTGACGCGCCCTCCCGCCTTCCGCGACGCTGAACCGCTGCCCATGCATCCCAACGACAACCCGGCCGCCACGACTCCCCCCGCCAGCGACACCCACGATCCCGCCGAGGCCATCGTGCGCGCGGCCGAGTCTGCGCTGACGGTGCGCCGCCGCTACCAGTTCTTCGTCTGGACGCAGAGCTACCTGAGCCGCCTCATCCCGCACCAGCTGGCCGTCTGCGGCGCCTACGACCGCGCATCGCGCGAGCTGATGTTCGACGTCTTCAACAGCGTCAGCCTGGAGCCCGTGCTGATGGACGCGCTGGGCGACGCGCGCAGCCTGCTGATGCAGCACTGGCAGGCCTGCTGGCTGGACGCGCGCGGCAAGCCCGCCGTGCTGCAAACCACCGACCTCGCGTTCGCGTCGCTGGGCGCCGTGCGCGACGCGCTGCTGGCCGCGCAGTTCCGGACCGTGCTGGTGCACGGCGTGTCGCGCCCGCAGCGGCCGCAGGAGATCGAGAGCTTCTTCGTCTTCGCCGCGCAGGACGGCGCGACGCTCGCCGCGCTGGCCGGCCGGCTGGAACTGCTGCTGCCGCACATCCACGGCGCCTGGCAGCGCGTGCAGGCCGTGGAGCGCGACGTCGTCGGCCTCAGCGCGCCGCAGCCCACGCCGATCCGCGTCGGCGGCGTCACGCAGCGCGAGCGCGAGATCCTGGGCTGGCTGCGCGAGGGCAAGAGCAACCAGCAGATCGCCGATGAGCTGGGCATCAGCGCGCTGACCGTGAAGAACCACGTGCAGAAGATCCTGCGCAAGCTCGGCGCCGCCAACCGCGCCCAGGCCGTGGCGCAGGCCATGTCGCTGCAGCTGCTGGACCGCACGCCCGCCGCGCCCATGCCCCGGTCCCGCGTCATGCCGTGAGCGCATGCGCGATGGGCTGAACGGACCATCTCCAAACGGCTCATTGGGTTTGTCCGTAGTCCATACGGACCGCGAACGAAATCACGACCTTGGTGCGCATGTCACCGGAGGCCGAAAGAATGCCGGCTGAAACGATCTAGTCGGATCACTGCTCTTTGAACGCGGGTCTACCGACCCAGGCGCCCAAGGCCACCGCCGATTGCACGACGCGATCCAGGGGAGGCAGCCAGGCGTGACGGACCCCGGCCATTCCGGTCGGACGTCCTAACACCACTGTCTACGGAGAAATATTCCATGAAGTTCAAGACCATCGCTCTGGCTGCTCTGGCCGCCGTTGCTGCTCCTTCGTTCGCTGCCGTGCAAGTCGGCGGCGAAATCGGCGACGCCGAGTACGTCTTCGTCGCCACGAACAGCGCCGGCTCCTACTTCCAGGATCTGGGTGCCACCACCGGTTTCATCGCCGGCAACTACGGCAAGACCTTCACGCAGTCCGTCGCGGGCGCCGAGTGGAACAAGTTCGTGGCCTTCGGCGGCACGAACACGACGTGGGCGATCATTGCTGCCCAGCCCCTGGGTGACGGCTTCAACCCGGGCGAAATCAACGCCTGGACGACCCGCAATGTGAACCAGGCTCTGGGCACCATCCAGAACACCCAGTCCAACGACGGCACCAGCAACCTGGCCGTTTCGTTCCTGACTGCTGACGCCAAGTCCAGCCCCAAGGTGGCCGACAACCGTCTTGCCTCCGCCTTTGGCACGACCGCCTATTTCGACAGCGGCGTGCTGTCGTTCAACGGCTTCTTCAACGCTCGCAACGCCGTCGGCACCCAAGCCAGCATGGTCTACCTGACCTCCTCGAACGAAGTGAGCGACCTGCCCTCGCTGTTCACCGTGCTGAACAGCACCGCCTCCTTCAACGGCTCCACCGTGACGATCACGACCGCCGTGCCGGAACCCAGCACCTACGCGATGCTGTTCGCCGGTCTGGCTGCCGTGGGCTTCATGGCCCGTCGCCGCAAGGCCTAAGGCCTGAAAGCTCCGTCGGGCGCGACGCCGTCGCAGCCCGACACCTCCCCCCAACACCGCCGTCCGACCACCCCACTGAGGGGCTGGCCGGGCGGAGCGCTGCCCGACAGCCTCTTCCGAAAGCATCACCATGAAGCTCCGTTCCTCCCTGATCGCCCTGGCGTGCCTGGCCTCTTTCGGCGCCGCCCACGCCCTCACGCCCGCCGAGATCGTCGCCGCCCGTGCCGACGGTTCGCTGAAGGAAGTCCGCCTGACCGGCGCCTCCGCGCTGCGCCTGCTGGTCGGCGCGTACATCCAGGCCGATCTGGCCCAGCCGAGCACGTTCGACGTGTTCTTCGACTCGACCACCGGCGCCAACCACCGCGCCTACTCGTTCAAGACCAAGGTCGTCATCGGCTCCTGGCCGGTTGGTACGCCGGTGCTGGTCACCAAGCGTGATGCCGGCGGCTCTTCGCAAGGCGTGACGCCGCTGGTGAACGCCGACGCGACCCAGACCCACATGCTGGTTGACGCCAGCTGCACGACCGCGGCCGGCGGCGTGTCGCCCGCGACCGACATCCAGAAGGCTGGCTTCATTTGCGCCGGCACCGTGGCCGGTCTGGCTCACGCAGGCTTCTCCGACGTCGAACCGCCCCTGCTGCAAGCCATCGTCAACGGCGGCTCCGGCCTGGACACCTCCATCCTCGACGCTGCCGGCTTCGTGCAGAACATCTTCGCCATCGGCGTGAACAAGAAGCTGTACCTGGCGCTGCAGAAGGCTCAAGGCCTGGTGGCTGCCAACGCAACGGTCATCGACGAGTCCGCCGCTGCCCAGCCCAGCATCCCCAAGTCCTTCATCTCTGGCGCCCTGACCGGCCAGCTGCTGGGCAGCTCGGCCGCCAGCAAGAAGGGCTGGAACCTGCTGATCCCCGCAACGGTCGACAGCAACATCAACAACAAGCGCATCAACGTCTGCCGCCGCACCCCGGGCTCGGGCACGCAAGCCGCTTCCAACCTGTACTTCGCCAACAACCCTTGCGGTGGCACCGCCAACCAGTATCCGGTGACGGCCGGCACGACCAGCGCCACGCTGGCAGTCCTTGGTTCGCTGACCACGCTGCAGAACAGCAGCACGCAGAACGTCGAGAACTGCCTGGGCACTGTCGAAGCGCTGGCTGACAGCACCGGTGGTGGCTACGCCTTCGGCGTGCTGGGCCGCGAGAACAACCCGCTGGCCAATGGCGGCGACAAGGGCTATCGCTACGTCAAGCTGAGCGGCGCCGCCCCGACCCGCGCCGGCCTGATCGCTGGCGACTACGACTTCGCCGTTGAGTCCTCGATGCAATGGCCGAAGGCCGAAGCGACGAACGCTCCGTCCGCCGAAGTGCTGGCCCTGCTGACCAAGATGCGCGCTGAACTGGGCAAGGCCTCCATCCTGCAAGGCCTGGATGCCGACCTGCAGAACGGCCTGGCCGCTCTGCCTTCGACGGTGACCGGCGCCTGGTCTGACCTTGATGCCACGACCAAGAGCTACACCTCGCACACGAACCGCATCAGCGCCAACAGCTGCTCGTTCGTTCGCATGACCAAGTAATTTTCTAGAGTTTCTGAAGCGCGAGGGGATTCGTCCCTTCGCGCACTTTCAACGCGAGTTGCCTTTGGCATGCAGGCAGTACGTCTCTTCGGCGTCGACCCGTATACCAAAGGAAAGTCGTAACTTTACGCACCGCAACCAACTGCGGCTCCGAGATACACCATCGCCTGCCTCAGCAAATGAATAGCCATTTCACGTTCATCGCCTTCCGCAATCGCACCTTACGACTGACTGTCACGGCGGCTCTGCTACTAGGCGCAGCACAAGCCCATTCAGCAATACGAGTCGGTGAATCCACAGCGGAAGGTGTCGCGGCAGGTAAAACGCCGGAGCTTGCGCTCATCATTTGGGATCCGGTCGCGAAGGTTTCTTACTTCAAGGACCTGGGTATCAACGTCTACAAGGAAAACTACGCTTCTGGCACACCGTCGACCAACCTGTATGTTTACGGTCAGCAAGATGCGGGCTATCAGAAGTTGTTTGACCCTCTGAACACAGACCCGAACTTCACCAACTTCTTGTCCCAGTCGACGGACAGGGCCAACCAGATATGGGCCGTCATCGGCGTTTCGATCAACCCAGACGGGCCATCCTTTGAGAATGGCACCTCGCTCTTTTCCACGATCAGCGCCAAGACACCGACTGGCACGACCAACCCGGAGTACACACAGCTCATCAATTGGACCAGCGGAGATATGGCGACTGCCGGGGGTTCGTTCGGAGATACCGTTGGCGGAATGAATACTAAAGCAGGGACTTGCAGCCAGATCACCTGCTTTGAAGACTATGCAGCCAACACGTCCTACGTCCTTATCGACGGACAAATAGGATATGCCGGTGGTGCGTTCTCAGCAAAGGGCGCCTTCGCCGGCATGGCAACCTCTCCGAGCATCTTCAATTCGTTGAATCGCTCGTCGTGGTTCTACACGATGACTGTGGCTAGCGAAGTTAGCAACGTCACGATCCTTGTTGACGAATTCGACAATGGCGTTCTTGGCAACGGCCACGACGCCTACTGGGGCCTGGGCGTCAACGCGCAAGGCGAGTACATCCTCAGCTACACGCTCGAAGCCTCGCTGACACCGGCCCAGACCGTCCAGGGCCAGATGCTGCGCCTGCGCACCGACTTCGCCGCGAACTACGGCAGCACCCGCTTCATCGGCGCGCCCGTCGGCGACACGCTGGACCTGAGCGGCGGCACCACGATCACGCCGGTGCCCGAGCCGTCCACCTGGGGCCTGATGGGCCTGGGCCTGGCGCTGCTCGCCGGCCGCGCACGACGCCAGAAGAACGCCTGAGGGCCGCGCGGCCGCGGCCGCTTTTCACGACCGTTTCACCCGCCCTCGGGACACTGAGTTCATGGACGCCGGACCGATGCGCGCCCCGCTGCGGGCGCGCTGTTTTTTGCTGATGGCCTTGGCCCTGGCGCTGCTCGCTCAGGGCCTGCCGGCCTTCGCGCAAGCCGCGCTGCAGTTCGACATCCTCGAGTTCGAGGTCGAAGGCAACACGCGGCTCAAGGCCACGCAGGTGGAGGCCGCCGTCATGCCCTTCATGGGCGAAAAGCGCGACATGGCCGCCATCGAGGGCGCCCGCGCCGCGCTGGAGAAGGCCTACCAGAACGCCGGCTACCTGACCGTGTTCGTCGACGTGCCCGAGCAGCGCATCGACGGCGGCGTGGTTCGGCTGGCCGTGCTGGAAGGCCGTGTCGACAGGCTCTACGTGACCGGCTCGCGCTATTTCGACCAGGGCCGCATCCGCGCCATCGCCACCGAGCTGGCCGAGGGCACGGTGCCCAACTTCAACGTCGTGCAGCAGCAGGTCGCCGCGCTCAGCCAGACACCCGAACGCCGCGTGCAGCCGGTACTGCGGCCGGGCCGCGAGCCCGGCACCGTGGAGGCCGAACTCAAGGTCACCGACAAACTGCCGCTGGGCGGCAGCGTGGAAGTGAACAACGCGGCCGCCGCCGGCACCGAGGCGCTGCGCGCCGCCGTCAACCTGCACTACGACAACCTGTTCCAGCGCGACCACTCGCTGTCGCTGACCGCGCTGACCGCGCCGATGCGGCCCAGCCAGTCGCAGGTGCTGGTGCTGAACTACCTCGTGCCGCTGGGCGACGGTGATTCGCTGAGCTTCAGCGCCGTCAACGCCAGCAGCGACATCGACAGCCTGGGCGGCACGCGCGTGCTGGGCAAGGGCACGACGCTGGGGTGGCGCTACGGCGTCAACCGCGTCGGCAGCAACGCGGCGCACGGCCTGTCGCTGGGCTTCGACATCAAGGACCTGAAGGAAGACGTGCTGACCAGCGCCGGCACCATCGGCTCGCCGCTGCGCTACGCGCCGCTGCAGGCGGCCTACAACGGCAGCTGGTGGGGCGAGTGGGGCCAGCAGCAGCTCAGCGCCAGCGCCACCTTCGGCCTGCGCCCCGTGTGGCGGCAGACGCGTAACGATTGCCAGCTGGCCGACGGCAGCTTCGGCGTGGCCGACCAGTTTGCCTGCAAGCGCCGCGGCGCGGACGGCGGCTTCACGACGATCAAGCTGGACTGGCGCGGCAGCACGCGCGTGGGCCCCACCGAATGGGCGCTGCGCGTGGCCGGGCAGATTGCCAGCCAGCCGCTGGTCAGCGCCGAGCAGTTCGCCGTCGGCGGGGCCGACTCGGTGCGTGGCTATGCCGAGTCCGCCGCGTCGGCCGACTACGGCGTGCTGGCCTCGCTGGAGCTGCGCAGCCGCAACCTCGCACCGGCGCTGCTGAAGGCGTTCGACGGCGCCAACCTGCCGCCACTCACCGAACTGGTGGTGTTCGGCTTCGGCGACGTCGCCCGTGTGGCCCTCATCGAGCCCGAGCCCGGCCAGCCGCACCGCAGCACGCTGCTGGGCACCGGCGTGGGCGTGCGGCTGGGCCTGCAGCCCGGCCTGAGCCTGGCGCTGGACTGGGCGCGCCGCCACCGCGATGTTGCGGGCCGCAGCCTGCCCACCGAGCGCGTGCATGTGCGCGCCGCCCTGCGTTTCTGAAGCAGCCTCATGTCCAAGCCCGCCTCGCCCAAGACCGCCCTGCTGCTGACGCCGCTCGTCGCCGCGCTCGCTGCCAGCCTGCCGCTGGCCGCGCTGGCGCAGGCGCCGGTGGCCGCGCCGCCGCCCCCGCCGGTCAAGGTGCCGACGTACACGGCCGGGTGGCGGGTTTACGGAACTGGGGCTGCGACCCCGGTGACCACAGCCAACAGCCGAGGTGGTCAGGACATGACCATCGGCCAGACCAGCCAGCGCGCCATCTACAAGTGGGAGAGCTTCGACATCGCGGCCGATAGCTCGGTCACGTTCGACATGGCGCTGCCCGGCTCCAGCGCGCTGAACCGCATCGGCGGCGTCACGCCCAGCCAGATCTTCGGCCAGCTCAAGGCCACCAACGGCGGCGAGATCCTGCTCTACAACCGCAACGGCATCCTGTTCGGCAAGGACGCCCGCGTGGACGTGGGCGCGCTGCTGGCCACGACGCTGGCGCCCAAGGACGCGGACTACGCCAACGGCTTCGTCACCAACATCACCGGAGCCAATCCGGCGCTGAGCATCCGCAACGATGACGAAGCCAACCCTGGCAGCAAATATGCCGACAGCTTCATCCGCATCCAAACCGGCGCAAAGATCACCACCAGCGAAGGCGGCCGCATCCAGCTCTACGCCAACCGCGTCGAGAACGCCGGCACGCTGACCGCACCGGGCGGCCAGGTCGTGCTGGGCGCTGGCGCCGAGGTGTTCTACAAGCTGCCCACGGACGAGCCGTTGTACGCCTCCGAGGCCAACCCCAACGTGCCGGCGCTGCGCGGCCTGCTGGTCGAAGTGGGCAGGGCAGACCTGCCCACCGGCGAAGGTAAGGTGGACAACCAGGCGGGCGGCTCTATCAACGTGCCGCGCGGCAACGCAACGCTGGTGGGCATGGCCGTCAACCAGTCCGGCCGCATCAGCGCGACAACCAGCGTGTCGCAGAACGGCTCCATCCTGCTGCTGGCGCAGGGCGATGCCGGGGTGACGAATCTCGAAGGCGCCGTGATCCCTGTGTCCACGCAACCGGATCGCAAGTACAAGCGTGCGCTCCGCAATGGCGAGCTGACACTGGCCGCAGGCAGCGTCACCGAGATCATCCCCGACAACAACGGTGCCGACGGCAAGCCACTGTCAAGCGACGACAACGCCACCTTCACACGGTCACGAGTGCATCTGTCAGGCGCCCTGGTCGACATCCAAGGGCAGATCGTCGCGCCCGGTGCGCAGGCCGAAGTGCGGGCACTGGACACGTCCGACTACAACGCCGGGCTCCTCACCAGCACGAAGCTCGGCGCGACAAGCGGCCGCGTGCTGATCGGCAGCGGTGCCGTCATCGACCTGGCCGGCACCACCGACACCACCGTCAGCGCCGGGCGCCACTTCGTCACCACCGAACTGCTGGGCAGCAACGACCTGAAGGACGCGCCGCTGCAGAAGGACGGGCTGCTGTACCGCAACAAGGTCACGCTGGACATCCGCCAGGCCTCGCCCATCCTCGGCGACCTGGCCAACTACCGGGCCAGCGTGCAGCGCAGCGCCAGCGAGCGCCTGGCCAGCGGCGGCAGCCTGCGGCTGGTGGCCGGCGAGGCCGTGCTGGCCCAGGCCGGCTCCAGCCTCGCGGTGGACGGCGGGCGCATCACCTACACCACCGCGCAGGTCGCCCCCACGCAGCTCTACAGCACGGCCGGCACGGCCTACACGCTGAACAACGCGCCCAAGGACCTGGTCTACGGCGCCATCACCAACGCCGGCACCAGCAAGGCCCGCTATGACCGCTGGGGCCCCGTCGTCAGCTACGGCAGCATCAGCCCGGCGCGGCTGGAGCCCGGCTATGTGGAAGGCCAGGCCGGCGGCAGCCTGACGCTGGTGGCGCCCCGCGTGGTGCTGGACGGCGCGCTCAGCGGCGCCGTCGTGCAGGGCGAGCGCCAGCGGCTGGGCCGCGATGCGCTGGCCGCTGCCGCACAACTGACCGTCGGCGCGGCGCGCCACGGCAGCGACTTCAGCCTGGCCTCCTCGTACGACGGCGCCGTGCTGCGGGA
The DNA here is from genome assembly GCA_041914785.1 of Roseateles sp. GTDB lineage: Bacteria > Pseudomonadota > Gammaproteobacteria > Burkholderiales > Burkholderiaceae_C > Pelomonas. Next base: position 48,596 of record JAYSCT010000012.1, read on the forward strand.
CTTTGAGCTGGGCACGTCCGCCGCGCCGCGGCTGGGCGCGGCCAGCAACCCGCCGTCGCTGGACGGCATCGCATCGGGCCTGTCGCTGGACGCGCTGCGCGCCTCGGGCTTTGGCGCCGTCACCATCACCGCAGTGGGCGACGTGCGCCTGGGCGGCGACCTCGACCTGCCCGCGCTGGGTTCGCTGCGGCTGCAATCGCAGAGCGGCAACGTCACGGTGCAGGGCGATGTGACGGCACGCGGTGGCCAGGTCGCGCTACGCAGCCTGAAGGGTGACGTGAGCGTGGCACCCCAGGTGCGGCTGGACGTGGCCGGCGCCTGGGTCAATGCGGCGCAGGACCCGCGGCTCACCGCCTCCGCGCCCGCAGCGGCCAGCGCCGGCGGCAGCCTGACGCTGGAGGCCGGCCGAGACCTGACATTGCCCACCGGCAGCGTGCTGGACGTGTCCGGCGGCGCTGTCGTCAACGCCAACCAGACCGTCACCGGCGGCGCCGCCGGCGGTCTCACGCTGACGGCCGGCAGCATCGGCGCCGCCAACACGCCGGCGGCCACGCTGACGCTGGGCAGCGAGCTGCGCGGCTACTCGCTGACGCAGGGCGGCAGCCTCAACCTGACCGCCGCCGCGCTGCGGCTGGGCGATGCACCGGCCGGCACCACCGACGCCCCAGGCACGCTGCGCCTGGGCGCCGACTTCCTCAACCAGGGTGGCTTCCAGCGCTTCTCGCTGGACGGCAGCCAGTCGCTCACCGTGGAGGCCGGCACGCAGCTGGCACCGCACGCGCGGCTGTGGCGCGCCACGGCCGCCACGCGGCTGGTACCCAGCGGCAGCACCGACTGGCACCGCGACTTGCCGCTGGAAGAACCCGCCAGCAGCTATGCGCTGCCGGTCTCGCTGAAGCTGGCTTCCAGCGGCTACACGGTGGCCGACCCGCAAGGCCGGCTGCTCATCGCCGCGGGCGCCGCGATCACGCTGGCGCCCACGTCACGCCTGGAGCTGTCCGCGCGCAACCAGCTGCGGCTGGACGGCCGTCTCGTCGCACCGGGCGGCCAGGTCAGCCTGGGCCTGACGGGCAGCGGTGCCGCCTCGCAGGCCCGCGCGCTGTGGCTGGGCAGCACCAGCGTCATCGACGTGGCCGGCCTGCGCCAGCTGCTGCCGACGACCGACGGCCTGCTGACCGGCCGTCTGCTGGCCGGTGGCAGCATCAGCCTGGCCAGCGCGTCCAGCAGCACGCCCGCGTATGCGACCAGCCTCGTCGTGCAGCCCGGCGCGCGGCTGGACATCGGCGGCGCCACGGGCCTGCTGGACGTGCGCGAACGCGCCGACGGCGGCGACCGCGTGACGCGCCAGCTGCTGGGCAGCGCCGCCGGCCAGCTGAGCGTGCGCGGCAACGGCCTGTTGCTGCTCGAAGGCGAGCTGGCCGCCCGCGGCGGCGCCGGCCAGGCCGGTGGCCGCTTGCAAGCGACGCTGGAGGCCGGCTATGCCGACGAAAGCCAGCTGCCACCCGTGCAGAGCCTGGTGCTGGCCGCGGCCGACGGCCGGCTCAGCGCCGCGCTGACGCCCGAAGCCCTGGGTCGCCCGGCCGGTGTGCCGCCGCTGGCGCGCATCGACGCGCCGTGGGTCAGCCGCGCCGGCATCACGCAGCTGAGTCTGAAAGCCCGCGAGAGCCTGGCCGTCGAGGGCGGCGCCACGCTGGACCTGGCCGGCAGCCTGACGCTGGACAGCACCGTGCTGACCGTCGCGCCACAGGCGGGCCAGACCGAGGCGCGCCTGGCCGCGCCGTTCGTCAGCTGGACCGCCACGCAGACCGAGGCGCTGGCCGTGCAGCAGCTCACCCGGCCGGCGCCCGCCGCCCTCGGCGGCGCGGGCAGGCTGACGCTGCAGGCCAGTGAGCGCCTGGACGTCAGCGGCCAGCTCGTCAGCCAGGGCATCGCCAGCCTGGCCCTGCGCAGCCAGGGCGACCTGGTGCTGGGCCAGGTGCCCAGCACCACCAGCAGCCGCCTGGCCACCGCGGCGGACCTGTCGCTCAATGCCCGCCAGATCTACCCCGCCACCGACACCGCGTTCACGCTGGATGCCAGCGGCCGCCGCATCGACATCGCCATGCCCGGCGGCGACGCGCCCGACCTGCCCTGGAGCGCCGGCGGGCGCCTGACGCTGCAGGCCGCCCAGATCGTGCAGGGTGGCCGGCTGCGCGCGCCCGAAGGCAGCCTGACGCTGAAGGCCAGCGAGTCTGTGCAGCTGCTGGCCGGCAGCGAAACCTCCGTCAACGCCGGTGGCCGCAGCGTCCTGTTCGGCACCTGGAACGGCGAGCGCTGGCAGGCCCCCGGCAGCGCCACCGGCACCATCAGCAGTGCCGCGCCGGCCAAGGCCGTCGTGCTGGAGTCGCCCAGCGTCAGCATCGCGCCCGGCGCCACGGTGGACCTCAGCGGCGGCGGCCAGCTGCTGGGCTGGCAGTTCGTCGCTGGCCCCGGCGGCTCGACCGACATCTTCAGCGCCGCCGACGGCAGCTACGCCATCGTGCCCGGCGTGCAGAGCAGCGGCGCGGCCGACGCCTCGCTGCCCGGCCTGCCCGCCGCGGGCCGGCAGATCAACTTCGGCAGCACCGGCCTCACGCTGGCCGACGGCACCGTGCTGCGCGGCGCCTACACGCTGCTGCCGGCCCGCTTCGCGCTGCTGCCCGGCGCGCTGCTGGTGCGCCCGACCACCGGCACCGCGCTGGCCCAGGGCCGCGCCATCGCACGCGACGACGGCACGCTGCTCGTCGGCGCCCGGCTGGGCCAGGCCGGCACCACGGTGCTGGATGCGCTGACCAGCAACTGGCAAGTCCTGACCCCGGCGCAGGCGCGGCGCTACAGCGAGATCCGCCTCGCCGGCGCCGACGCCTTCTTCGGCGCGCTGGCCGTGCGCAACGACACCGCCACGCCGGCGCTGAACCGCGACGCCGGCGCGCTGGTCGTCGCCGCGCAGCAGGCCGACATCCGCGGCGCGCTGCGTGCCGCCGCAGCCACCGGCGGGCGCGGCGGCAGCGCCTACTTCGGCGCCAGCGACATCAGCGTCGGCGCCGGCGCCGGCCTGCAGCTGGACGCCACGCAGCTCAACAACCTCGGCGTGGCCCAGCTCGTGCTGGGCGCCGTGCCCACCGACCTGCGCCAGCCCGGCGCGCTGACCGTGACCGCGCAGACGCTCACCGTCGCCGCCGGCCAGAAGCTCAGCGCGCCCACGCTGCTGCTCGCGGCACGCGACACGCTGGACATCGGCGTCGGCGCCACCTTGAAGAGCACCGCCGGCACCCAGCCCGCCGCCAGTTTCACCGTCACCGGCGACGGCGCCGCGCTGCTGCTCAGCGCCAACAGCGGCAGCCAGCTGCTGCGCCAGGGCGCCACGCAGGCCGCCGGCAGCCTGGTGCTGCGCAGCGACGCCGCACTGACCGCCAGCGGCCTGCTGCAGCTGGACGCCACGGCCAGCGCCGGCATCGCCGACAGCGCCAAGCTCAGCGCCGCCGCGCTGGCGCTGGGCGTGCCGCGCCTGCAGCTGGGCGGCCAGCAGCCACTCGCCAACAACAGCCTGCTGCTGGGCCGGAATCTGCTCGATCAGCTGGGCCAGAGCCGCGAGCTGCTGCTGCGCAGCTACGGCGGCGTGGACCTCGTCGGCGGCGTCGACTTCGGCAGCGCCACGCTGCAGCGGCTGACGCTGGACACCGCCGCGCTGCGCGCCGCCACCGCGGCCGACGTGGCCCGCATCCAGGCCCGCCACCTGGTGCTCACCAACACCACCGGGCGGCCCGCCACGACCGTGGCCGATGCCGCCGGCCGGCTCACGCTGGACGCCGCCGGCACGCTGCAGATCGGCCCCGGCGCACAGGGCTGGAGCGCCGCGCAGACCACGCTGCGCGCGCCCGACGGCCTGGCGCTGGCCGGCAGCAGCACGGTCACCGCCAACGGCAGCGTGCGGGCCGAGACCAGCGCGCTGCACGCCGCCAGCGGCACACCGGCCAGCAGCAGCTGGACCGTGCAGGGCGGGCTGGAACTCACGCGCGCCAGCACGCCCGCCACGGCCGCGGCCGCCCACGGCAGCGCCGGCCAGCTGACGCTGAACGCGCAGACGCTGCGCGTCGCCACCGACATCGACCTGCCCGCCGGCCGCCTGGCGCTGAACGCCACGGGCGACCTCCGCATCGAGTCAGGCCGCCTCAGCGTGGCCGGCCGCAGCGAGACGCTGGGCAGCGGCAGCCAGGCCGTGCGCACGAACCTCGCCGCCGGCAGCCTCGCCGTGACCAGCCAGACCGGCGACGTCACGCTGGCCACCGGCGCGACGCTGGACGTCGCCGGCGCCGGCGACGGCGATGCCGGACGCCTGAGCCTGGCCGCGCCGCAGGGCAGCCTGGTGCTGGGCGGCACGCTCAGCGCTGGCGCGTCCACCGCCGCCGTCACCGCCGCCAGCCTCGGCCTGGACAGCAAGACCGCCGTGGACCTGCGCGAACTGGCCGGCGCCATCACCGCCGCCGGCAACCGCGCGTTCGAGCAGCAGATCGCCGTGCGCAACCGCAGCGGCGACCAGACGCTGCCCACCGGCGCACGCCTCACGGCGCACGCCCTCGAACTCAGCAGCGACGCGGGCAACCTGACCGTCGCCGGCGACCTCGTCGCGCTGGCCAGCGGCACCCGCGGCGGGCAGATCCAGCTCAACGCCGGCAGCCGCCTCGTCGACGGCCGGCACGTCGACGGTCATGTCGTCATCGCCGACGGTGCCCGCCTCGTCGCCCGCAGCGCCGGCACCGGCAGCGACACCGACGCGCCCCGCGTCGCACTGAACAGCCGCGACGGCTGGATCAAGCTGCAGGGCGGCAGCGTGGACCTGGGCGGCGGCGACCTGACCCTGCGCGCCATGCGCGACGGCCAGGACGTGAAGATCGCGCCGCTGCAAAGCCAGCTGCAGCAGGTGGGCAGCGTGGACATCGAGGCCGTCAAGGTCTACGACGGTGTCAGCGAGCTCGTCGACGGCCTGGTGCCCGCGCCCACGCCTGCGCCAACGCCCGTGCCCACACCGCCGGCGCCGTCGCCCACCCCGACGCCACCCGCCCCGGCCCCCACGCCGACGCCGCCAGCGCCAGCGCCCACCCCGACGCCTCCGGCACCGGCACCCACGCCGACACCTCCTCCTGCCCCCGTGCCGACGCCGGGGCCTGCGCCCACCGGCCCGTCCACCGGCAATGGCCCCAGCACGGGCAACACCCAGCCGCCGTCGCCGCCGCTGACGCCGACGCCCCCCGCGCCGTCGCCGACGAACCCGACCAACCCGTCCACCGGCAACGGCCCCAGCACGGGCAACACCCAGCCGCCGTCGCCGCCGCTGACGCCCACGCCGCCGGCGCCATCGCCCACACCGACACCGCCCGCGCCGACACCCACGCCCGTGCCCAACCCGCCGGCACCGGTGCCGACGCCGCCCGCGCCGACCCCGACGCCGGTGCCCACACCGCCGGCGCCCTCGCCCACCCCGACGCCGCCCGCGCCGGCGCCCACGCCGCGGCCTCCACCCACGACCCCGTCCACCGGCAACACCCAGCCGCC
>JAYSCT010000013.1:0-51491 GCA_041914785.1 Roseateles sp.
TGCGGCCCCGCCACCAGACCAACCCGCAAGGCGGGACTTGATCAGCGTTGCCTTAGACCCTAGCGCGCGCACGCTGCTCGACCCGGGCCCTGAGGAGGGCTTGAATCTGCGCGTACAGCCGCGATTGGACGTTGGCCCGGTCGGCAATGCTGACGCAAAGCGCGTAGGGCTCCGGTTCGTCGTTGACGGTGGACCAAGGCGTGTCTTGGCGGGTCACCACGATGAACAAGAGCCCGGGAGGTCTTTGCTTAAAGGTCCAACGCGACACCTGCAGCGTGCCAGCCTGGCGTGCTGCACCCGACAGCCAGCGGTTGTAGTCGCGTTCGGGCATCCCCTCGTCCCGGTTGTGCTGGAACGCTGCCGCCACTTCGTCCAGGTTGTTGGCCACGACTAGGCTGAACTTCAGCTTGGTCATGCGGTAGTCCAGCCGCGTTGTCCGCACCAAGGGGCTGTAGGCCAGAGCGACGGTCACCTCCCTTGTGCGTCGCCCGCCTTCCCAGAATTCATCCGGGATGGGGATCGCGTAGAACTGGCAGCGGTCATTGCCGATCTGCTCTTCGCAGATCAGCGACACGACGTTGTCGAGCGACTGCTCTAGCGCGCCGTCGTTGATGCAGCCGTAGCCCACTAGGCGCGTCAGCTTCTCGCAGCCCTCGGCGTTGTTGTTCGGGTTCAGGAGAGAGACGGACGGATCGGGCCACTTGGCGTGGGCGCCCAGCAGCGCGCGCAGCAAATTGTGGCTGGCGCCGGGAACACGACGCAACAGCTTGGCCGCCCGGTGGGCGATAGCTGGCGCGGCGAAGCTTGTGCCGACCTCTTCCCTGAAGGCGTGGCCGCCGGCAAAGCCACCGTTCGTCGTGACGACGCCAAGTCCACGATAGGTGGTGCGGCCCGTCAGCCGAACAACTGCCAGGTTGCCGGCATGCTCGACAAAGTCGGGCTTGATGGCACCGTTGACGGTCGGGCCAGACCTTGTGAGGGGGAAGGGGTGCCCTGTGCGGGCGATGGGCCTGTCCTCGATGAGTTCCGGGCGCTGCTGCTGGCCGCGTGTGGCCTCATGGCGGGCAAGGCCTCCCACCGTCACAGCGTTCAGCGCTGTGGCGGGGTCTACCACGCGCGCCCGGTCCGCTAGCAAGTAGTCGGGGAACGATGCCAGCGGATCGGCGGGTAGGCTGTCCACGGAGAGATTCCCGGTAGACACGACGAACACGACACCCAACTCGCGCGTGAGGCGGTCTAGCGTGTAGGCCAGTCCTCGCACATGCCCACCGGCGTAGACCTTGTTCAAGTCGCCGTAGCTGAGGTTGAAGACTCGGCAGCCGAAGCCAGCATGCAGGTCTCGGACGGCACGCTCGACGGCGTTCTCGACGAACTCTGTTTGGTCGTCACCGTCATGGTTGAACACCCGCCCTGATAGCAGGAAGAGGCTCGGCACGAACTCGCCGCTGGCGATTGCGGTTTCAATGTCACCGTACAGGGCCAGCCCGGCAACTGAGGTGCCATGCCACGGATCGGAGTCGTCCGGGCTGCGATGCGGCAGCACATAGCCTTGGGCATGGCCGACTGCTGGGGCAAGCAGCGGCTGGCCGGTGACAAGGCCCGCATCCAGCACGGCGAGCCGGGGCGCCTCAGCGTCGGGCTGCGCGGGGGGCGGGAAGCGGTTCAGGTCCGCAGCAACGGTACCGACGGCCACGCCCCAACGCGGCGGCAGATCTACTGTGCGCGCATCGCGGTAACGAAGCACTTGTTCCACTACTTCACGGCTGCAGCGCAGCCGCACCATGAGCAACGACACGGAGACAACCCTGTCGAGAATTTCCGCTCCGCGCTCACCCGCGAAGGCCGTGAAGGACTCCATCGTGGACTGCCGACGAGCCGGCTGCTCCTGCGGCCAGAGCTCGACATCTAAGGTGCAGAGCCCGTCTTGCGGCAATCCCTGTTCGGCCAGTGCCGCGCCAGTCCTGTCTTCGGGTGTCCAGTGCTCGAACGCGTCGATGACGAACAGCAGCTCTTTGCGCGTCACTCGCCCGTCACGTGCAAGCGTTGCAAGCCGCTCTTCGACCAGGTTCAGCGCCGCCTCAGTGGCAAACGCGAGAACGACCTCGTGCCCCTCCTGGCTGACAACTTCCAGGCCATCGATCAGATTGAAGGGGGGAAGCTGCCTTTCGCCCTCACGTAAGCGAATCTTCAGCAGCTTGCGGTCGTCAAATCCACCGAGGTCCTCGTTTGCTGCGACTTCGCGCACTGCGCGAAAGCTCCGAAGCAAGGCGTTGCCGTGGCCTCTTGGGTCCGCAGGCGCTGGTGCGCCGAAGCCGCGCGGCCTATGCCGGTCGGTGACAGGAGACTCTTTTTCTAGTCGCAGGTGCTCATATGCCATCCAGTTGCCTCCCTAGGCCACTCAGTGGGGTTGTTGGTATTCCTTCGCCAGCGCTGCCTCTAGGTGGGCCTTGGCGAGGAACTCACGGTTTGACAGGACCATGTCCTTGACGGCGCGGCGAAGCACGCGCTCGATGTCGGCGTGGGACAGACCCTTGAAGAGCGCGGCGATCTTTGAGTCGTCGGTTTCAAAGTTCCGGCGCACACCGGACAGCTTCAGGGCCAGCAGGCGCTTGGCCTGCTCCAAATTCGGGGGCTCGAAGCGGATAACCTCGTCGAAGCGACGCCACACGGCCTTGTCCAACAGGGTCTCGTAGTTCGTCGTCGCAATCAGGATGCTCGGGCCTCGGTACCCGTCCATCATCTGCAGCACGGCGTTGACGGAGCGCTTCAGCTCGCCGTGGTCATCGCTGGCGCCGCGATCCTTGCTCAGGGCGTCGAACTCGTCGAAGAGTGCAACCACCGGACGCGCCGATACGTAGTCGAAGACCTTGCGCAAGTTGGCTGAGGTCTCGCCCAGCAGCGAGGAGATGACGGAGTCCAGGCGAACGACCACCAGAGGCAGCTCCAGTGCGCTGGCGATGACCTCGGCGGCCAGTGTCTTGCCGCAGCCCGGTGGACCGCAGAACAGCAGGCGCTGGGCCGGTTGCAGGCCGTGCGCCCGCAGCACGTCGCCGCGCCGGTGCTCCATCAGCACCTCGTCCAGCGCCGACTGCGCGCCGTCGCCCAGCACGATGTCGGTCTCGTCGCGTACAGCAGGCCGCTCTTCAACTAAGGCCAGACCGCTGTCCTTGTTGATGGGCAGGTCCTTGGCAGGCACCAGGCGCAGGTTGCCTCTGCCAGAGCTGGACCGTTCGCCGTACAGCAGACGCTCCAGGTCGTTGGCAAGCAAGTGGTGCTTCTTCTCGCGCTCTTCACGGATCACAGCCTCAGAAGCCGCCGTGAAGCTGCCCGTGTCTCCTTCAATACCAGCCTTAATCAATTGCCTCAGCAACTTTGCGTTCGACATACATCACCTACGGTCTTGCGAAAGACGGCCCCGCGTTCATGTCGGACGGCTGCATGCCAGGTGTACCGACAGTCCGTTAGGGCGCCCAAAAAAGCGGTCTCGCCTAGCCTTCCCTGGCCGCGCATGGTAGCTAAGCGCGTAAGGGAAATCGAAACGGATCCCCAGCCCTTGCCACCTCGCTATCAGAGGCCAGCGATAGTCAGCAAGTCAACAAGTACGACCATGAATCGCCACGTCGGCCGGTCGGCTGCATTTCAACGTTGAACGGCAGCTTCCGAGCATCGAGTCAGATGACGCGAAAGACAGCACCCGCTGCAAAGCAGCCATCCCTCGCCCCCTCACCAGCCCCCAAACCGATGCACCGTCGCCGACCTGAACACCTCGCCCGGCCGCAGCACGGTGCTGGGCCAGTCGGCGCTCACGGGGCGGTTCGGTGAATCCGGGTTGTGCTGGGTTTCCAGGCAGACGCCCGCGCCGCGCGTGTAGCGACGGCCGCCCGGGCTGGTGAGGGAGCCGTCCATCCACGTGCCGGCGTAGAACTGGATCGCCGGCTCGGTCGTGGCGATGTCCATCCAGCGGCCCGAGGCGGGGTCTTCGAGTCGCGCAGCCGCGTGCAGCCTGCCGTCCAGCGGGTGGTCCAGCAGCCAGTTGTGGTCGTAGCCCACGTCGGTGCCGATGGCGCGCCCGCGGCGGAAGTCGAACGGCGTGCCGGCCACGCCCGCGTGCCGCAGCGGGATGCCGTTCGCGCCGGGCACCGTGTAGCGGCTGGCGTGCAGCGTCAGGCGATGGCCCAGCGCCGGGCCGGACTCGGCGCCGCCGAGGTTGAAGTAGGCGTGCGAGGTCAGGTTGACGACGGTGGGCAGGTCGGTCGTGGCCTCGTAGTCCACGCGCCAGCTCATGTCCGCGCCCAGCGTGTAGCGCACGTCGACGTGCAGGTTGCCGGGGAAGCCCATCTCGCCGTGCGGGCTCACGCGCTGCAGCAGCAGGCTGACGCTGCCGTCGCCGCCCACCGGCTGCGGCGTGCCCTGCCACAGCGACGCGCCGAAGCCGGCCGGGCCGCCGTGCAGGCAGTTGACGCCGTCGTTGGCGGCGAGGCGGTGGCGCACGCCGTCCAGCTCGAAGCTGGCGCCGGCGATGCGGTTGGCGTAGCGGCCGGCGATGACGCCCAGGTGCGAGCCAGCGCCGGCCAGGTAGGCGCCCAGGTCGGCCAGCCCGAGCACGACGCTGTCGGCCAGCCCGGGGACCCACAGGCCCGTGACGATGCCGCCCCAGTCCAGCGCCGTCAGCACGAGGCCGCGGCCGTTGTCGAGGCGGTATTCGTGGACGGTGCGGCCGTCGGGCAGGCGGCCGTAGTCGCGCACGGTCACGTGGGGTTCTGTGTTCATCGGACCAGCCCGCGGGCGTTGACGTAGAGGGCGTACAGCGAATGGCTGCTGGCCATGAAGAGGCGGTTGCCCTTGGCGCCGCCGAAGCACAGGTTGGCGCAGCGCTCGGGCAGGTGGATGTGGGCCAGCGGCTGGCCGTCGGCCGCGTAGACGCGCACGCCGTCCAGCGTCGCCGGGTCCACGCCCGGCTGGCCGCCGCCGCCGAAGCCGCACCAGATGCGGCCCTGCGTGTCCAGCGCGATGCCGTCGAAGGCACCGGGGCCTTGGGCGTCGATGAGCAGGCGCTTGTCGCTGACCGTCGCGCCGCTCACCGCGTAAGACCAGATCAGCCGGTGCGGCTGCGCGCGGCTTTCCACCACCAGCAGCCGGCCCTCGGGCGTGAAGGCCAGGCCGTTGGGGCCGGCGAGGTCGTCGATGACGCGCTGCAGTTCGCCGGTGGCGGGGGCTATGCGGTAGACGCCATGCGGCTGCTCGCGCGGCGCGGGCGCGCCCTCCCAGTCGCCGGAGATGCCGAACTCGGGGTCGGTGAACCAGATCGCGCCGTCGGGCGCGATGGTGATGTCGTTGGGCGAGTTGAGCGGTTTGCCGTCATAACGGTCCGCCAGCACGGTGACGCGGCCGTCGACTTCAGTGCGCGTGATGCGCCGGCCCAGGTGCTCGCAGCTGACGAGGCGGCCCTGCGCGTCGCGCGCGTGGCCGTTGGCGTTGCCGCTGGGCTGGCGGAACACGCTGACCTGCTCGCTGCAGTCGTCCCAGCGCAGGATGCGGTCGTTGGGGATGTCCGACACCAGCAGGTAGCGGCCGTCGCCGAACCACACCGGGCCCTCGGCCCACTGCAGGCCGGTGGCGAGCTGCTCCACGCAGGCCGAGAACAGCCGCAGCTCGCGGCCCTCGGGCGCGAGGATCTCGAAGGCCGCGTCGGGCAGGCGCGACGCGGGCTGGAAGGGAATGCGCGGGCCGCGTTCAACACCGCTCATGTTCACTCCTGCCCCGCGAACGGGAACGGCCCCAGCACGACGAAGCCGCCGCCCTGGTACTTCACCTCGGGCCGGGTCGGGTCCACCGCGCCCTGCTTTGCCTCGATGGCGGCGCGCCAGGGCTCGGAGCTGTCCTGCGGCCGGTAGCCGACGTGCCGGCCCTGCGAGTTGTCCCACCAGGTGGTGCGGTTGTCGCTGGCGCCGTAGACGATGCTGTGGCCGACGATGGGCGCCGTCAGCGCGCTGACGAGCAGGCGCTCCATGTCGTCGTGGCTGATCCAGCTGGACAGCTGGCGGCGGTCCACCGGCTCGGGCAGGCAGGAGCCGATGCGGATGCTGACGGTCTCCAGGCCGTGGCGGTCGTAGTAGAACTGCGCCAGGTTCTCGCCGAAGGCCTTGGACAGGCCGTAGAAGGTGTCGGGCCGCGGCACGACATGGGCCTTGATGGTTTCGTCCTGGCCGTAGAAGCCGGTCACGTGGTTGGAGCTGGCGAAGACGATGCGTTTGGTGCCCCGGCGGCGCGCCGCCTCGTAGAGGTTGTACGCGCCGACGATGTTGGCCGGCAGCACCGTGCTGAAGGGCTTCTCGATGGACACGCCGCCGAAGTGCAGCACGGCGTCCACGTCCTTCAGCAGCTCGTACATCGCCGCCTCGTCCTCCAGCGGCGCGACGACGACTTCCTCACCCTCGCCGGCCGGGTCCATCGCCGCGAGGTCGGAGACGCGCAGCGTCTCGCAGTAGCGCTTCATGCGCGGGCGCAGCATGCGGCCCAGCGCGCCGGCAGCGCCGGTCAGCAGAAGGCGCCTGAAGCGCAGTCCGGTCAGTTCTTCCATGGATGTATCGGGCCCGGCGTCGGGCCCCGGTGAGGTCGCGGGTCAGCCGCCCGCGCCCAGGCGCAGCGGTGGGCGCAGGCGGGGAGCGGCGTCGGACTGGCGTCGGACCAGTTCGAAATCCATGAGCTCATGCTCGCAGGGCAGAGACTCGCCGGAGCGGCGCGCCTTGATGTGGCGCACCAGCAGGTCCACCGCGGCGCCGGCCATCTCCATGATGGGCTGGCGCACGGTGGTGAGTTCAGGCCAGATCGTCGTGGCCAGCGGCGCGTCGTCGAAGCCGACGACGGTCAGGTCGCTGGGCACGTCCAGGCCCAGCCGGTGGGCGATGGCGACGGTGGCGGCGGCCATGTCGTCATTGCTGGCGAAGATGGCCGTCGGCCGGCGCTCCTGGGACAGCAGGCCCTCGGCCGCGTCCAGCCCGGAGCGGTAGGTGAACATGCCCTGCGCGACGACCTCTTCCTCCTCGATGTTGAGGCCGGCGTCGCGCATCGCCGCGTGGAAGCCCGCCAGGCGGCGCGAGCTGCTGCTCTGGTAGGGGTCGCCGATGATGAAGCCCAGGCGGTGGTGGCCCAGGTTCAGCAGGTGGCGCGTCATCTCGTAGGCGGCCTGGTAGTCGTCGATGCCGACGGCGCAGACGTCGGCGGGCGGCTGGCCGGCGGAGACGACGACGGCCGGCGTGTCGGTCTCGGCGACCAGCTTGAGCAGCGGCTGCGAGTCGCAGAACGGCGGCGGCAGGATGAGGCCGTCGATGCCGTTGGCGATCATCTCGGCCACCGGCGCCTCCTCGCCGTCACGCGCCGCGTCGCAGCGCTGCACGATGAGCTGCACGTGGCGCAGGCTGGCCTTGTTCAGCAGGCCGATGAGGAACTCGTTGAGGTAGCCGGCCGTCGGGTCGATGTAGAGCATGCCGATGCGGATGGGCTCCGAGCCGGCGAGGCGGCGGGCCGCCTGGTTGGGCACGTAGTTCAGCTGCGCGATGGCCGCCTGCACCTTCTCGCGCGTGCCGGGGCGCACGTTCAGCTCCCCGTTGACGACGCGCGACACGGTCATCGGCGACACGCCGGCGAGGCTGGCCACATCGGCGATGGTCGCCACCTTGGTGCTGCGCCCCTGGCGTGCGTTTGGCTTCAATCTGCACCTCGAGTCTTCGTTGTTCTTGGCCGCCGCGCGAGCAGTGCGCGGCCGCGGCAGTGATTCTCTACCATGCCCATGGTGGCGCTGCTCAACGCCCGGGCGCGAAACCGAAGCGCAAGGCCTTGTACGCCGCCAGCTCCTGCGCCGGCGGCGCCACGCCGGCCGGCAGCGGCAGGCCCGACACGGACTGGAAATAGGCGATGCAAGCATCGCGCCACCAGCGCGCCTCGCGGGCCTGCACGGCCAGGTAGGCGGTGACCTCGGCATGGCGCTGCGGGTCGACATCGGCCTTCAGCGTGGCCCAGCGCCGGCCCATGTCGTCCACCGTCGCGACGCCGCGGTCATAGCGCCAGACCAGCTCGGCCCACAGCATGCGGCCCGACGGCATGGCGTGGTCCCACGGCAGGTGGTGGAACCACAGCAGCAGCTCGGCTGGCGTGGTGCGCGGGTCGGCCCACTGGCGGGCGACGGCGGGCGCGTACTGGGCCACGGCGTTGCTGCCGGTGGCAGTGCGGTCGAAGCCGATGCCGTCGCGGCCGGCCTTGTGGAAGTAGGTCGGGTTCCAGTCGGCGCGCTCCAGGTTGTTGACCCAGGGGCCAGGCCCGTAGTGGTGCCCGGTGTCCATCAGGTGGTGCAGGCCCAGCGGCGTCATGTAGTCGACGACGGCCTCGCGCGAGGCCAGCATCAGGTCGACGATGGCGTCCCGCGCGGCGGGGCGACGCGTGAAGGTCTGCGCCACCCAGTCGCGCGCGACCTGGGCGGCGCTCGCATCCGGGTCCCAGGCCAGGCGGCCGAAGGCGTACCAGTTGGCCTGGTCGAACTGCGAGCCGCTCCAGTTGCGGTCCGTGCCGATGTTGGCGACGCCGGCGATGGCCGTCAGCGGGTGCTGGTTCAGGCGGCCGTCGACGACGCGGGCCACCGTGCCGCCGTGGCCGGTGTCGGCCTTCAGCACCTCCTCGAACAGCGCGCCCAGGTACACGAGGTGCGTCGAGAAACCCAGGTACTCCTTCGTGATCTGCAGCTCCAGCGCCAGCGGCGTCTTCGGCATGGCGCCGAACAGCGGATGGAAGGGCTCGCGCGGCTGGAAGTCGATGGCACCGTTCTTCACCTGCACGATGACGTTGGGCGCGAACTTGCCGTCCAGCGGCTGGAACTCGGCGTAGGCCTGCGCGGCGCGGTCGGTCGCGTCGGGCGAGTAGACGAAGGCGCGCCACATGACGACGCCGCCGTGGGGCTGGAGCGCTTCGGCCAGCATGTTGGCGCCGTCGGCGTGGTTGCGGCCGTAGTCCTGCGGGCCGGGCTGGCCCTCGGAGTTGGCCTTGACGAGGAAGCCGCCGAAATCCGGGATGGCCCGGTAGATCTCGTCGGCCTTGGCCCGCCACCAGGCGCGCACCGCCGGGTCCAGCGGGTCGGCCGTCTTCAGCCCGCCCAGCTCCACCGGCGCCGAAAAGCGCGCCGACAGGTAGACCTTGATGCCGTACGGGCGGAACTGATTCGCCAGCGCCGCCGCCTTGGCGAGGTAGGGCGGCGTCAGCGAATCGGCCTTGGCGTTGACGTTGTTCAACACCGTGCCGTTGATGCCCAGCGACGCATTCGCGCGGGCGTAGTCCACGTAGCGCGGGTCCAGGATGTCGGGCAGCTTCCACCAGTCCCACAGCGATGCGCCGGCGTAGCCGCGCTCGACGTGGCGGTCCAGGTTGTCCCAGTGGTTCAGCAGCCGCAGGGCCACCTTGGGCGCGGCGCGCTGGTCCAGCCGGCGCATGTCGGCACCGGTCTGGGCCGCGCGCAGCCATGCGAAGGCGCCGTACAGCAGGCCGCGGTCGGTGTTGGCGGCGATGACGGTCACGTCGGCCCCCTGCAGCGTCTGGCGGCGCAGCGCGTAGCCCTCGTCACCCAGCTCGTCCCACGGCACGTCCAGGCCGGCCGGCGCCTGCGCGCGCGTCGCCAGCACCAGCGCGCCCGGCACGGCGCGTGGCGACAGCGCCGGCGCCCGCCCCGCCAACCCGGCCACGCCGCGCCGCAGCTCGGCCACGGCGGCATCCACCGTGGGCGTGGCCGGCGTGGCCAGCACCAGGCTGCGCGCGCCGGCCTGCAGCTGCGCCTGCGCGGCGCCGCCTAGCGGCCGGTAGCGCAGCCACAGCTCGTAGCCATCCTCGGCCGCCGCCCAGCCGGGCAGCAGGGCCATCAGCAGGGCCAGGCCCAGCGTTCGAAAAATCGTCGTCATCCTGTCTCCAAGGGCGTGCCGTGCCGGTTTGCGCGAAATTCCGGCTTGCGCGAAAGCAAATGGTAGCGCTACATTTGCAACCCGCAAGCCGCCACAAACACGTCACGCAGCGGTCTTTCCCACGGAGACAACGTCTTGAAACCATCCGCCTCCCGATCGGCCCCGATGTCGCCCCAGCGACAGGGGTTTACCCGGGACATCGCTAGCGCTACCAAAGCCGCCGGGCGGTCTGCGTGAGCACCGCGGGGGATCGCGCGGCCGTGGGCCGCCAGCGCTGGTGGATCTGCGGGCTGCTGTTCGCGGCGACGACGATCAACTACATCGACCGCAATGCGCTGTCGGTGCTGAAGACCAGCCTGCAGCAGCCGCTGGAAGCCGGCGGCCTGGCGCTGACCGATGCCGACTACGGCTGGATCACCTTCGCGTTCACCGCGGCCTACGCCGCCTTCCCGCCGCTGATCGGCTCGGCCATCGACCGCTTCGGCGTCAAGCGCAGCCTGGCCGTGGCGCTGATCCTGTGGTCGCTGGCGTCCGCCGCGCACGGGCTGGTGGCCTCGGTGCTGGGCCTGGTGGTCGTGCGCTTCCTGCTTGGCATGGCCGAGGCTGCGCACTTCCCCGCGGCCATCAAGGCCGTGGCGATGTGGTTCCCGCAGCAGGAGCGCGCGCTGGCCACGGGGCTGTTCAACTCGGGCACCGCCTTGGGCATCATCGCGTCGCCCGTCACCGTGTGGCTGGCGCTGAACTTCGGCTGGCAGTCGGCGTTCGTTGCCATCGGCGCGGCGGGGCTGGCGTGGCTGGTGTTCTGGCAGCGCGGCTTCCATGCGCCGGAGCACCACGCCCGCGTATCCGCCGCGGAACTCGCCCACATCCGCGCCGGCCAGCCGCCCGCCACCGAGACCGTGCGCCTGCCGTGGACGGCGCTGCTGCGCTACCGCGAGATCTGGCCCTTCCTGCTGGCCAAGATGCTGACCGACCCGGTCTGGTGGTTCTTCCTGTTCTGGCTGCCGTCGTACCTGGAGCGCGAGCGCGGCCAGAACCCGCTGAAGAGCGCCGGCCTCGTGGCCCTGATCTACCTGGGCTCCAGCGTGGGCTCCATCTTCGGCGGCTGGCTGTCGGGCCACCTGACGCAACGCGGCTGGCCGGTGGGCAAGGCCCGCATGGTGACGATGGGCCTCTTCGCGGCCTGCATGCCGGGCAGCATCCTGGCGTACTCGGCCGACAGCTTTGCCGCCTGTGTGGCGCTGATCGCGCTGGCCACGGCCTGCCACCAGGCGTGGTCGGCCAACCTGCTGACGTCGGCCACCGACCTGTTCCCCACCAAGGTGTCCGGCGCCGTCATCGGCCTGGGCGCCACGGCGGGCGGCATCGGCGGCATGTTCATCGCGCTGCTGACGGCGCTGACCGTGCAGTGGACCGGCACGCAGCAATGGGCCTTTGTCTACGCCGGCCTCATGCACCTGACCAGCCTGGCGATCTTCTGGCTGTGGTTCCGCGGCCGCTTCGAGCGCGTGGACGTCGACACCGGCATGGACCTGTCGCGCGCCCACCGCCCGCTGCTGACGGCCGGCAGCCTCGTCGCGCTGGCGGGCGCGGCGCTGGTGTGGCTCATCACGTCGCACTGGGACGCCTGCGTCGCCGCGGCCAAGTTCTCCGGCGCCGCCCAGGCGCTGACTGCTGCCGGCGGCCTCGTCGTCATCGGCGCCCTGCTCCTCCACGCCGGCCGGTCGCACCGCCCGCCGGCAGCCCTGCTTCCTCTGACCTCCTGAAGATGATCACCAACCCCATCCTGCCGGGCTTCCATGCCGACCCCTCCATCTGCCGCGTGCCGGGCACGGACGGCGATGACTACTACATCGCCACCTCCACGTTCGAGTGGTGGCCGGGCGTGCGCATCCATCACTCCAAGGACCTCGTCCACTGGCGCCACCACAGCTATGCCTGCACGCGCACCAGCCAGCTGGACCTGACCGGCCACCCCGACTCCGCCGGCGTCTGGGCGCCCTGCCTGAGCTATTCGGGCGGCCAGTTCTGGCTGATCTACACCGACGTGCGCTCCACCATCGGCGCGTTCAAGGACACGCACAACTACCTCATCACGGCGCCCAGCATCGACGGCCCGTGGAGCGAGCCCATCTACCTGAACAGCTCGGGCTTCGACCCCAGCCTGTTCCATGACGTGGACGAAAACGGTGGCGTCCGCCACTGGCTGGTCAACCAGCAGTGGACGCACTGGCCCGGCAAGAACCACTTCAACGGCATCCTGCTGCAGGAGTACGACCACGACGCGAGGAAGCTCGTCGGCCCGATCAAGAACATCTACGCCGGCACCGACCTGGGCGTCGTCGAAGGCCCGCACATCTACAAGCGCAACGGCTGGTACTACCTGCTGACGGCCGAGGGCGGCACCTTCTACGAGCACGCCGTGACGCTGGCCCGCTCGCGCCAGCTGGACGGTCCCTACGAGACGCTGCCCGGCAACCCGCTGCTGACCGCCTGGCAGAAGAAGACCGACGGCCTGCAGCGCAGCGGCCACGCCAGCCTCGTCGAGACCGCCAACGGCGAATGGTTCATGGCCCACCTGTGCGGCCGCCCGCTGGAATGGACGGGCCCCAACGCCGCCAACAACCAACCCGAGGACGGCTACGCCGGCCTGCACTGCCCGCTGGGCCGCGAGACGGCGCTGCAGCGCATCCAGTGGCGCGATGACGACTGGCCCGAGGTCGTCGGCGCAGGCGGCCGAGGGGGCCAGCAGCCCAGCCTGCACGTCGAGGGGCCCAACCTGCCCGCCCACCCCTTCCCGGCCGAGCCGGCCCGCGACGACTTCGACACGCCGGTGTTCAACGGCCACCTGAACTCGCTGCGCAAGCCGTTCGACGAGAGCTGGGCGTCCCTCACCGCCCGCCCCGGCCACCTGCGCCTGACGGGCCGCGAGTCGCTGATGAGCCTGTTTGACCAGAGCCTCGTCGCGCGCCGCCAGCAGCACTTCCACTGCCGCATCGAGACGCGCGTGGACTTCGAGCCCGGCAGCTTCCACCAGATGGCCGGCCTCGTCGCGTACTACAACACGCGCAACCACGCCTACCTGCACGTCACGCGCGACCCGGACAGCAACGCCCGCGTCGTCTACCTGACCGTCAACCGCGATGGCGCCATCAGCGGCCCCGCCGCGCCCGTGCCGCTCGCCGACGGCCCGGTGGACCTGGCCGTCGAGTTCAGCCACGACACCTACCAGTTCTCGTTCCGCCAGGGCAGCGCCGCGTGGCAACCCCTCGGCCCGGCGCTGGACACGGCCATGCTGAGCGACGAGTTCGCGACCCGCTTCCTCAACGGCTTCGCCAACAACTTCGGCTTCACCGGCAACTTCGTCGGCATCGCCTGCCAGGACCTGGCCGGCACGCGCACGACGGCAGACTTCGACTACCTCAGCTACACGTCATGAAGCCCCTCGTCCAAGGAGTAGCTTGGCCGGTCCCCCGAGGGGACGGCGATGCTTGCGGCATCGAGCCGCAAGCACATCGCCATGACGGGCCGGCTTGGGAACGGCCCGGCGCTCGGCCCGAAAGCAACTGATCTCGCCCTCAAGAAAAACACCAGAGGAGACACATGAAAACCCAGCCCTAGTCCTTCATCGAGAAGGCCGGATACAGCTGCGGCGATGCCGCGGCCAACTTCGTCTTCATGACGATGGTGCTGTTCCAGCTGAACTTCTACACCGACGTGTTCGGCCTGTCGGCCAACACGGCCGCGGCCATCCTGCTGTGGCCGCGGCTGTGGGACGCCATCTTCGACCCCGTCATGGGCGTGCTGGCCGACCGCACGAACACCCGCTGGGGCAAGTTCCGCCCCTGGGTGCTGTGGACCACCATTCCCTGGTGCGTCGTCATGATCGCCGCCTACACGACGCCCGACCCCAGCTGGGGCTGGAGCACGGGCATGGTCATCGCGTATGCCGGCATCACCAACACGCTGCTGATGACGCTGTACTCGATGAACAACATGCCCTACTCGGCGCTGGGCGGCGTGATGACGGGCGACCTCAACGAGCGCACCAAGCTCAACTCCTACCGCTTCGTGTCGGTCAACGTGGCGCAGTTCATCGTCGGCGGCTTCACGCTGCCGCTGGTGGCCAAGTTCGCGCAAGGCCATGACCGCGCGCACGGCTGGCAGGTCACGATGACGATCTGGGCCGCGCTGTGCCTGGTGCTGTTCCTCATCACCTTCGTCACGACCAAGGAGCGCATCAAGCCCATCGTCGAGACGCAGTCCTCGCCGCGCGAGGACTTCGCCGACCTGCTGAAGAACGGCCCGTGGATCGCGCTGGTGGCCTACACCGTCTTCAACTTCGGCATGCTGACGCTGCGGGGCGGCGCCCACTTCAACTACTACCACCACTACGTCGACAAGGCCGCGATGTTCGACTTCGTGGCCGCCTTCGGCCTGACGACGCCCGACCCCAACGGCACCGGCAGCCTGGCCGACACGCTGGGCTACATCGTGCACGGCACGCGCGACAGCCTGGCCCAGTCCAACGTGGCGGACGTGTTCAACAGCATCATCAACATGGCCGGCTTCGGCACGACGCTGGTCGTCATCATGCTGTCCGCCGGCCTGTCGGCGAAGTACGGCAAGCGCGCCGTCGCGACCGCCGGCTTCGCGCTGTCGACGCTGGCCGCCTGCGCGCTCTACCTGCTGCCGCCCGACGCGGTCTGGCTCATGCTGGGCCTGCACATCCTTGGCGCCGTGTTCTACGCGCCGACCATCGCCGTCATGTGGGCCATGTATGCCGACGCGGCCGACTACTCCGAATGGCAGACCGGCCGGCGCTTCACCGGCATGGTGTTCGCCACCATCGGGTTCTCGCTGAAGTCGGGCCTCGCGCTCGGCTCGGCGGTGTTCCTGTGGTGCCTGGCCGGCTTCTTCGGCTACGACACGCAGCACCCCTCGGCCGCCGGCGCCATCGAGGGCTACCGCGTGATGTCGAGCTTCGGCGTCGGCGCCTGCTTCGCCGCCTGCACGCTGTGCCTGCTGGCCAACAAGCTCAACAAGCAGACCACGCTCCAGATGGCCGATGAACTTGCGCAGCGCCGCCGCCAGGCCGGCGTCGGCGCCGACGATGACGAGCCGCGCCAAGGCACCGTGCCGGCCACCGCCTGAACCCCCACAACCCCTCCCCCATCACCTTTCCCGCAGTCAAGGACCTTGCCATGAGCACCGCCTATTCCGATCTCCCCGTCGTCCAGTACGAAGGCCCCTCGTCCACCAACCCGCTGGCCTACCGCTGGTACGACGCCAAGCGCGTCGTGCTGGGCAAGACGCTGGCCGAGCACCTGCGCCCGGCCGTCTGCTACTGGCACAACTTCTGCTGGAAGGGCGAGGACGTCTTCGGTCTGGGCAACACCGTGTTCCAGCGCGAGTGGTTCAACGAGACCGACCCGGTCAAGGCCGCCTACATGAAGCTGGACGCCGCGTTCGACTTCTTCGGCAAGCTGGGCCTGCCCTACTGGTGCTTCCATGACCGCGACGTGGCGCCCGAGGGCGCGACGCTGGCCGAGTCCAACCGCATCCTCGACGGCCTGCTCGAAGCCGCCGCCAAGAAGATGCAGGACGGCAAGGTCGGCCTGCTGTGGGGCACGGCCAACCTGTTCTCCAACGGCCGCTTCATGAGCGGCGCCGCGACCAACCCCGACCCCGCCGTCTACGCCTACGCCGCCGCGCAGGTCAAGCACGTGCTGGAGTGGACGAACCGCCTGGGCGGCCAGAACTACGTGCTGTGGGGCGGCCGCGAAGGCTACGAGACGCTGCTGAACACCGACCTCAAGCGCGAGCTGGCCAACTACGGCCGCTTCCTGACCTCGGTCGTCGAGCACAAGCACAAGATCGGCTTCAAGGGCACCATCCTCATCGAGCCCAAGCCGCAGGAGCCCACCAAGCACCAGTACGACTACGACAGCGCCACGGTCTACGGCTTCCTGAAGACCTACGGCCTGGAGAACGAGGTCAAGGTCAACATCGAGGTCAACCACGCGACGCTCGCCGGCCACAGCTTCGAGCACGAAGTGGCCACCGCCTGCGCACTGGGCATCTTCGGCTCGCTCGACGCCAACCGCGGTGATGAGCAGCTGGGCTGGGACACCGACCAGTTCCCCAACAACCACGTGCAGCTGGTGCCGGCCATGCTGGAGATGATCCGCCACGGCGGCTACACGACCGGCGGCACCAACTTCGACGCCAAGGTGCGCCGCCAGTCCATCGACCCGATCGACCAGCTGGAAGGCCACATCGGCGGCATGGACACGATGGCCCGCGCCTTCCTGGCCGCCGCCGCGCTGTACGAGAGCGGCCAGCTGGAAAAGGCCGTGGCCGACCGCTATGCCGGCTGGGAGGGCGACCTGGGCAAGAAGATCACCGGCGGTGCCAGCCTCGATGACCTCGCCAGCCTGGTCCATGCCGAAGGCATTTCGCCGCAGCCGCGTTCCGGTCGTCAAGAGCGCCTGGAAAACATCGTCAACGCGTTTGTTTGACCCCTCGTCCAGCTCGCCGCGCCGAACGCAGGCGAGCTGACCGGTCCCCCGAGGGGACGGTGATGCTCGCGGGGCTTGCCCCGCTCACACATCACCTGCCGGGCCGGCTTGGGGCGGCCCGGCGCTCGGCCCTTGAATGCACGACGGCCGCCATCAACCCGACCTGAATCCACCATGTTCCTGGGAATCGACCTCGGCACCTCCGAGCTGAAACTGCTGCTCCTCGACGAGCAGCACAACATCGTGACGACCACCGGCGTCGCGCTCACCGTGCAACGGCCCCAGCCACTGTGGAGTGAGCAGAACCCCGCTGATTGGTGGGCCGCGCTCGATGCCGGCATGGCCAGACTGAAGGCAGAGCACGGCGCTGCGCTCGCGAAGGTGCGCGGCATCGGCCTCTCCGGCCAGATGCACGGCGCCGTCACGCTGGACGGCGACAACACCGTGCTGCGCCCGGCCATCCTGTGGAACGACGGCCGCAGCAGCCCGCAGTGCGAGCAGATGATGGCCGCCTGCCCCGAGCTGCCGGCCATCACCGGCAACCTGGCGATGCCCGGCTTCACGGCGCCCAAGCTGGCGTGGATGCGCCAGCACGAACCCGAACTCTTTGGCCGTGTGGCCAAGGTGCTGCTGCCCAAGGACTGGCTGCGCCTGCAACTGACCGGCGAGTTCGTCAGCGAGATGAGCGACGCCGCCGGCACGCTGTGGCTGGACGTGGCCCAGCGCCGCTGGTCGCCCGTCGCGCTCGCGCTGACCGGCCTGAACGAATCCCACATGCCCCGCCTCGTCGAAGGCAGCGAAGCCAGCGCGACGCTGAAGGCCGAGCTGTCAGCGCGCTGGGGCCTGCCCGCAGGCATCCCCGTCGCTGGCGGCGGCGGCGACAACGCGGCCAGCGCCGTCGGCATGGGTGTCGTGAAGCCCGGCCACGGCTTCCTGTCGCTGGGCACGTCGGGCGTCATCTTCCTGTGCAACGAAGCCTTCAGCCCCAACCCGTCCCGCGCGGTGCACGCCTTCTGCCACGCGCTGCCCGGCACCTGGCACCAGATGAGCGTCATCCTCAGCGCCGCCAGCGCGCTGCGCTGGGCCACGCTGATGCTGGGCATGCCCGGCGGCGAGGCCGACCTGATCGCCAAGGCCGCCGCGCTGACCGACACGCAGCGCCAGCAGGCACCCATCTTCCTGCCCTACCTCAGCGGTGAACGCACGCCGCACAACAACGCCAACGCGCAGGGCGTGTTCTTCGGCCTCACGCATGAACACGGCGCCGCCGAGATGGGCTACGCCGTGCTGGAAGGCGTGGGCTTTGCGCTGCTGGACGGCTGGCAGGCGCTGCAGGCCGGCGGCGGCCATGCGGAACAACTCTGGCTCGTCGGCGGCGGCGCGCGCAGCGAATGGTGGGCCAAGTTGCTCGCATCGCTGCTGAACGTGCGCCTGGTCAACGGCGTCGGCGCCGAGGCCGGTGGCGCGTTGGGCGCCGCGCGCCTGGCCTGGCTGGCCTGCGGCGGCACGGTGGACGAGGTATGCCACACGCCCGACATCGCCCGCGTCGCCGAACCCGACCCCGCATTGGCTGCCGCACTGCAGCCACGCCATGCCCGCTTCCAGCGCCTTTACGCGGCGCTGCGCAGCGAGTTCAGCTAACCCGTTCTTCACCCTTCGAGGCCATGCCGCGTCAAGCGGCAGGGCCGCGCTTTGCCGGAAAAAATGAACAGCCTCGACCTCCTCCGCCAACACACCACCGTCGTCGCCGACACGGGCGACTTCGACCAGCTCGCCCAGTTCCAGCCGCAGGACGCGACGACCAACCCCTCCCTCGTGCTGAAGGCCGTGCAGCTGCCGCGCTACCGCACGCTGCTGGAGCGGGCCGTCGCCGCGCACCCCGGCGCGGGCGCCACCACCGTGGCCGAGCACCTGCTCGTCGCGTTCGGCGTCGAGATCCTGAAGCTCGTGCCGGGCCGCGTGTCCACCGAGATCGACCCGCGGCTGTCGCATGACACCGCCGCGTCGGTGGCGACGGCACGCCGCCTCATCGACCTCTACGCCGCGGCCGGCGTGCCGCGCGAACGCGTGCTCATCAAGCTGGCCTCCACGTGGGCCGGCATCCAGGCAGCGCGCGAGCTGGAGCAGCAAGGCATCCGCACCAACCTGACGCTGCTGTTCTGCCTGGCCCAGGCCAGGGCCTGTGCGGACGCCGGCGTGCAGCTGATCTCGCCGTTCGTCGGCCGCATCTACGACTGGTTCAAGAAGACCGCCGGCAAGAGCTGGGACGAGGCCGCGATGGCCGGCTCCAACGACCCCGGCGTGCGCTCTGTCGTCGAGATCTACCGCCACTACAAGCGCCACGGCGTCAGGACCGAGGTGATGGCCGCGAGCTTTCGCAACAGCGGCCAGATCCTGGCGCTGGCCGGCTGCGACCTGATGACCATCAGCCCCGCGCTGCTGGCCGAGCTGCAGCAGGCGAACACGCCCGTCGAGCGCTGCCTGATGCCGGCGGCCACGACCGAGCCCGCACCGGCCGCGATGACCGAGGCCGAGTTCAACGCCGCGCTCGCCGCCGACGCGATGGCCCGCGACAAGCTGACCGAAGGCATCGCGCAGTTCATCGCCGACACCGAGACGCTGGAACAGCTGATCCGCTCCATCCAAGCCTGAACACCATGCAAGACCTCACCCTCGCCGCCAACGCGCTGCGCATGCTCGCCATCGACGCCGTGCAGCAGGCCAACTCCGGCCACCCCGGCATGCCCATGGGCATGGCCGACATCGCCGCCGTGCTGTGGAGCAAGTACCTGCGCCACAACCCGGCCGACCCGGCCTGGCCCGGCCGTGACCGCTTCGTGCTGTCCAACGGCCACGGCTCCATGCTGCTGTACGGACTGCTGCATCTCTCGGGCTACGACCTGCCCATGGACGAGCTGAAGGCCTTCCGCCAGATGCACAGCAAGACGCCGGGCCACCCCGAGGTGGGCCTGACGCCAGGCGTCGAGACCACCACCGGCCCGCTGGGCCAGGGCCTGGCCAACGCGGTGGGCATGGCGCTGGCCGAGCAGCTGCTGGCCGCCGAGTTCAACACCGCGGACAGCCAGCTCGTCGACCACCGCACCTTCGTCTTCGTCGGCGACGGCTGCCTGATGGAAGGCATCTCGCACGAGGCCTGCTCGCTGGCCGGCACCTGGGGCCTCTCCAAGCTCGTCGTCATCTACGACGACAACGGCATCTCCATCGACGGCGACGTGAAAGGCTGGTTCGGTGACGACACGCCGGCCCGCTTCGAGGCCTATGGCTGGCGCGTGCTGCGCAACGTCGACGGGCATGACTTCGGTTCAATAGACGCGGCGCTGGCCACGGCCACGCAGGACGACGGCCGCCCCACGCTGATCTGCGCGAAGACCACCATCGGCAAGGGCTCGCCCAACAAGGCCGGCGGCCACGACGTGCACGGCGCGCCGCTGGGCGCCGCCGAAGTGGCAGCCGTGCGCGCGGCGCTGAACTGGCCGCACCCGCCGTTTGTCGTGCCCGACGAGGCCCGCGCGCCGCTGGACGCCCGCGACCGCGGCGCCGCCGCACAGCGCGCCTGGGAGGCGGTGCGCGCCGCCCATCCCCGCGCTGCGGAGTTCATGCGCCGCGTGCGCGGCGAGCTGCCAGCGGGCTTCGACGAGCAGGCCGCCGCCCAGCTCGCTGCCGTCGCCGCCAAGGCCGAGACCATGGCCTCGCGCAAGGCCTCGCAGAACAGCATCAACGCGCTCGCGCACGGCATGCCCGAACTGCTGGGCGGCTCGGCCGACCTGGCACCGTCCAACCTGACGCAGTGGACCGGCTGCCGCTCCGTCGAGAAGGGCGTGGCCGGCGGTAACTACCTGCACTACGGCGTGCGTGAGTTCGCGATGGTGGCCATCCAGACCGGCATCGCGCTGCACGGCGGCTACCGGCCCTTCGGCGGCACCTTCCTGATGTTCTCGGAGTACGCGCGCAACGCCATCCGCATGGCCGCGCTGATGCGCACCAACCCCATCTACGTCTTCACGCACGACTCCATCGGCCTGGGCGAAGACGGCCCCACGCACCAGCCCGTCGAGCAGGTCGCCACACTGCGCCTGGTGCCCAACCTGGACCTGTGGCGCCCGGGCGATGCCGTGGAGACGCTGGTGGCCTGGCAGACCGCCGTGCGCCACCGCCACACGCCGACGGCGCTGGTGCTGTCGCGCCAGAACCTGCCGCACCAGCCGCGCAACGCCCGCACGCTGGCCGACATCCGGCGCGGTGGCTACGTGCTGGTGGCCGAAGCAGCCGACGCGCCGCTGCAGGTCGTGCTGATCGCCACCGGCTCGGAGCTGGACCTGGCCGTGCAGGCTCACAAGCAACTGGCCACACAGGGCGTCAACGCCCGCGTCGTGTCGCTGCCCTCCTGCTTCACGTTCGAGCAGCAGGACGCCGCCTGGCGCGCCAGCGTGCTGCCCGCCGGCGTGCCGCGCGTGGCCGTGGAGGCCGGCGTGACCGGGCCGTGGCGCCAGTACGTCGGGCTGGAGGGCGCCGTCGTCGGCATCGACACCTTCGGCGAATCGGCGCCGGCCGCGGCGCTGTACGCGCACTTCGGCGTGACGGCGCAGGCCGTCGTCGACGCGTCGCTGCGCTGCCTGGGCCGCTGAGCGTCAGCCCGCGCGGGCGCGCGCTTCGGCGTTGCGCTTGCGCGTGGCAGCGGCCTTCTTCGCCGATGCCGAGCGCTGGGCCGCCGTGCGGCTGGCCGAGGCCGCGGCCCCCCGTTGCCCGCCCTTGCGCGCCGGCGCGGTGTTGACCGGCCGGCCGCGACCCGACCCCGACTTCTTGCCGCCACCGCTCATCTTGTTCACAGTGGCCCACGCGCGGGCTTGCGCCTCCTGCTCCGGCACACCGCGGGCTTCATAGCCCGCCTCGATGTGCGCGGCCTGGCGTATCTGCTTGTCCGTGTAGGACGACTTGTCACCGCGGGGCATGGCATTCGCTCCAGAGCTGCAAGGCCCTCACCTTGCGGCCGCTGGCCACCGGCAGGTGTAGGACGTTGCGCCGATGGCCCGTCGCCCGACGGCCGGCGAGCCCATGCCGTGAGGGAGCACGCTCGATAATCGCGCCCCCCGCTTGGTCGAGACGCCCCTTCACGATGGACAAATTCCTGCTGCAGCAACAGGTGCTGGCACGCCTTGCCGAAGACCTGCGGCAGACCGAGGAGGCCGCGCGCGTGGCGCATGAGGCCGCGACGCACGAAGAGAACATCGCCGAGAACAAGTACGACACGCTGGGCCTCGAAGCCGCCTACCTGGCCACGGGCCAGGCGCGTCGCGCCGAAGCCATCCGCCAGGCGATCGCCAGCTGGCGCCAGTTCCGCCCGCGGGCCTACGACGACAGCCTGGGCATCCAGCTCGGCGCGCTGGTCTGCCTGGTCGACGCCGACGACAGGCAGCAGCACCTCTTCCTCGGCCCGGAGGGCGGCAGCATGAAGCTGGGCAGCGGCGCCGGGCTCGTGCAGGTCATCAGCAGCCAGGCGCCGCTGGGCCGGGCCCTGCTGGGCAAGCGCGAGGGTGACGAGGTGGCGCTGCAGGTCGCGCCCACCCGGCTGCAATTCGAGGTGCTGCGCGTGCAGTGAGTCACGCCCCACCCGCCTGATCGCCTGCCCGCACCCGCCTGACCCCATGGACGCATCGACGCCGGCACCGCACACGCCAGCCTCTCCCGCAGGCCCGCCGCTGCCACGGCTCTACACGTTTCGCCGCTGCCCCTACGCGATGCGCGCACGCATGGCGCTGCTGCAGGCGGGGCGGGATTTCGAGGCTGTGGAGGTCGCCCTGCGCGACAAGCCGGCCAGCCTGCTGGCCCTGTCCCCCAAGGCGACGGTGCCGGTGCTGCAGTTGCCCGATGGCCGCGTCATCGACGAGAGCTGGGACATCATGCGCTGGGCCCTGGCCGCGCCCGACGCCGGCGACGCGCAGGGCTGGTGGGCGCGGGCGCAGTCGCCCGAGAACCTGGACCTGGTGCAGCGCAACGACGGCGCCTTCAAGCGCCACCTGGACCGCTGGAAGTACCCCCAGCGCTACGCGGGCGAGCCCCTCCCGCCGGATGACCACCGCGACGCCGCGGTGGCCGTGCTGCTGCAGCCCCTGGAGGCCACACTGCAGGCCGCGCCCTTCCTGGGCGGCGCCACGCCCTGCGCCACCGACCTGGCCGTGATGCCCTTCGTGCGGCAGTTCGCCGCCGTGGACCCGGCATGGTTTGCAACGCTGGCGGTGCCGTCGGTGCGGTCATGGCTGGAGGGCTGGCTCGCCGACCCGCTGTTCGTCGCCTGCATGCACAAGCTGCCGGCGAGCGGTGTGCATCGCTTTCCCGCGCGCTGACCCCGGCCGTTCAGTACAACCGCACCGCCGTGTCGACATGCCACGTGCGCCGGATCTCGACGACGTCGTAGTCGCGCAGCAGCGCCGGCGGGAATGCCGGGTAGTTCTCCAGGCTGCGCACGAGGCGCGTGATGGCCTCGTCGATGGCCGGCACGCCGCTGGAGCGCACCACGGTGACGGTTTCCACCGAGCCGTTGCTGCGCACGGCCACCGTGATGACGGCGTCGCCGGCCGGCTGGCGGGTCAGCTCGCGCAGTTGCTCGGGGCCGAGGTTGTTCTCGATCTTGCGCGCCCAGGCCTCGCCATAGGCGGCCAGCTCGGCATTGGCGTCGATGCGGCCGAACAGCCGGCCGCGGCGGGCCGGGGCCCAGTCGGGGCGCTGACGCTGGGCATCGCGGCGGGCAGCCTCTTCGTCGAGCTGCCGGCCGATGGCGCGCCTGCGGGCTTCGCGCTGCTCTTCCTCGGCCTGGGCCAGCGCCTTCGTCACGGCCAGCTTGTCGGCGGCCTGGCGTTCGGCGTCGAGGCGGGCCGCCTCGCGGCGCGCGGCCTCGGCGCGCAGAGCGTCCAGCCGGGCGGCCTCGGCGCGCGCGGCCTCCTGGCGGGCCGCTTCCGCGCGCTCGGCGGCCTGCTTCAGCGCCTCCAGCCGCGCGGCTTCCAGGCGCTGGGCGCCCTGCTGGGCCTGCTGGCGGGCGGCGTCCAGCTGGGCCAGCTCGCTGGCGCGCTCGCCGTCGGCGCGGGGACGCAGGCCGTCGGAGGCGCGGCGCAGGCGCTCCAGGCCCGGCGCCGAGGCCGCGCCCAGCGTGGAGACGATGGCGGCCGGCAGCGCGGCGGCGTCGGGCCGAACAGCGTCCAGCGATGCGCGCTCACCGTTCAGCCGCAGCACGTCACCGCGGCGCAGGTTTTCCAGCGCGGGGGCCGACGCGGCCGACAGCATGCTCACGGCGGCGGCCGGGCGCGGCGGCTCCAGCGCGGCAAGGTCGGCCACGGGTTCGGTGCGCAGGCGCAGGGAGTCGCGGGTGCGCGCCAGCGCCTCCACGGCCGGGCTGGACGCCGCAGACAGCGCCGCCACGGCGGCCGTCGGCACGGCGGAGGCGGCGGGCACGGCGAAGGCGGCGTCGCGCCGCGGCACGGCCAGCAGCGCGCGGGCCACGGCGGCGGGCGGGTCGAGGTCGTCGGCCGACAGCAGGTGCACCTCGGCCGCACCGGGCTCGGGCGACGGCTCGGCCGGTGGCGTGTCGGCAGGCGCTGCGGCCGTGGCGTTGTCGCCGGCCGCATCGGGCGGTGCGAGAGCGGCGGGCGGTGGTGCGGGTGTTGATGCCAGCTGCACGCGCAGCTCGGGCACTTCGACGCGCCGCGTCTGCCACGGCAGCTCCAGGCCCGGCAGGCCCACGCCGTCGCCGAAGCTGAGGCTGAGCAGCAGGCCGTGCACCAGCAGCGACGCCACCAGCGCCGGTGGCAGCCGCCAGCGGCGGCGCGGCCAGGCGGCAGCCATCACGCCCATGCCGCCCTGCCCTGCCCCGAGTCGATGTCGCTGAACCTCATCGGCGCGATTGTCGGCGCGGGGCTGCGGTCGGGCGGGCGTGGGCGCCCCCCTCAAAGCCGGGTCGGGATCAGTCGTTGCGCGGGCCGTGGTCGTGGCCGTCCCAGCAGCCGTGCCCGTCCTCGGGCTGCCAGCCCACCCGGATCAGCGTCGCCGCGGCGCCGGCCTGCGGCGCGGCGCGCGGGTCCAGCGCCTTGTCGATGACGTCCACCAGCCCGCGCAGGTGGGCCTGGCGCGTGAAGTCGCCACGCGCTGCCGCCGCGGCGATGACGCCCTTGAGCTCGCGCATCTCGGCACGCAAGCCGGGCTCGCCGTCGTCCAGCCCCAGCGGGTTGCCGACGGCCAGACGGGCGGCCAGCGTCTCGACGTAATGGCGCTGCAGGCCGCGGCGCGGTGCCGGGATGGCCGCGCCCGAGGCCAGCTCGGTGAAGACGCCGCGGCGCAGGTCGGCCAGCAGGTCGGCGAGCCGGTAGGCACGCGCGCCCAGCTGCGCTTCCTGCGCCATCAGGCGCTGCGTGCGCTGCGGAGACAGCAGATAGCGCAGCAGGCTGCGCTGGCTCATGCCCAGCGGCAGCGACGCCCCCGTGGCGCCCAGGCGCTGCACGATGGCCGGGTCCAGCATCCACGGCGGCGTGGCCAGCAGCTGCTCGGCCAGGAACTTCATCGCCCGCGCCTGACGCTCGCGCGGCACGGGCTGGGCGATGGCGCCGGGCTGGTCGTTGTGCTTGTTCTGCACCTCGTAGCCGCCCACGACGGCGACGACGTGCGACAGCTCGCGCCCCCATTGCTGCCAGGTGGCGCGGTACAGCCGCTCCAGCAGTTGGTCGTCGCGGCCATCCTGCGGCACGGCGTCGGGCAGCATCCTGATGACGCGCTGCAGGTTGCGCAGCCCCAGCCCGGTGGCGGCCACGGCGTCGGCATCGCCCACGGCCTCCAGGTTCTCGCCCACGTCGCCGCCTTCGCTGCGCGGTGCGTCGAAGCGCAGCCACGGCGTGGTGGCCTGCTCGCGGGCCCACAGGTTGAGCTGCTGGCGTTCATCGTCGGGCGTCTTCGCGCTGGGGATGGGCATGTAGCCCCAGCGGGTGGCGAAGACGTCGTAGGGGCCGATGCGCGGGATCAGCAGCGCGGGGTCGACGCCGTCCTGCGGCTGCACGACGTAGTTGAAGCGGCTGTAGTCCATGATGGACGGCGTGTGCCCCATGGCCTTGAGCCATTGCGGGTCGCGCAGCTTGTCCACCGGGTACAGCGAGCTGGCCTTCATGTTGTGCGGAAAGCCCAGCGAGTGGCCCACCTCGTGCGTGACGACGAAGGCCACCAGCTCGCCCATCAGGTCGTCGGGCAGCGGCAGCTTGCGGGCGCGCGGGTCCAGCGGGCCGACCTGCGTGAGGTACCAGTCCTGCTGCAGCTGCAGGATGTTGTGGAACAGCACGACGTTGGCGTTCAGGATCTCGCCGCTGCGCGGGTCGGCCAGGTGCGGGCCGTAGGCATTGGCGATGGGCGACGGCACCCAGCGGATGACGCTGTAGCGCACGTCCTCGGGGTCGAACTCGGGGTCTTCCTCGGCCGTGGGGTAGGGGCGCGCCTGCACGGCGTTGCTGAAGCCGGCGGCCTCGAAGGCGGCGTTCCAGGCCTCGACGCCCTTCTTCACGTAGGGCACCAGCGCGGTGGGGGTGGCCTTGTCGATGTACCAGACGATGGGCCTGACCGGGTCGCTGACGGCCGCGGCGGGGTCCTTCTTCTCCAGCCGCCAGCGCGTGATGAGGCGCTCGCGGCGGGCCTCCTGCAGGCCCTGGCCGAAGTCCATGCGGCTGACGCTGAGGAAGCCCACGCGGTCGTCGAACAGGCGCGGCATCATGGGCTGCGCCGGCAACTGCACGATGTTGTAGGCGAGGTTCAGCGACACGCTGCGCGCCGGCATCATGGGCGGCACGATCGTCATGCCGGGCAGCGTGGGCGTGGGCAGAGGCGCCACGGTGTAGGTCTGCACGGCGTCCACGCGGAGGCTGCCGGGGAAGGCCTTGGTCTTCTCGATGTAGCTGCGGCTGCTGTCCAGGTTGCCACGCACCATCGCACGGGCGCTGAAGTCGCCCACCTCGGAGCTGAACAGTCGCGACACCTCGATGACCGGCGCGCCATTCTTGCCGTAGGCCTCGACGGGGAACACGGCCAGGATGGCGTCGCGCTGCGACTGGTTGACGGCGTCTGCCAGCACGTTGCCCGGCGCCGTGACGGCGGCGTGCGTCACCAGCTGCAGCAGCACGCGGTTCTGGTGCAGCACGAAGCGCAGCACGTCCTGGTTCAGCGCGCGGCCCACATGGTCCTGGCCGGCCGGCACGGCCGTGGCGTTGGCCACCATCAGCAGCGGCTGCTCCAGCAGCGCCTTCGGGATCTCGAAGTACAGCTTGTTCTTGACGCTGTGCACCGCGAACAGGCCTTGCTGCGTCTTGGCGTCGGCGGTGATGACCTTGTCGAAAGGCTTGGGCTCGCCCGGGTCGGGCAGCGTCACCGCCGGCCGGGTGGGCACCGTCGGTGCGGAGGCCGCCGGTGCGGCGGGTGCAGGCGGCGTTTGCGCCAGCGCGGCGCCCGTGGCCAGCAGGAGGATCAGCAGCCCCAGTCGGGCCCGGCCGTGAGTGATCGTTGTCATGTCATCCCTGAAGTTAAACCTCATTCCGGCAGTGAATCACGTCCGCAGGTCTGGCGCTGCGGACCGCTGGCGGCGTTGCTCCTCCTGGTGGGCACGAGCCCACTGCGTCGTCACGCCTTGCCAGCCGTCCGCAGCGCCATCCCCTCGGACGCGCTCACTACCGAAACGAGGTTACGCACCGCGGTGCGCGGGGGCGATGTTAGGGACGCCAGGCGCCGCCCAGGGATCACGGCGATGAGATTTTTCCCGTCACCAGGCCTTGAAGCGCCCCGTGATGTGCAGCAGGTTCATGAACTGCAGCAGGCCGTCGTAGTAGCGCCACTGGCCGGTGGGCGGGTCCAGCGCCCAGAGCGCGTTGACGAAGGGCGCGGCCTGCGCCGGCTCCACCAGCAGCGCGGCAACGGCATTGCACGAGATGAGTCCCTTGGACGGCTCGTCGTTCAGCGGCCGGCCATCCACCGTGTAGAGGTGGGTGTAGGGCTGCTTCTGCGACGCGAAGAAGTTCAGCAGCCGCTGGCTCAGGCCGGCGGCTGCCGGGTTCCTGCCCCACCAGGCCTGGTCCACGCTCCAGTTCACCGCGGTGCGGAAGGCGTCGTAGCGGAAGTCCTCGTGGCCGTCGAGCACCTTGGGGCGGCCGTCGAAGTGGGCATAGTCGGGCGTGAGGCCCGTGCGCGGGTGGGCGGCCTTGGAGAAGTAGGCGCGGCTGATGTCGGCGATCTCGCGCCAGCGCTGGCGGTCCTCGGCCTTGGCGGCGCGGCGGGCCCAGAGTTCGTAGAACGCCGGCAGGTGGTAGGACGGGTCGCTGAACTCGGCCGCGTCGCCCACCGGCACGAAGACGACCTGGCCGTGCCGCGGCGAGAACATGGCCCGCGCGCCTTCCTTGATGCCGCCGTTCATCGTCTCCTTGTGCAGCATCGCGGTCAGCAGCTCCTGCGCCTGCGCGTCGTAGGCGTAGATGCCGGTACCCTGGCCCCAGCGCGCGGCGGCCATCAGCAGCGCGGTGGCGAAGTACTCCTCGCCATCGGACGCGGGCACGGCATCCCTGTCACAGCCCCTGGGCTGGCACTGCCAGCGGAAGTAGCTCTGGCGCGGGCCCGAGCGGTAGCGCATGTGCGTCCACGCCCAGTTCCACAGCGCGTCGAACTCGGCCTTGCGGCCCATCTGCACGGCCACCATCATCCCGTACGACATGCCCTCGCTGCGCACGTCGTTGTTACCCACGTCCAGCACGTAGGACGCCGGGCCATCGGGCGTGGGCGCGGCCGGGTAGACGATGCGCTGGTCCTTGCCGCCTTCGAACAGCGATCGCCAATAGCCGTCCAGCTTGGCGGTGATGTCGGCCTCGGTGATGTCCGGGCGCAGCTCGCGCAGCAGGTTGCGGTACCGGCCGCTTTCGGCGGCACCCGCCGTCGCCACGGTGCCACGCTGCGTGCCGGGCTGCAGCACCAGCTTCTGCAGCACCGCGTTGTCGTCCAGCCGCCAGACGCGGATGACATGCTTGCCCGCCGGCAGCGTGACCGCATCGGCGCGCAGCGCGAAGCCGTTGCCGATGACGGCGCTGTACCAGTCCTGCTTCTCCTGGGTGTCGGCAGCGTTGGGCGTGGGGGTCAGGTTCAAGGTCAGGGTTTGCGCGGGACGGTCGCCGATGGCCACGGCCACGCGGACGCCGCCGGTCTTGCGCACGTCCAGCGTGGGCAGCATGTGCAGCTGCAGCGTCCAGGTGCCGGGCTGCGCCAGGTCCACGTCGTACTCCAGGCGCACGTTGTCGGCCACCGTCGTGGCGGCCCGGCCCTGCGGCAGCGCGACGACGGCGCCCTGGCCATGGCCCAGGTTGGGAATGGCCGTCCAGGTCAGGCCCTTGGCGCTGCTGGCGCGGGCGAACTGCGTGGCCTCGATGACATGGCCGTCCGCCGGAGACCCCCGCTGGCCGACCGCCAGCTGCCGCTGGACCGCCGACGCATCGGCCGTGCCGGCCACGCGCCGCACGGCCGGCATGATGTCCTTGTCCGGCTGCTGCCAGTTTGTGTAGCCGATGTGGGTCTGCAGCATCATGCCGTCCCACTTGCCGCCCGCGATGGCGTGGTACTGGTCGCGGATGGCCCGGTCGCGCGCGAAGGCGGCCTCGGCACGGTCGGCAAAGACGTTGGCGCGCGGGTCACCGGCCTTGGCGAGCTTGTGGTTCCAGGCCGCCGCGTAGTACAGCCGGTACAGATTGGCCAGCGCGATGACCGGGTGCTCGACCAGCTGGAAGTAGGCGTCGAGCTGGTCCGCGCGCAGCCCGGCCTTGACCTGCGCGACGCGCGCCTCCAGCGCATCCCACTCGGCCACGCGACGGCCGAAGTCGCCGCCGTCCAGCGCGTCGGCGTTGGCGTCGCCCAGGGGGAAGGTGCCCGGGTCGATCAGCTCCGGCTTGCGGCGCGCTGCGTACTGGCCGTAGCGCGTGACCAGCTCGGCGATGTCGGCCGCGTGGGCCTCGCCGAAGGTGGCCGCGGCCCAGGCCTTCGGATAGGCCTTCAGCGCGTCCGGCGTCATGGTCTTGGGCGCCCAGGCCATGTCGAGGAAGAAGTGGATGGGGTACTCCACCGGCTTGATGTCGCCGACGTTGACGATCCACAGTGCGTCGGCGCCGTGCTCGTGGGCCAGGTTCATCTGCTGCCAGACCTTCTCGATCTGGTTGGTGTTGAGCCACTTGTAGTTGCGCGGCGCACCCACGTAGTCGAAGTGGTAGTACACGCCGTAGCCGCCCTTGCGCTTCGCAGCGCCGGGCTCGGGCAGGCGGCGGATCTGGCCCCAGTTGTCGTCGGCGAACAGCAGCAGCACATCGTCGGGCACCTTCAGCCCGGCGTCGTAGTAGTCCTGCACCTCCTTGTAGAGCGCCCACATCTGCGGCGTCTGCTCGGCGGGCCGCTTCGTCACGTCGGCAATGATCTGGCGCTGGTCCCGCACGATGCCTTCCAGCAGCGTCGTCGCGGTGTGCTCGCTCATGGGCTCGTCGCCGTCGCCGCGCATGCCCACGGTCACCAGCGTGTCGAAGGCCGAACCGTCGGGCCGGCCCATCATGCGCTGGATGCCGCCGCGCCAGAACTCGCGCAGCTGTGGTGCGTTCTTCGTGTAGTCCCACGCGCCGCCCCTGGCGCGCTGCCACTCGTCGTGCGCCCGGCTCATCGGCTCGTGGTGGGAGGTGCCCATGACGATGCCCATCTCGTCGGCCAGCACCATGTTCTTCGGGTCGTCGGCCAGGAACGCGCGCGGCGGCCACATGGCCGGCCACAGGTAGTTGGCCTTCAGCCGCAGCAGCAGCTCGAAGACCTGCGCGTACATCTTCGAGTTCGTGCCGCCGAACTTCGCCTGCGCCCAGGTGCTGAGCGCCGGCGCCTCGTCGTTGATGAAGATGCCGCGGTACTTGACGCCCGGCTCGTCGCCGCGCGAACCGGCCGTGACGAACAGCTGCGCCTGCCTGGCCACCGGCACGTCCGCCCACCACTGCCAGGGGCTGACGCCCATGCGGGCCGACACGTCGTAGGCGCCGAACACGGCGCCGCGGCGGTCCGAGCCGACGATGACCAGCGCGCGGTCCACGCCCACGAAGGGCTGGTCGACGACGACCTGGCGGTAGGCCTCCCAGCGGCCCTGCAGGCCGTCCAGCCGGAGCTTGCCGCTCTTCTGCAGCGCGTCGACCAGCGGGCTGCGGCCCAGTTCGCCGATGACGACCACGTCGCGCGCCACGCGCGGCAGCTGCGCCAGCAACGGCGCCGGGCGGCCGGCCACGCGGCCCAGGTCGCCGGCGAAACTGCGGCCCACATGCTGCAGCGCCGGGTCCGCGCCGGACTCGACGACGATGGCCGCCGGCTGGCCGGCGCGCACCAGCGCCAGGCTGCCCGCCGCGTCGCGGGCACAGACGCTGGCCGGCGTGTCGCAGGCCCAGGCACCCGGGGCGGCGAAGGCCAGCCCCAGCGCCAAAAGCTTGAACGGGAGCCGCCAGGGGCCGGCGCGGAGGATAGAGATCATGGCATCTAAATGGTTGCGCAAACATTTGCAGTCTAGCGATTTGCGTTCTGCAGCCATCCCCTGGGTAACCACTAAGTTTGCCGATTGCACCAAAACATATGATAGCGATACCAAACTTAACATTTGCTTCTGGTCTGCCGCGCACCGTGATCGTCGCCCTGCCCGTTCGCCCCACAAGCGCCGGCTCGGCGCGCCGGCGACATGACAGCAGGCCGCCTGTTCGGCCGGCCCGGCGACCCGCCGAAGTCCGGCGCGCTGCGCCGCGTCTTCCCAGTTGATGCCATGACACCTCTTCTCAACGACTGCGCAGCCGCACCGCGCCGCGCCGCTGCCGTGGCCACCTGCCCACGGTTCCACGCCGCTTCACTGCACCACGCCGCGCTGCAGCGGACGCCGACCCGGTTGGTCGGCGCCAGGGAGTGCCCATGAGCGCCAGGCAGGCCAAAGATCTGCGCAGCGCGCGCTGGTTCGCCAAGGACGACTTCCGCTCCTTCGGCCACCGCAGCCGCGTGCTGCAGATGGGCTACGCCGCCGAGGACTTCATCGGCAAACCGGTCATCGCCATCATCAACACCTGGAGCGATGCGAACCAGTGCCACACCCACTTCAAGCAGCGGGTGGAGGACGTCAAGCGCGGCATCCTGCAGGCGGGCGGCTGGCCGCTGGAGCTGCCGGCCATCTCGCTCAGCGAGAGCATGGTCAAGCCCACCTCCATGCTCTACCGCAACTTCCTCGCGATGGAGACCGAGGAGCTGCTGCGCAGCCACCCGGTCGACGGCGCCGTGCTGATGGGCGGCTGCGACAAGACCACGCCGGGCCTCTTGATGGGCGCCATCAGCATGGGCCTGCCGCTGATCTACCTGCCGGCCGGCCCCATGCTGCGCGGCAACTGGCGCGGCCAGGTGCTGGGTTCCGGCAGCGACGCCTTCAAGTACTGGGACGAGCGCCGCGCCGGCCGCCTGACCGACCAGGCCTGGGCCGAGATGGAAGCCGGTATCGCGCGCAGCCACGGTACCTGCATGACCATGGGCACGGCCGCCACGATGATGGGCATCGCCGAGGCACTGGGTGTCACGCTGCCGGGCGCCAGCAGCATCCCCGCGCCCGACGCCAACCACATCCGCATGTCCGCCGACTGCGGCCGCCGCATCGTGCAGATGGTGTGGGACGACCTCACGCCCGCGAAGCTGCTGTCCAAGGGCAGCTTCGCCAACGCCATCGCCGTCGCGATGGCCATGGGCTGCAGCACCAACGCCATCATCCACCTCGTCGCCATCAGCCGCCGCGCCGGATTGCCGGTCACGCTGGATGACTTCGACGCCGCCAGCCGCCACGTCGGCGTCATCGCCAACATCCGGCCCAGCGGCGACCGCTACCTGATGGAGGACTTCTTCTACGCGGGCGGCCTGCCGGCGATGATGAACGTCATGCGCGACAAACTGGACCTCACCGCGCTGACCGTCAACGGGAAAACGGTGGCCGAGAACATCGACGGTGCGGAGGTCTTCAACGACGACGTCATCCGACCGCTTTCCAACCCCATCTATGCCGAAGGGGCCCTCGCCGTGCTGCGCGGCAACCTCGCGCCGGACGGCGTCGTCATCAAGCCCAGCGCCGTGGCGCCGCACCTGCTGCAGCACACCGGCCGCGCACTGGTGTTCGACGACTACCCGAGCCTGAAGGCCGCCGTCGACGACCCCGAGCTGGACGTCACCGGCGACGACATCCTGGTTCTGCGCAACGCCGGCCCCAAGGGCGCCGGCATGCCCGAGTGGGGCATGCTGCCCATTCCGACCAAGCTGCTCAAACAAGGCGTGACCGACATGCTGCGCCTGTCCGACGCCCGCATGAGCGGCACCAGCTACGGCGGCTGCCTGCTGCACTGCAGCCCGGAAGCCTTCATCGGCGGGCCGCTGGCGCTGGTGAAGACGGGCGACCGCATCACCGTCGATGTGCCGGCACGCAGCATCCATCTCGAGGTCAGCGACGAGGAACTGGCCGCCCGCCGCGCCGCCTGGACGCCACCGCCCGCCCGCTACGAGCGCGGCTACGGCTGGATGTTCGGCCGCCATATCCTGCAGGCCCACGAAGGCTGCGACTTCGACTTCCTCGAAACCCAGTTCGGCGCGCCGGTGCCCGAGCCGGTCATCTACTGAACACGACGACATGAACCCCGACACCCGCAAGAAGCTGATGGGCGTCAGCACCGCCACGCTGTGCACCGCGCTGTTCAAGCGCGGCCTGCACAAGCAGTTCATCCAGGACGTGCGGCCGCTGAACCCGGGCCTGCCCAACATGGTGGGCCCGGCCTACACGCTGCGCTACATGCCGGCGCGGGAGGACCTGAACGGCATCGCCGTGTTCAAGGACCGCGCGCACCCGCAGCGCGTCGCCGTCGAGGAATGCCCGCCGGGTGCCGTGCTCGTCATCGACAGCCGCAAGGACGCGCGCGCCGCCTCCGCCGGCGGCATCCTCGTCGCGCGGCTGATGGTGCGCGGCGTGGCCGGCGTCGTCACCGACGGCGGCTTCCGCGACAGCCCCGACATCGCGAAGTACACGATGCCGGCCTATCACGCCCGCCCCAGCGCCCCCACCAACCTGACACTGCACCAGGCCATCGCGCTCAACGAGCCCATCGGCTGCGGCGATGCGCCGGTGTTCCCGGGCGACGTCATCGTCGGCGATGCCGAGGGCGTCGTCGTCATTCCGGCGCACCTGGCCGACGAGATCGCCGACGAGGCGGTCGAGATGACCGTGTTCGAGGACTTCGTGCAGCAGCAGGTGCTGGCCGGCCGCAGCGTGCTGGGCCTGTATCCGCCCACCGACGCGGACGTGGCCGAGCTGTTCGCCGCGTGGCGGGCGACACAAGGCCGCTGATGCTGATGAACGTCGAGAACGCCAGCGGCCAGGCGCTGCTCAAGCGCGGCAACCGCATGGCCATCGTGCGCCGCCTGCGCATGGAGCCGGGGCTGTCACGCGTGGACCTCGCGAACGCGCTGGACCTGACCAAGTCCACCGTCAGCGCCCTCACCCGCGAGCTCATCGCCGAAGGCTGGCTGCTGGAGCGAGAGGTGCTCGTCACCGGCGACATCGGCCGCCGCCCGACGCCGCTGTTCGTCGACCCCGGCCGGCTGCTGCTGCTGGGCACGCAGGTGGGCATCGGCCACGTGCGCGTGGTGCTGACGTCGCTGACCGGCGAGGTGCTGGCCGCGAAGAGCGCCGCCTACGACACCACGCTGGACGTCGAGGCCTGCATCCTGGCGCTGACGCGCACCATGCTGGCCGTGGCCGGCCGCTGCGGCGACGCGCAGCAGATCATCGGCATCGGCGTGGGCCTGCCCGGCGGCGTGGACCAGGCGCGCGACCAACTCGTCTTCGCCCCGCACGTGCATTGGCACCAGGTGCCTTTCGGCGCGCTGCTGCGCGAGGCGCTGCAGGGCACGCCGCTGGCCGGCGCGCCGGTCTTCATGCAGAACGACGCCGACGTCGCCGCGCTGGGCGAGACCGAGTTCAACCCGTCGCCGCAGGCCGACCCGCTGCTGCTGGTGCTCGTCGGCGAAGGCGTGGGCGCCGGCCTGGTCGTGGGCGGCCGCCTGCTGACCGGTGCGCGCGGCCTGGCCGGCGAAGTGGGCCACATGGTGCTGCAGATCGACGGACCGCGCTGCTCCTGCGGCCGCCGCGGCTGCGCCGAGGCGCTGATCGGCAGCCGCGCGCTGCTGCGGCAGGACGGCGCTGCGCCGCCGCCGGCCGACATCGCGCAGGCCGGCCGCTACCTGGGCGTGCTGCTGCAGAACCTGGCCGCCGCCTACGACCCGGCCTGCATCGTGCTGGGTGGCCCGGCCATGGTGCTGGGCGATGCGCTGCTGGCGCCCGTGCAGGCCACGCTGGCGGAATACGCCCAGGCCGCCGGCCTGCCCGAACCCGCGCTGCGCGTGGCCCGCTTCGGCGCGGATGCCATCGCCGTCGGCGCCGCCGCGCTGGCCGGCTACCGGCTGACGCAGCCGACACTGGCCTAGCCAGCGTCGGCCTGCTCAAAGCACCAGCTCCTCGGACCCGACGCGCAAGCGCGCCGCATCCTGCGGCAGCGGCTCCGACGTCACGGCATCCAGGCTCAGCAGCGCCGCCAGCTGCGCCACGGCCGCCGCGCCATCCTGGGCCGGTACCGCCTACGCCGGCGACACGCGCGCCAACCGGGTGGTGAACTTCGGCTCCGGCGCCGTCGCGTTCGAGCCGGGCACCAACCCGCGAGGCAAGACCTTCTCAGCGAGGCGGCACCGGCAGCGGGACTTCGGCGTCCAGCACCTCGCGCACCCGCGCGGCGAGTTCGTCCAGCGTGTAGGGCTTGCCGATGAGGCTGACCCCGGCGTCCAGCACCCCGTTGTGCACGACGGCGTTGCGGGTGTAGCCGGTCGTGAACAGCACCTTCAGCCCCGGGCGGCGGCGGCGCGCTTCGTCCGCCAGCCTGCGCCCGTTGACGCCGGGCATCACCACGTCGGTGAACATCAGCGCCACGTCGGGGTGCGCGTCCAGCAGGCGCAGCGCGGTCTCGGCGCCGTCGGCTTCCAGCACGCGATAACCCAGCTCCGCGAGCGCGTCCACCGACATCGCACGCACGGCCGGCTCGTCCTCCACGACGAGGATCAGTTCGCGGCCATTCGCCGGCGACGCCCGATGCTGCACGGCAAGCCCCTCGTCGTCGCCGGCCGGGCCGTGCTGGCGCGGCATGTAGAGCTTCACGGTGGTGCCCTGCCCCGGCTCCGAGTAGATGCGAACGTGGCCGCCCGACTGCTTGACGAAGCCGTACACCTGGCTGAGCCCCAGCCCGGTGCCTCGCCCCACCTCCTTGGTCGTGAAGAAGGGATCGAAGGCCTTGGCGACGATGTCCGGGCCCATGCCGATACCGGTATCGGTCACGGCGACCATCACGTACTGCCCCACCTGCAGGCCCAGCTGGTCAGCCACGTAGCGTTCGTCCAGGTGGCAGTTGGCGGTCTCGATGGTGAGGCGCCCGCCCTCCATGGCCTCGCGCATGTCCATCGCGTCGCGGCCGTTGACGGCCAGGTTCAGGATGGCGTTTTCCAATTGGTTGGGGTCGGCGTGCGTGCGCCACAAGCCACCCGCCAGCACGGTCTCCAGCTGAACGTTGCCGCCCAGCGAGTGGCGCAGCAGGTCGGACATGCCGGCCACCAGCTTGTTGATGTCCAGCGTCTCGGGCTTGAGCGGCTGCTGGCGCGAGAAGGCCAGCAGCCGCTGCGTCAGCTGGGCGGCGCGCCGGGCGCCATTGCGGGCCACCTCCACATACCGCAGCGCGGGCGCGTCGTGCGCCAGGAACTTGCGGCTCAACAGGTCCAGCGCGCTGAGCACGACGGCCAGCATGTTGTTGAAGTCGTGCGCGATGCCGCCGGTCAGCTGGCCCACCGCTTCCATCTTCTGCGCCTGGCGCAGGGCCTCCTCGGCCCGGAGCCGCTCGGCCACCTCGGCCTGCACGCGGCGCTCCAGCGTGTCGTTGAGCTCCCGCAACGCGATCTCTGCGCGGTGGCGCGTGGTCACGTCCTGAAAGAGCACGGCCACCTGCCGCTTCTCCGGCGGCTCGACGCGGAACGCCGCGAGCTCCAGATACCGGCCGGTGGCCACCAGCTCGCGCTCGAAGCGCACGGGCTCACCCGTGACGAGCACGCGACGGTAGATGTCGACCCAGCCTTCGGCTTCGGCCGGCACCATTTCGCGCACTCTCTTGCCGACGGCGTCGGCAATGCCGGCGTTGGCCAGGTAGGCCGGGTTGGCGGACACGTGCACGTAATCGCTCATGGGGCCATGCGGCCCGTCCAGGAACTCGATGATGCAGAAGCCTTCGTCGATGCGTTCGAACAGCGCCTGGTACTGCCGCTCGCTGTCGCGCAGCGCGGCCTCGGTGGCCTTGCTGGACGACAGGTCCTGCATCGCACCGATCATGCGCACCGCCCGACCCTCGGCGTCACGCAGTACGTAGCCGCGGTCGAAGATGTCGGCATGGCTGCCGTCGGCGCACAGGAAACGGTACTGCCCGGTCCAGGCCGTGCCATTGCCGTCGATGACGGCATGGATGTCGGCGTCGACGCGCGGACGGTCGTCGGGGTGGATGTGGTCCAGCCACCATTGCGCGCTGGTGGACCCATGACGGTGGCCGAACAATGTCCCGAGCGCCTGGTTCCAGATCACGTGGCCGTCGTCCAGCCGCCAGTCCCAGATGGCGTCGTTGGTGGCCAGCGCGGCCAGCCGGTAGCGCTCGGCGATCTCGGTGCGCTGCCGTCGGTCGGCCTCGGCGCTCAGCTCGTGGTCGTCCAGGCGCTGCTGCGTCGTGACCTTGTCCGTGGTGTCCAGCACCGTGCACACCAACCCTCGCACCTCGCCGGCCTCGTCTCGCACCGGCAGGTAGGAAAACGTGAACCATGCAGGGCGGACCTCGCCGAAGCGGTCGACCTGCAGCGGCATGTCCTCGCGATGAACGCCTCGGCCGGCCATCGCGTCAGCCAGCAACGGGGCCACGTCGTCCCAGACCTCCGACCACACCTGCTGCAGCGGCGCCGCCAGTGCGCGGGGATGCTTGGTGCCCAGCATCGGCGCGTAGGCATCGTTGTAGACCAGCGTCAGCTCGGCCCCCCAGGCCAGCCACATGGGCACCGGCGAATCCAGCACCAGTGATGCCGCCGTGCGCAACGCGGCAGGCCAGTGCCGGGGCGAGCCCAGCGGCGTGGCGGCCCAGTCGAGCTGGCGCAGCAGCGCGTCGGTGGCGGTGATGCCCCGAAAAATGGGCAGGTCCTGCGGCGCCATCGCGTCCGGGCCGGCCTGCATGCCGCCTTGTTCCATCGTCAGCCTGTTCGCGAAACGCGCCCACTCAGACGCGGCGGCAGTATCACACTCACGTGCCGCCGCGCTTCTTCAATTCGGCGATGCCGGTCTTGGCCAGGTCCAGTGACCGCTTGGCGAGGTCTTCGACCTGCTGGCTGGCGACGGGCACCTTCTGCTGCGCCCACGAGGCGGCCTTCTGGACGGACTGCTGCACCTGTGCGGCCGCCACGCCAGCCGCGGCCTGCAGCTCCTGCTGCGAAGGCAGCCGCTCCAGCGTCCACGCGGCGGCGTCCCTGGCCGTCGCGCTCACTTGCACTGCAGCGTCCTTGGCCGTCGCGCCGATCTGGCCGGCAGCCGCCAGCGCGGTGCCGCCCAGCTGCTCGGCGGCCTTGCCCGCCCCGGCCCGCGCGCTCTCCCAAGCCTTGCTGAGCGCCGTGTCCGGGGCTTTCACCAGCAGCTGCACGCTGAGGCTCAGCGCGGCCTCCTCGGCCGCCGACAGCGGCCCGCCCGCTTCGAGCAGCCGGCGCAGGAACTCGCCGAGGTCTGCCGCGATGGCGGCGTGGTTGCAGTCCGGATTGGCATGCAGGAACGCGGACAACTCCGTGGCCATCTCCTGGACGGCGCCCTGCAGCACGCCCGCCTCGATGCGCTCGATGGCGCTGGTGACGAAGCGCGCGTCCAGCCCCCAGTCGTCCACGAGGTGGCGCACCAGGGCAGCCCGCTCGGCCGGCTCGATCTCGCCGTCCACGGCCGCCAGCCGCAGCGCCAGCGGCGCGATGAGGTCGAACAGCGCCAGGCCCAGCGTGTCCAGCGGCGTGTTCAGGAACTTGGGGATCTCGATGACGCGCTCGCCCTTGGTGTTTCCCAGCCAGCGGTACAGCCCGTAGCAGGCGCCGCCCGACGCCAGCGCTCCGAGGGCGACCCAGCCGACCGGCGTCGCCGCCGCGCCCAGCCCCAACAGTCCCGCCTTCGTCAGCGCAGCGCCCGCGCCGGCCGCACCGAGCACGTCCCAGACCTCTCGAGTGCGGTTGATCATGCGCAGCGACGCGTAGGCGTTCTCGCCGATGGCCAGCCGGGCCTTGAAGCGCAGCGGCTCGGCGACGACCTGGGTGACACCGTCGAGTACGGCGCCTGGTTCGGCAGAGGTGGACTGGGTGCTCATGGCACCCGAGCATAGTGGGCTCAGGTGACGGGCGCCGGGTTGAACAGCACCAGCGCGTTGTGCAGCTTCCAGTGCTCGGCCCAGGTCTTCCTGCGGCCGCTGGCGACGTCCAGCAGCAGGCGGAACA
This sequence comes from Roseateles sp., assembly GCA_041914785.1. Taxonomy (GTDB): domain Bacteria; phylum Pseudomonadota; class Gammaproteobacteria; order Burkholderiales; family Burkholderiaceae_C; genus Pelomonas. The sequence goes on from JAYSCT010000013.1 coordinate 39,131, forward strand.
TGTCCCAGCCGGTCTCCTCGATGGTGGCCTCGCCGTCGGCGATGCGGCCGGCGTTGACGTCCATCAGGTCGTGCCAGCGGCGCGCCAGGTCGCTGCGCGTGGCGACCTTGACGACCGGGCATTCGGCCAGGCCGTAGGGCGTGCCGCGGCCGGTGGTGAAGATGTGCAGGTTCATGCCGGCGGCCAGTTGCAGCGTGCCGCAGATGAAGTCGCTGGCGGGCGTGGCCGCGTAGACGAGGCCGCGCTGGTCGCGCCGCAGCTTGTCGCCGGGCGCCAGCACATGGCTGATGGCGGCGCTGCCGCTCTTGATGATGGAGCCCATCGCCTTCTCGGCGATGTTGGACAGGCCGCCGGCCTTGTTGCCGGGCGTCGTGTTGGCGGCGCGGTCGACGCGGCCGCGGTCCAGGTAGCGGTCGTACCAAGCGAGCTCGCGGATGATGGCGTCGGCCACTTCAGCGCTGGCGGCGCGGCTGGTGAGCTGCTCCACCGCGTCGCGCACTTCGGTGTTCTCGCTGAACATGACGGTGGCGCCGGCACGCACCAGCAGGTCGGCGCAGAAGCCGACGGCCGGGTTGGCCGTCACGCCGGAGAAGGCGTCGCTGCCGCCGCACTGCACGCCGACCACCAGCTCGCTGGCCGGCACGGTCTCGCGGCGGCGGGCGTTCAGGCGTTCGAGGTGCGGCCGGGCGGTCTGCAGGATGTCGTCCAGCATGGACATGAAACCGACGTGCGCGTCGTCCTGCAGGCAGACGGTCTCGGGGCCGGCGTCCGCACCGCGCTCGTCGACGATGGGGAAGCTGCCCGGTGGCAACAGGCGATTGGGCTGCAGCTTCTCGCAGCCCAGGCTCACCACCATCACCTCGCCGCCGAAGTTGGGGTTCAGCGAGATGTGCTTCAGCGTGCGGATGGGGATGACGGCATCCGGCGCGTCGATGGCCACGCCGCAGCCGTAGCTGTGTTCCAGGCCGATGACGTCGTCGACGTTCGGATACTGCGGCAGCAGCTCGGCCTTGATGCGCGCCACGGCCTGCGCGACGACGCCGGCCACGCACTGCACGGTCGTCGTGATGGCCAGGATGTTGCGTGTGCCGACCGAGCCGTCCGGGTTGCGGTAACCCTCGAACGTGAAGCCTTCCAGCGGCTCGACGGCCGGCGGCTTCACGGTCGCGATGGGCAGGCCCTCCAGCGCGCGGGCGGATGGCATCTGCAGCAGGCGTTCGTGCACCCAGCTGCCGGCGGGAATGGCCTTCAGCGCGTAACCGATGGGCACGCCGTAGCGCAACACCACGTCTCCTTCGGCCAGGTCGGTCAGCGCGACCTTGTGGCCTTGCGGCACCCTGTCACGCAACACCAGGCCGGCGCCCGGTACGCCGGCAGGCAGCACCGCGCCCTCCGGCAGCCCGCCGTCGTTGGCGACGATGGCGACGTTGTCCTCGTCGCGCATGCGGAGGGTCAGCGGGGGGCGTTGGGGGGAATGGGCATTCATGTCCGGCAGCGGAGTGGCTAAAGTGCGCGACGTCGTATGTCGTCTAGTTGTCATACAACCTCCTCACTGTAGACGCGCCACTGGCGTCAAAACCTCGGGAAAACCCGCAATTGCACGCGCCCATACCTCGCCGCCGACCGCGCACGCTGGCCCTTGAACTGGTCGAACGCTTCAGCGACCGCATCCGTGCCGGGGAACTGCAAGCGGGCGACAAGCTGCCCACCGAGGCCGCCGTGATGGCGGAGTTCGAGGTCAGCCGCACCGTCGTGCGGGAGGCGATTTCCAAGCTGCAGGCAGCCGGCCTCGTCGAGACGCGCCACGGCATCGGCACCTTCGTGCTGGGCCCCGGCGACGGACCGTCGTTCAAGATCACGCCGGAGCAGTTCAGCACGCTGCAGGACGTCATCGCCGTGCTGGAGCTGCGCATCGGCCTGGAGACCGAGGCGGCCGGCCTGGCCGCGCTGCGCCGCACCGACGCCAACCTCTCCGCGCTACGCGGTGCGCTGGACGCGGTGATCGCTGCCGTCGAGGCCGGCCAGGACTCGGTGGCGGCCGACTTCCAGTTCCATCTGGAGATTGCGCGCGCGACGCAGAACACCCACTTCGCGGAGCTGATGGCCACGCTGGGGGCCCAGATCATCCCGCGCGCCCGGCTGGAACTAGCGGCCGAGATGAGCGCGGAGCGCCAGGCTTACATGCGCCGCGTGAACCAGGAGCACGAAAACATCCTGGACGCCATCGCCGGCCAGGATGCCGAGTCGGCGCGCGCCGCCATGCGCACGCACCTGAGCAACAGCCGCGAGCGCCGGCGCCGCGCCCAGCACGACCTGACGTAAAGCCGTGGGATCGCGGGTTTCCACGCATCCCGCTCGATTTGACGCAAGTTGTACGATGACCTACAACATGCCTTGCTGCGCGTGACGGTCGCGCAGATCGCCTCATCACCCCAACGCCCCACAGAGACCCGCCCATGTCACCCCAAGAGCTCAAAGCCGTTCTCGAAGCCGGCCTGCTGTCCTTCCCGCTGACCGACTTCGACGCCGAGCTGAACTTCGCGCCCACCGCCTATGCCGAGCGGCTGGAGTGGCTGCAGCCCTACGGCGCGTCGGCGCTGTTCGCGGCCGGCGGCACCGGCGAGTTCTTCTCGCTGGAGCCCGGCGAGTACCGCGACGTCATCCAGGTGGCGCTGGACACCTGCCGCGGCCGCACGCCCATCCTGGCCGGCGCCGGCGGCGGCACGCGCGTCGCCATCCAGTACGCGCAGGAGGCCGAGCGGCTGGGCGCGCAAGGCATCCTGCTGCTGCCGCACTACCTGACCGAAGCCAGCCAGCAAGGCCTCATCGCCCACGTCGAAGCCGTCTGCAAGAGCGTGACGTTCGGCGTCGTCGTCTACAACCGCGGCGCCTGCAAGCTGACGCCGCAATCGCTGCAGATCCTGGCCGACCGCTGCCCCAACCTGATCGGCTTCAAGGACGGCCTGGGCGACATCGAGAAGTTCGTCGCCATCCGCCAGACGCTGGGCAACCGCTTCGCGTATCTCGGCGGCCTGCCCACGGCCGAGGTGTTCGCCGGTGCCTACAAGGCGATGGGCTGCCCGGTGTACTCGTCCGCCGTCTTCAACTTCATCCCGAAGACCGCGATGGCGTTCTACAGGGCGCACGCCGCCGGCGACACGGCCACGACCGACCAGCTGATCCGCGACTTCTTCCTGCCCTACATCGCCATCCGCAACAAGGCCGAGGGCTACGCCGTGTCCATCGTGAAGGCCGGTGCCACGCTGGTGGGCCACAGCGCCGGCCCGGTGCGCCCGCCGCTGAGCGACCTGCTGCCGGCCGAGGTCGACGCCCTCGGCGCGCTGATCGCGAAGCTGGGCCCGCAATAACTTCGCGCCGTCCAGAACAACACCGCAGGAGACAAGACGATGAAGCGACTGCTGACCTCCGTGCTGCTGAGCCTCGCTGCCACGGGCGCCGTGCTGGCCCAGGCGTGGCCGGCCAAACCCGTGACGCTGCTGGTGCCCTTCCCGCCCGGCGGCTCCACCGATGCCATCGCCCGCATGCTGAGCGTGAAGCTGCAGGAGAAGCTGGGCGGCAGCTTCGTCGTCGACAACCGCGGGGGTGCCGGCGGCACCATCGGCACGGTGGCCGTGAAGCGTGCGGCCCCGGACGGCTACACGGTGCTCGTCACGTCGCTGGGCCCGCTGGTCATCGGCCCGCACCTGATGAAGAACATCGGCTACGACCCGACCAAGGACCTGGACTACATCAGCGTCGCCGTGCAGGCGCCCAATGTGCTCGTCGTGCCGGCCGCGTCGCCGCACAGGACGATGGCCGACGTGCTGGCCTTCATGAAGACCCACCCCGACAAGATGAGCTTCGGCACCTCCGGCAACGGCAGCAGCGACCACATCACCGCCGAACTCTTCTGGCAGCAGACCGGCACCTCGGGCCTGCACATTCCCTACAAGGGCGGCGGCCCCGTGATGACCGATCTGCTGGGCAACCAGGTGGACGCCAGCTTCATGAACATCAACACCGCGCTGCCGCAGATCAAGGCCGGCAAGCTGCGCGCGCTGGGCATCACGAGTGCCAAACGCTCGCCGGTGCAGCCCGAGGCGCCGACGCTGGACGAACTGGGCATCAAGGGCGTGCAGGTCTACTCCTGGCAGGCCGTGGCGGCGCCCAAGGGCCTGCCCGCCGACATCAAGGCCAAGCTGCACGCCGGCGTCGTCGCCGCACTGAATGCGCCGGACGTGAAGCCCAAGCTCGTCGAACAAGGCTTCGAGATCGTCGCCAACACGCCCGAGCAGTTCACCGTGTTCCAGGCCGCCGAGTTCGAGCGCTGGAAGAAGGTGATCACGGACCGCAAGATCACCGCAGACTGAACTTCCCCATGAGCAGTTCCACCCCCGTCATCCAAGCGCTGCGTGTCATCCCGGTCGCCGGGCGTGACGGCATGCTGCTCAACCTCAGCGGCGCGCATGCGCCGTTCTTCACGCGCAACCTGCTGATCCTGACCGACAGCGCCGGCAACACCGGCGTCGGCGAGGTGCCCGGCGGCGAGAAGATCCGCCAGACGCTGGAGGACGCGCGCAGCCTGGTCGTCGGCCAGCCCATCGCCGCCCACCAGGGCCTGCTGCAGAAGATCCAGCAGACCTTCGCCGACCGCGACGCCGGCGGCCGCGGCCTGCAGACCTTCGACCTGCGCACCACCATCCACGCCATCACGGCCATCGAGTCGGCCATGCTGGACCTGCTGGGCCAGCACCTGGGCGTGCCGGTCGCGGCGCTGCTCGGCGAAGGCCAGCAGCGCGAGTCGGTGGAGATGCTGGGCTATCTGTTCTACGTCGGTGACCGCCACAAGACCGACCTGCCCTACCACTCGGAACCCGGTGCCGACAACGACTGGTTCCGCCTGCGCCACGAGGTCGCGCTGACGCCCGAGGCCATCGTCAAGCTCGCCGAGGCGGCGCGCGAGCGCTACGGCTTCAACGACTTCAAGCTCAAGGGCGGCGTGCTGCGCGGCGACGAGGAGGTCGAGGCCGTGCGCGCGCTGCACGAGCGCTTCCCCGACGCCCGCGTGACGCTGGACCCCAACGGCGGCTGGCTGCTGAAGGATGCCATCCGCCTGGGCCAGCAGATGCGCGGCGTCGTCGCCTACGCCGAAGACCCCTGCGGCGCCGAAGACGGCTTCTCGGGCCGCGAGGTCATGGCCGAGTTCCGGCGCGCCACCGGCCTGCCGACGGCCACCAACATGGTCGCCACCGACTGGCGCCAGCTCACGCACGCGCTGTCGCTGCAGAGCGTGGACATCCCGCTGGCCGACCCGCATTTCTGGACCATGGCCGGCTCCGTGCGCGTCGCGCAGACCTGCCGCGACTGGGGCCTGACCTGGGGCAGCCACTCCAACAACCACTTCGACGTGTCGCTGGCGATGTTCACGCATGTCGGCGCCGCCGCGCCGGGCAAGGTCACGGCCATCGACACGCACTGGATCTGGCAGGACGGCCAGCGGCTGACGAAGGAGCCGCTGCAGATCGTCGGCGGCCATGTCACCGTGCCGACGAAGCCGGGACTGGGCGTCGAGCTGGACATGGCGGAAGTCGAGAAGGCGCATGCGCTCTACCAGCAGCAGGGTCTCGGCGCGCGCGATGATGCGATCGCGATGCAATACCTGATCCCCGGCTGGACCTTCAACCCCAAGCGGCCCGCACTGGACCGTTGAACCGAAAGCAGTACCGATGTTCAAGAACCTCATCAACGGCGAATGGCTCGACGGCCACGCCGTCTCGCGCAACATCAACCCGTCCGACACGCGCGACCTGATCGGCGAGTACGCCCAGGCCGACGCCGCGCAGGCCGACCTCGCCATCGCGGCCGCCACGGCCGCGTTCCCGGCCTGGAGCCTGTCGACGCCGCAGCAGCGCTTTGACATCCTCGACGCCGTCGGCACCGAGATCCTGGCCCGCCGCGCCGAACTGGGCGACCTGCTGGCCCGCGAGGAAGGCAAGACGCTGCCAGAAGCCATCGGCGAGGTCCAGCGCGCCGGCAACATCTTCAAGTTCTTTGCCGGCGAGGCGCTGCGCCCGGGTGGCGAGACCATGCCCTCGGTGCGCCCGGGCGTCGGCGTCGAGATCACGCGGGAAGCGGTCGGCGTCGTCGGCCTCATCACGCCGTGGAACTTCCCCATCGCCATCCCGGCCTGGAAGATCGCGCCGGCCCTGGCCTGGGGCAACTGCGTCGTCTTCAAGCCGGCCGATCTCGTGCCGGGCTCGGCCTGGGCGCTGGCGGAGATCCTGTCGCGCGCGGGCCTGCCGGCGGGCGTGTTCAACCTTGTCATGGGCCGTGGCTCGGTGGTCGGCGAGCGCCTGCTGCACGACCCACGCGTGGCGGCCATCAGCTTCACCGGCTCGGTCGCCACCGGCCAGAAGGTCGCCGCCGCCTGCGTGTCCCGCATGGCCAAGTTCCAGCTGGAGATGGGTGGCAAGAACCCCATGATCGTGCTGGACGACGCCGACCTGGGCGTCGCGGTGAATGCCGCCGTCAACAGCGGCTTCTTCTCCACCGGCCAGCGCTGCACGGCGTCCAGCCGCCTCATCGTCACCGACGGCATCCACGACCGCTTCATCGCCGCGATGGTCGAGAAGATGAAGACGCTGAAGGTCGACGACGCCCGCAAGGCCGGCACGGACATCGGCCCCGTCGTCGATGCCAGCCAGCTGGGCCAGGACGTCGACTACATCGGCGTCGCGAAGGGTGAAGGCGGCACGCTGGCGCAAGGCGGCGAGCGCATCGAGACGAACGCCGACGGCGCGCCGGGCTTCTACCTGACGCCGGCCCTCATCACCGACACGACGCCGGAGATGCGCATCAACCGCGAGGAAGTGTTCGGCCCGGTCGTCAGCGTGCTGCGCGCCCGCGACTACGAGCACGCGCTGCAGCTTGCCAACGACACGCCGTTCGGCCTGGCCGCCGGCATCGCGACAACATCGCTGAAGCACGCCACCCACTTCAAGCGCCACTCGCAGGCCGGCATGGTGATGGTCAACCTGCCGACGGCGGGCGTGGACTATCACGTGCCCTTCGGCGGCCGCAAGGGCAGCAGCTACGGCCCGCGCGAGCAGGGTCGCCACGCCGCCGAGTTCTACACGACCGTGAAGACGGCGTACACGCAGGCCTGACGTCCGCGGCCGCCCCGCGGCGCCCGGCGTTCAGGCCGTCGAGCTGAACTCGATGCGGTGCTTGCCGCCGCGCTTGGCGGCATACATGGCCTCGTCGGCGCGGGCCATCAGTTCGTCGGCCTGGCGGCCGTCGTCGGGCCACAGCGCCACGCCCACGCTGGCGCCCACCGCGCAGTGGCCGCCGCCCGGCAGCTGGAACGGCGCCTCCAGCGACTGCAGCATGCGCGCCAGCACCGGCTCCACGTCGTCGCGCCGGTTCACGCCGCCCAGCACGATGACGAACTCGTCGCCGCCCAGCCGCGCGGCCAAGTCCCCGGCCCGTATGCCCTGCGCGATGCGGCCGGCGATCTCGCGCAGCAGCGCGTCGCCGGCCTCGTGGCCCAGCTCGTCGTTGATGGCCTTGAAGCCGTCCAGGTCGATGAAGGCCACGGCCAGCTTGCTGCCGGCCTGGCGCGCTTGGCGGATCGCGCCGGCGATGGCCGGCTCCAGCTGGCTGCGGTTGGGCAGCCCGGTCAGCGCGTCATGGCCCGCGCGGTGCTGGGCATCGGCCTCGCTGGCCTTCACGCGCGAGATGTCCACCATGACCCACATGGACTCCCCGTTGGGCAACCGCACACCGCTGAGGTCCACCCACACCAGGCTGCCGTCCCGGCGCCGCATCTGCACCTCGGTGCGGTACTGCCGGCCCTCGGTCAGCTCGGCATAGGCCTGGCCGACACGGCGGTAATCGGCCTCGTCGGCATAGACCTCGCGCGTGGGCCACCCGACCATCTCGCCGGGCCCGCAGCCCAGCATGCGCGCCAGCGCGCGGTTGTGCCAGACGGTGCGGCGGTCCACGGCCTTGGCGATGCCGACGATCTCGTTGTCCAGCATGGCGTGCTGCTCGGCGGCCAGCTGGGCCGACGCCGCCTGCGCGCGCAGCAGCTCGCGCTGGCGCAGCAGCACCATGCCCGACAGCGTCGCCACCATCAGCCCCAGCAGCGCGCTCAGCAGCCCCAGCTGCAGCGCCTCGCGGCGCCAGGGGCGGTAGAAGTCGTCGGTGTCCAGGCCCACCAGCACGGTCAGCGGATGGCCGGCCACGCGCTGGTAGGCCGACGCGCGCTCGACGCCGTCCAGCGCCGTGCGGGTGATGTAGAAGCCGCTCTCGCGGCGATGCGTCAGCACATCGGCCAACTCGGCCGACACCTTGTTGCTGCCGATGCCGGCCAGCCGGTCGGTGGCGCCGGGCACGTAGCGGGCCACGAGGTTGAGCCCGTCGGTACGCAGCGCCACCGCGCCGCGCGTGCCGCGCGCCACGGCCTCGAAGCGGTCGATGAAATGCTCGGCTGACAGCACCGCGTACACCACGCCCAGGAAGCGCCCGTCGCTGCCGCGCCAGGCGCGGGCCAGCACCAGGCTCCAGCGGCCGGTGACGCGGCTGAGCAGCGGCTCCGACAGCGCGAGCGCGTCCGGCCGCTCGCGGGCCTGCGCGAAATACGGCCGGTCGCCGACCGTCACCGGCGCGGCCGTGTCGCTGGTCAGCACCCGGCCGTCGGCGTCGGTGATGCGGATGCCGTCCACCTCGGGCAGCAGCAGGCGCCGGCCTTGGAGGATGGCGCGCGCCGCGCCGGCGTCCAGCGGGCCGCCGGGGTGCAGGCGGTCCAGCTCCTGGATGATGGAGGCCAGCGTGCTGTCGATCTGGCGGATGTCGGCGCCCACGCTCTGGCTCAGCGAGCGCGCCAGGTTCTCGACCGACTGGCGCGCCCGTGCGGTGTGGGCGTCGCGGCTGCTGCGCATCGCCAGCAGCGTGGTGCCGGCCAGCAGCGCCAGCACGATCAGGTTGCCGGCAATCAGCAGGCGTTGGAATTGGCGGATCTTTCTCTGGACGGGCATGGACAACGCAGCGCGGGGCTGACGTCCATGTTACGGCCGGCCTGTGCGGGCCGCGGCCCAGGCGTCGTAGGCGGCCAGCGTGCTGGCCGGCCAGCTGCCCCACCACGCGTAGCCGCGCCGGCGCTCGGCGCTGATGTCGTGCACGTCGTCATGCAGCGTCTTGTCCCGGTCGCCGAACACGGGCTTGAGCGTCACCGCGTCGTAGTAGCGCGACCACAGCGGCCCGGCGCCCGGCTGCTCGACGAGCCGCTTGCCCTGCACCGCGTCCACCATCACCCAGGCGCGGTCGCGCACGGCCAGCTGCTTCAGCATCGCCACGCCGCCATGGACCGCGTCGACGACGGCCGGCGTGGGCCGCGGCAGGCTCATCAGGTAGGCCAGCACGCGCGCGCTCTCGCCGCTGCTCAGCGCGGGCGGCTCGTAGTTGCGCGCCGACGCGGGCGCCAGCGTCAGCGCGTCGTGCTGCTGCGCCCACAGCGCGGGCCTGCCGTCGATGCGGATCTGCATCGCCAGCAGCAGCTGCACGGCCTTCGCCTCGGCCGCCGCCAGCTCGGCGCGCAGCGCGGCCGGCAAGAAGGCGAAGTCCGCCTCGCCGCGCGCGGCCGTGCCCGCCAGCTCGGCCACGTCCACCATCGCGTTGTCGTTCAGCGTGATGGTGTCGTGGTAGCCGCCCTGCAGCGGCCACACCTGTGGCCACCCGCCATTGGGAAACTGGGCGGCCAGCAGGTAGCGCAGCCCACGCTCGGCGGCCTGCCGGTAGGCGGCGCCGGCCTCGCCGGGATGGGCGGCCGCCATGCGGGCCAGGAAGCGGATCTCGGTGGTCGTCGCGTCGTTGTCGATGGTGCCCACGTAGCTCCACGCGTCGGGCTTGTCGAAGTCGCCCGGCGACGGCGCCTTGGGGTTGCTGTCGGCCACCCAGTGCTGGCCGGGCTGACGCGGTGCCGTGTTGCGCGGCTGGTTCTTGCCCCAGCCGCCGGCGGGCGTCTGGAAGCTGAGGATGTTGCGCGCTACCCCCCGCGCCTCGTCGCCGGCATACCAGGCCGCCGGCTTGTCCAGCGGCATGGTCGCCTCGCCGTTGCCGCTGGCAGCCGGCGCCGGCAGCTGGGCCAGGCCGCGGCGCTCGGCGGCCAGCGCGGCACGGTCGGCGGCGCGCTGGGCGTCCGAGCGGGCCAGGTAGCCGGCCCAGGCCGCGCGGTCGGCAGCCGGCAGCGCGGCCACGCGCTCGGCCGTCAGGGGCTGGGCCGGCGGGATGGTGCCGATCTGCGCGGCATGCCCCGATGACGACAGGGCCAGGACGAGCAGGGCGGAAAAAGGAACGGCGGACATGGCGGGCGGCAAAGTGGGCATCGGCCGGCAATCTACCGGCACGCCAACGCCGCCAGGGCGCTAATCTTGCGCCGCTCACACAGTTGATCGACACATGATTCATCGCGCGCGTTTCACGCTGACGGCCTCGCTGCTTGCCCTCGCCGGCTGCAGCGCGCCGCCGCTGCCACCGGCTCCGCCGCCTGCGGCCCCGGCGGGGCTGCAGCAGGCCTGGGTACAGGCCGTGACGGGCGGCGGCTGGGCGGTGCGCGCGCTGACGGGCGACGCCTGCCCCGCGCTCAGCTGGGACGGTGGCAGCGCCACGATGGCAGAGCGCAGTGCCCCCGCCGAGCTGGCACCGCCCGCGGGCAACAAGCAGCCGCAGGCCAAGCCCACCCGCTTCACGCTGCGCGCCTGCGAGGCGCCGTGGCCGGAGGGCGCCGCCAGCGTGCGCGTGGGCGGCATCACGCTCGGCGCGCCCGCGGCCGAGCTGCGGCGCATCGTCGTCATGGGCGACACGGGCTGCCGGCTGAAGGCCTCGGAGCGCGACTTCCAGGCCTGCAACGACGGCTTCCGCTGGCCCTTCCCTCGCCTGCTGGCGCGGGCGCTGGCGCTGCAACCCGACCTGGTCATCCACGTCGGCGACTACCACTACCGCGAAAGCCCCTGCCCCGCCGGCATGGCGGGCTGCGCGAACAGCCCCTGGGGCTATGGCGACGACGCCTGGCAGGCCGACTTCTTCGCGCCCGCGCAGGCGCTGCTGGCCGCCGCCCCCTGGGTGTTCGTGCGCGGCAACCACGAGGCCTGCGCGCGCGCCGGCCAGGGCTGGCTGCGCTACCTCGACGCCCAGCCTGGCCCCGCCCGCGCCTGCGAGCCGGACGCCGCCGGACGCGTGAACGACGGCGACTTCACGGCCCCGTTCGCGGTGCCGCTGTCGCCGCGCAGCCAGCTCATCGTGTTCGACTCCGCCGAGGTCGGCAGCGCCGCGCCGCCACCGGGCTCGCCCGCCTGGACGCGCTGGCGCCAGCAGCTGGACGACGTCGCCAAGCTCGCCGGGCAGCGCGTGCAGAGCCTGTTCCTCAGCCACCACCCCAGCCTGGCCTTCAACCCCAGCCCGACGGGCCGCCCGGGCCTCGTGCGCTCCGGCCTCACGCCGCTGCTGCAGGACGTCTTCGGCCCGCGGCTGCTGCCGCCGGGTGTGCAGGCCACGCTGCATGGCCACCTGCACATCCACCAGACGATGGGCTTCGCGTCCAACCAGCCGGCCAGCCTGGTGATCGGCAACGGCGGGTCAGCCGCCTCCGGGCGCCTGGACGCCGCGGCCGCGCTCATGCTGGAGCCGCTGCGGGGTGCACGGCCGGAAACCTTCCACGCCCATGCCGACTTCGGCTTCACGCTGCTCAGCGCGACGCCGCAGGGCTGGCGGCTGGAGGCCTACGACACGCTGGGCCAGCCGCTGTCCACCTGCGCGCTGGCGGGCCAGAAGCTGCGCTGCTGGTGAGCGCGCCAGCCCTGACTTCCGACACCTCCGGATGCATTCGTAACCCCCGCGCAATCCGTCACTGGCAGCGACGAACTGAAGGGTTTCTGTCGGGTAAATCGAGGATAGCCGGCCACCCCCAGGGCTACACTCGGCCCACCTGTCAAGCTGTTTCGACAGGATCAAGTTGATAGAGGACTCGGCTTCATGAGCTCCAAATTGAAAGTCGCGGGTTGGGTTGCCCTCGGTGCCGTCGCTGGCGCCCTCACCACGATGCAGCTGCAGGCCAACGCGCGCAGCAGCCTCTCCCCGCTGCCGCTGGACGAAATGCAGCAGCTCGCGGCCGTCTTCGGCCTCGTGAAGGCGGAATACGTCGAGCAGGTCGACGAGAAGAAGCTCATCAACGACGCCATCAGCGGCATGGTGTCCGGCCTGGACCCCCATTCCCAGTTCTTCGACAAGAAGAGCTTCAAGGAGTTCCGCGAAGGCACCTCCGGCAAGTTCGTCGGCGTGGGCATCGAGATCGGCATGGAAGACG
>JAYSCT010000014.1:0-50648 GCA_041914785.1 Roseateles sp.
AGGCCTTCGACACCTTCGGCGTCGTGCCGCCGGGCTTCGGCATCGTGCACCAGGTGAACCTGGAGTACCTGGCGCGCGGCGTGCACAAGGGCCGGGACAAGGTGTACTACCCCGACAGCCTCGTGGGCACCGACAGCCACACGACGATGATCAACGGCATCGGCGTCGTCGGCTGGGGTGTGGGCGGCATCGAGGCCGAGGCCGGCATGCTGGGCCAGCCGGTGTATTTCCTGACGCCCGACGTCGTCGGCTTCGAGTTCACCGGCAAGCTGCGCGAGGGCGTGACGGCCACCGACCTGGTGCTGACCGTCACCGAGATGCTGCGCAAGCACAAGGTCGTGGGCAAGTTCGTCGAGTTCTTCGGCGAGGGCACGGAGAGCCTGTCGGTGCCCGACCGCGCGACCATCGCCAACATGGCGCCCGAGTACGGCGCGACGATGGGCTTCTTCCCGGTCGACGCCAAGACGGTGGACTACTTCCGGGGCACCGGCCGCAGCAAGGCCGAGATCGAGGCCTTCGAGGCCTACTGGCGCGCGCAGGGGCTGTTCGGCGTGCCACGCGCCGGCGACATCGACTTCACGTCCGTCGTCACGCTGGACCTGGGGACCGTGGCGCCCAGCCTGGCGGGCCCCAAGCGCCCGCAGGACCGCATCGAGATCACGCACCTGTCGCGGCAGTTCGGCGAGCTGTTCAGCAAGCCGGTGGCCGAGAACGGCTTCAACCAGCCGGCCGAGAAACTGGACCAGCCCTTCGTCACCGACTCGGGCATCCCGGTGAAGAACGGCGACGTGCTGATTGCCGCCATCACGTCCTGCACCAACACCAGCAACCCCGGCGTGCTGCTGGCCGCCGGACTGCTGGCCAAGAAGGCGGTGGAGGCCGGGCTCACCGTGGCGCCGCACATCAAGACGTCGCTGGCCCCCGGCTCGCGCATCGTCACCGAATACCTGCAGAAGGCCGGCCTGCTGCCCTACCTGGAGAAGCTGGGCTTCACGGTGGCGGCCTACGGCTGCACCACCTGCATCGGCAACGCGGGCGACCTGACGCCGGAGCTGAACCGCGTCATCCAGGACAACGACCTCGTCTGTGCCGCCGTGCTGTCGGGCAACCGCAACTTCGAGGCGCGCATCCACCCCAATCTGAAGGCCAACTTCCTTGCCAGCCCGCCGCTGGTGGTGGCCTACGCGATCGCCGGCAACGTGAGGCAGGACCTGATGACGCAGCCGGTCGGCCACGGCAAGAAGGGCCAGCCGGTGTTCCTGGGCGACATCTGGCCCAGCAGCGACGAGGTCTACGCGCTGATGAAGCATGCGATGGACCCCAAGGCCTTCAAGGCCAACTACGACCAGGTCGCCAAGAAGCCGGGCAAGCTGTGGGATGCGATCAAGGGCGTCAAGGGCCAGGTCTACGACTGGCCCAAAAGCACCTACATCGCCGAACCGCCGTTCTTCGCAGACTTTGCGATGACGCCGCCGGCACTGGTGGCAGGCGTCAAGGGCGCCAAGGTCATGGCGCTGTTCGGCGACTCCATCACCACCGACCACATCAGCCCCGCCGGCTCGTTCAAGGAGACGACGCCGGCCGGCGAATTCCTGCTCGCCAACGGCGTGTCGAAGGCCGACTTCAACTCCTACGGCGCGCGCCGCGGCAACCACGACGTGATGATGCGTGGCACCTTCGCCAACGTGCGCGTGAAGAACCTGATGCTGCCCCCACGCGAGGACGGCTCACGCGTGGAAGGCGGCTACACGCTGAAGAACGGCGTGAAGACCACGATCTATGACGCCGCGATGGCCTACATCGCCGAGGGCACGCCCACCGTCATCTTCGCCGGCGAGGAGTACGGCACCGGCTCCAGCCGCGACTGGGCGGCCAAGGGCACGCAGCTGCTGGGCATCAAGGCGGTCATCGCCAAGAGCTTCGAGCGCATCCACCGCAGCAACCTGATCGGCATGGGCGTGCTGCCGCTGCAGTTCAAGGCCGGCACGAGCTGGGAGACGCTGGGGCTGACCGGCGCCGAGACCGTCGACATCCGGCTGGCCGACGAGATCAAGCCGCAGGGCGATGCGCAGATGACCCTCACGCGGCCCGACGGCTCGACGCAGGTCGTGCCGCTGACGCTGCGCATCGACACGGCCATCGAGGTGGACTACTACTTCCACGGCGGCATCCTGCCGTTCGTGCTCAGGCAGCTGCTCGCGGCCTGAATCAAGAGCCCCTCGCTCAGTCTTGCCTGCTGAACGCGGCAAAACTGAGCGGTCCCCCGAGGGGACGGCGATGCGCGCGGCATCGAGCCGCGCGCACATCGCCATGGCGGGCCGGCTTGGGGCGGCCCGGCGCTCGGCCCGAAAACCACGTGACCCACCCATCCATGAACCGTCTTCCAGGCTTAGACCTGCTGCGCAGCATCGCCATCGTCTGGGTGATGCTGTTCCATTCCTTCCTCGTCGGCGGCCTGGGGCCGGACTTCGCGTGGCTGTCGCGCTTCGGCTGGATGGGCGTGGACATCTTCTTCGTGCTCAGCGGCTTCCTGATCGGCTCGCAGCTGCTGCGCTCGCTCAGGCGCGGAGAGCCGCTGCGACTGCGCGACTTCTACTGGCGCCGGGCCTGGCGCATCCTGCCGGCCTTCGCCGTCGTGCTGGCCGTCTACGTGGCCTTCCCCGCGCTGCGCGAGGCGCCGGGGCTGGCGCCGTGGTGGCAGTTCGCCACGTTCACGCTGAACCTGCTCATCGACTACTCGCAGCACCAGGCCTTCTCGCATGCCTGGTCGCTGTGCGTGGAGGAGCACTTCTACCTGCTGTTCCCCGCCGTCGCGTGGGCGATGACGCGCCGCCCGTCCGCCGCCCGCTTCGCCGCGCTGTGCGTGGCGCTGGTGGCGCTGGGCATCGCGCTGCGAGCCGGCGTCTGGCTGCACGACGAGGCGCTGCAGCCGGCGCGCAACTGGTTCATCGAGGACATCTACTACCCGACCTGGATGCGGCTGGACGGCCTGCTGATGGGCGTCGCGCTGGCTGCGCTGTGCGTCTACCGGCCGGCGCTGTGGGCGCGGCTGCAGGCGCGTTCCACGGTGCTGCTCCTGCTGGGCCTGGCCGCAGCGGGCATCGCGATGGGGCTGTTCCGCGACCGCACCGGGCTGCTGGCCAACGCCATCGGCTGGCCGCTGCTGTCGCTGGGCTTCGGGCTTCTGGTGCTGTCGGCCACGGCGCCGCGCGGCTGGCTGGGGCGCCGGGCGGTACCGGGCGCGGGCTGGCTGGCCGCGGCGTCGTACAGCCTGTACCTCAGCCACAAGCTCGTCATGCACGCGGTGCACACCTGGCTGGCACCCGCGCTGCCGGTCCAGGGCCTGGCGCTGTTCGCCGTGCAGGCGGCAGCCATCCTCGCCGCCGGCGCCGTGCTGCATCACGCCGTGGAGCGACCGGGCCTGCGGCTGCGGGACCGCGTGCGCGGCGCTGTCAGCCCAGGCCCACAGGGCCGACCCGCCACCGGCTGACAGACGGCCGCGACCGCGCCGACTACCGTCGCTGCGGAGTGAACTTCGACCGCCGCGATGACCTGGAATGACTTTCTCCACCGCCTTGCCCGCTCCCTGCCGGACGTGGACTGGGGCGACGCCGTGCCGGCGGTGCTGGCCGGCATCGTCACCATCGTGCTGATCCGCACGGTGCTCAGGCTGGCCGTGCAGCGGCTGCGCGTGGTGTCCCAGCGCACGCGCACGACGGTGGACGACGGCCTGGTGCGCGTGCTGGACCGCACCAGCCCGCTGCTGATCTGGGTCGTGGGCCTGCTGGTGACGCTGAGCCTGCTGCCGCTGGACGACCGCTGGCACGGTCGCGTGGCGCAGCTGTGGTTCGCCATCGTGGCGCTGCAGCTGGGCCTGTGGGGCCAGCAGGCCGTCGCGCTGGTGCTGGAGGCGCAGCAGCAGCGCCATGGCGCGAGCAACGGCGCGCTGTCGGCCTCGGCCACGCTGCTGGGCTGGGGGCTGCGCGGCGCGCTGTGGGTGGTGGTGCTGCTGGCCGTGCTGTCCAACCTGGGCGTCAACATCACGGCCTTCGTCGCCAGCCTGGGCATCGGCGGCATCGCCGTGGCGCTGGCGGTGCAGAACATCCTGGGCGACCTGTTCGCATCGCTGGCCATCGCGGTGGACAAGCCGTTCGAGGTGGGCGACTCCATCACGGTGGGCGACGTGACGGGCACCGTCGAGCGCGTGGGCCTGAAGACGACGCGCATCCGCGCGCTGGGCGGCGAGCAGATCGTCATGTCCAACGCGGAGCTGCTCAAGCGCACGGTCGCCAACTTCAAGCGGCTGCAGACGCGACGGGTGCTGCTGGCCTTCGGCATCACGACGGACGCCAGCCCGGACGAGGTGGCGGCCATCCCGCCGCTGGTCAAGTCGCTGGTGGAGGCCGATCCGCTGCTGGAACTGGCCCGCGCCCACTTCAAGGGCTTCGGCCAGGCGTCGCTGAACTTCGAGGTGGTCTACCGCGTGAAGGACCCGAGCTACGACGTCTACATGGACCGCCAGCAGGCGCTCAACCTCGCGCTGATGCGGGCGCTGCAGCAGCGCGGCATCCAGATCGCGTTCCAGACGCAGACCGTCAACCTCGTCGGCGCCACGCTGCAGCCCGCCGCCGACGCCGCGGCGGCCACACCGCTGCGGCCGTCGCCCGGCCAGCGCACCCAACCGGCGGCCGGCTGACCCATGCCGCACGGCGGAGCCGCCGACCTGCTGACAGCCGCGCTCGCCGCGCTGGTGGTCATCGCCATCGCCGGCGCGCTGTACACCCACCGCTTCGGGCTGTCGCACCTGCTGGTGTTCCTCGTCGTCGGCATGCTGGCCGGCGTGGACGGCCCGCTGGGCCTGCCGTTCGACAACCATGCCGCCGCCGTGCACGTGGGCAACCTCGCGCTGGCGCTGATCCTGTTCGACGGCGGGCTGCGCACGCGCTGGCGCCAGGTGCGCGACGGGCTGCTGCCCGCCGGCCTGCTGGCGACGCTGGGCATCGCGGCGACCGCCGGCGGCGTCGCCGTCATCGCGCACCACGTGCTGGCGGTGCCCTGGGCGCAGGGCCTGCTGCTGGGCGCCGCCGTGTCGTCCACCGACGCGTCCGCCGTGTTCGCGCAGTTCAGCGCCAGCCGGCTGAAGCTGGACGAGCGGCTGGCCGCCACCATCGAGGTGGAATCGGCCGTCAACGACCCGCTGGCGATGGTGCTGACGGTCGGGCTCATCGCCTGGATGGGCTCGCCCGGCACGTCCGGCGTGCAGGTGCTCGCGCCGCTGCTGGCGGAGCAGCTGGGCCTGGGGCTGGCGTTCGGGCTGGGGGGCGGGCTGGTGTTTGCGGCCTGGCTGGGCCGGCTGCCCATCACCGACGACCATGACGGCCTGGCCGCGCTGCTGATGGCCGCGCTGGGGCTGCTGCTGTTCGCCGTCACCAACCGCTGCGGCGGCTCGGGCTTCCTGGCCGTCTACCTGGCCGGCCTGCTGGTGCGCCACCGCGCCGACCGCATCGCCCGGCTGAGCCTGCCCGGCCTGAACGGCTACACCTGGATGGCGCAGGCCGCGCTGTTCCTGCTGCTGGGCCTGCTGGTGACGCCGCACGAGGTGTGGCGTTTCGCGGCACCGGGCCTGCTGGTGGCCGCGGGGCTGATGCTGCTGGCCCGGCCCGCGGCGGTGGTGCTGTGCCTGGCACCGCTGGGGTTCGACTGGCGGTCGCAGTGCTTTGTCGCCTGGTCGGGGCTGCGCGGCGGCGTGCCCATCGTGCTGGCCGCCTACCCGGTGCTCGCCGGCGTGCCGGGCGCGTGGCGGCTGTTCGACATGGCGTTCGTCGTCGTGCTGCTGTCGCTGCTGATCCAGGGGCCCACGCTGGCGCCCCTGGCGCGCGCCCTCAAGCTGGATAGACCGGAATCAGGTGCGGGCGGCCCGCCACCTGCGTGACGACGCGGCGCGGCAGGCCGGCCAGCGGGGTGGTGCCGGCGCGCGTGGCGCGGGCCACCGCGGTGCGGGCGGCGTCCAGCAGCGCGGCCAGGCGCGGCCGGTCACCGCGGCAGCGCGAGCGCGGGATGACCAGGGCCAGCTCGATGCTGCCGGGCGCGCCGACGTCCGGCGCGGCCATTTCGAGGCGGGCATTGACGACCACCGTGGACGGCGTGCTCAGGCGCAGGTCCAGGTCGGCGTCGACGACGTCGTCCGCCACCGGCAGCTCATGCAGCGGAAACAGGGAGGAAGAAGGGTGCGTGGACATGGGGCGTGATGATGCGCAGCGCCGATGACGGTGCCCGTCGGGCGCGTCGCCAGCCAGGCGTAGGACGGAACCGACTCAGCCTCGCGCCGCCAGCGCGGGCCGGGCGCGCACGGTCGGCCGCGCGAACAGCCGGCCGATCAGCGTGCGGGCGAAGAAGTAGTCGTTGCGCAGCTTGTCGCCCAGCGCATCCAGCCCGACCCGGCCGCAAGGGTCGCAGGGAATGTCCAGCCCGGCATCGCCGGCCGTCAGCGGCTCGAAATGCAGCAGGTGCGTGGCCTGCGCCGCGGCGGGCGTACCGGCGGGTGCAGCGGCGGAGGTGGGCAGTGCGTCCTCGACCGTGTTCTCTTTCGACAGGGACATGGCGGCCTCCATAGGCTCCCCAGCAGGAGCAACGACAGCATGCGAAACACTGTGCGCCCGATGCCGCGGCGGCGGTTGTAGGCCGGAGGTGGCGGCCGGGTTGCCGGCCGCCGCGTGCGCTTGTAGGACGGCGCCGGTCGTCAGCCCGGATGGCCCTGCACCGGCACGCTGATGTCGAACCAGAACCGGCTGCCCTGCTCCAGCCGGCTTTCCAGCCGGATCTCGCCGCCCATCATGCGCACCAGCTGCCGGCTGATGGCCAGGCCCAGGCCCGTGCCGCCGACCCGCTGCTCGGCGTTGCCGGCCTGCTCGAAGGGCTCGAACAGCCGCTCCACCTGGTCCTCCGCAATGCCGACGCCGCTGTCCTGCACCTCGAAGCGCAGCATCACATGACCCGGCAGCGTCTCGGCGCCGCGCAACGCCGTCGCGCGCAGCGTGACGCCGCCCACGTGCGTGAACTTCACCGCATTGCCCAGCAGGTTCAGCAGGATCTGGCTGAGCCGCTTCTCGTCGGCCAGCACGCTGGCGGGCAGCGCCGAGTCCAGCTGCAGGTCCAGCGCGATCTGCTTGTCCACCGCCATCACGCGCACGATGTCGGCCACCGCATGGAGACGGCCGATCAGGTCCACCGGCGCGAGCCGCAGCTCGGCCTTGCCGGCCTCGATGCGGGACAGGTCCAGGATGTCGACGATCAGCGTCAGCAGGTGCTGGCCGCTGCTGTGGATGATGTCCAGCCCGTTGCGCTGCTTGGGCGTGATGCTGGCGTCCATCTTCAGGATCTGCGCATAGCCCATCACGGCGTTCAGCGGCGTGCGCAGCTCGTGGCTCATGCGCGCGAGGAACTGGCTCTTGGCCTGGCTGGCCACCTCGGCGCGCTCCTTCGCCGCGCTGAGCTCCAGCGTGCGCTCGCGCACCAGCTCCTCCAGGTGGTCGCGGTGCGCGGCCAGCTCGGCCTCGCGCTCCTGCAGCGCCGCGATCATGCGGTTGAACGTGTGCGCCATGGCCGCGATGTCGCGCGGGCCACCGGCCGGCGCGCGGGCGTCGCTGTCGCCACGCTCGACCTTCTCCATCGCCAGCGCCAGCGCCGCCAGCGGCCGCGTCAGCCGCAGCGCCAGGAAACGGATCGCGAACAGGAACAGCGTCGCGAACAGCAGCGCGACGCCGAAGTTGGACAGGAACAGCGAGGTCTGCGTGCGGTGCAGCGTGGCCTTGCTCTGGATGACGCGCACATGGCCCAGCAGCTGCGCCGGGCGCATCGTCACATCGAAGGGCGTGGGCTCGGGCCGCGTCCAGACCGGCGCGGCGAACGCCCAGCTGTCCTCGGTCTCCTCGTCCAGCCAGGGGTCGCTGGCGGCCGCCACCGGCGGCGTGGCCGAGCGCGGCAGGTCGCGCGCCGAGCCCAGCGCCAGCAGCAGCCGGCCGCGCGTGTCGCGGATCTCGATGCCCATCACGTCGGGGAAGGACAGCGACGAGCGCACGGCCTCCTCGGCGTTGTCGGCCGCGGCGTACAGCAGCGCCAGCGAGCTGTTGGAGGCCAGGTTGGCCGCCACGCGCCCGCCCTGCTCCAGCAGCATGCTGCGCACCTGCAGGCCGCCCTGCCAGGCATTGACGGCGGCGATCAGCAGCGCGAGCGCCAGCGCGCCCGCCGTGACGGCCACGCTGAGGTGGCGGCGGAACGAGGCCTCGTGCAGCCAGCGCACATAGGCGCGCAGCAGCCATGGCCGGCCCGCGGCCACCGGCGGCGCGGGCAGCACATCGTCATCCCGCAGGATGCTGCTGGGCGGCTGGGTGTCCAGGGGCAGGCTCATCTCAGTTGGAGGGGTAGACCATGTCGAAGCCGGACTGCGCCGTGGCGACGTCCAGCCCCAGGTGGGCCGCAGTGCGGATGTTGATGGCGGCCCGCGCGTCGCGCAGCGGCAGCACGCCCGCCGCCACCGCACGCGGGTTGCCCATCAGGCGTTGCGCCGACGCGGCCAGGCTGCGGCCGAACTCGACGTTGTCGGGGTACAGCGAGAACAGCGCGCCGCGCCGGACGTGGCCGACGTGGCTGGAGAACACCGCGATGGAGCGGTTCCAGCCTTCCTTGAGCACCAGCGACAGCACGACGTTGTCGTCCACCGTCGTCGGGTCCTGCGGCAGCCACAGCGCATCGCGCGCCGGGTCGGCGGCGGCCAGCAGCTGCGAGTACAGCCGCAGCGCGCCGGCCTGGTCGGCAGCCTCCTGCGCCAGCAGCTCCAGGCCTTCGCTGCGCGCGGCATCGCGGGCCAGCCGGGCCAGCCAGCCGTTGAGCTTGGGGTCGTACACCAGGTGCACGCGGCGCGTGCCGGGGCGCAGCTTCTTCAGCCGGGCCAGCATCAGCGCGGGGTCGGGCGCCAGCGTGTGCACGGGGAAGCTGCGCGCCTCGGACTCCTGCACCGACACCACGCAGCCCACCAGCACGGCCAGCTCGTCGGCCAGCGCGGCGGCGATGCGCATGCCGCCGCGGCCCAGGCCGATCAGCACCTTGGCATCGCGCCGGCGCACGTCGTCGGCCACCTGCGCGGGGCTGGCGTTGCCGGCCAGGGCCAGGCTGGCCACGGTGCCGCCGAGGCGGTCCTCGATGCCCGAGATGATGGTCAGGAAGACCTGCTTGAACGGCTCGGCCAGCTCGGGGTAGACGACCACCAGCGCCCGGCCCGCATCGGCGGCCTGCGCCGCCTGGCCCGCCAGCGCCATGGCACCGCCCAGGGCCTGTCGCAACAAGGCGCGGCGCGTGGCGGGGCTGGGGCAACCGGGCTCGATCAAGTGAAGGACGCTGTGGGGTGAAGCCGGGACGGGGTGGGCGGCATTATGCAAAGCATTGGCCCGCCGCCCATCTTCGCCGACGCGCCGCGCGGCAGGCTGCAGAAGGCGGCCCCGCGCCCTCCCCGGTGCCGTGCCGGGACACCACGCGGGCGCGGCGACACCCGCACTCGCGGGGGCGGGCCGGGCAGAGTTCACAGGCCGCCCGAGGCCGCCGTCGCCAGCGCCGGAACACGCCGGCGCCGCCCTCACAATACGCGCCCATTCACCGCCCACCTCGGAGAAGCTGGCAATGAGACTGTTCGTCGCAATGGTGATGCTGGGGAGCGCCTGCTGCGCAGGCATGCCGACGCCTGCCCAGGCCCAGCCCGCCAGCGAGGAGGAGGAGCTCGCCCAGGTCTACGGCGACAAGACCACCATCAGCCTCGCCACCGGCGCGTCGCAGTCGCTGCGCCGCGCACCGGCCGTGGCCACCGTCATCACGGCGCAGGACATCGCGCTGATGGGCGCCACCGACGTGGACCAGGTGCTGGCCACCGTGCCCGGCATCCACGTGGGCCGCAACAACGGCGGCTACAACCCGCTCTACATCGTCCGCGGCATCTACAGCGAGTTCAACGTGCAGACGCTGGTGCTCTACAACGGCGTGCCGATGACGACCATGTTCGTCGGCAACCGGGGCACGCTGTGGGCCGGGCTGCCGGTGGCCAACATCGCGCGCATCGAGGTCATCCGCGGGCCGGGCTCGGCGCTGTACGGCGCCGACGCCTATGCCGGCGTCATCAACATCGTCACCAAGGGCCCGGCCGACATCGCGGGGCTGGAGCTGGGCCTGCGCGCCGGCTCGTTCGCCAGCCGCGACGGCTGGCTGCAGTACGGTGGTGCCGCCGGCCCCGTGGCCGTGGCGGCCTACCTGCGCGCCGGCCGCACCGACGGCTTCAAGGAGATCGTGCAGGTCGACGGCCAGACGGCGCTGGACGCCGCGTTCGGCACGCACGCCAGCCTTGCCCCGGGGCCGGTGAACACGGGCTACGACGCGGTGGATGCGCATGTCGAAGGCAGCTACGGCGCGCTGCGCGTGCGCGCGGGCTACCTGTTGCGCGACAACGTCGGCACCGGCACCGGCGCCGGCGTCGCGCTGGACCCGGTCGGCAAGGGCCGCAACCAGCGCTGGATGGCCAGCGCCTCGCTGGCCGACATCGAGCTGGCGCCGCAGCTCAAGCTCAACCTCACGGCCAGCTATTCCCAGTTCATCAACCAGTTCCCGACGGCGTTGCGCGTGTTCCCGCCGGGCGCGTTCGGCGGCAGCTTCCCCGACGGCATGCTGGGCGCGCCCAACACCTGGGAGCGCCAGCTGCGCACATCGGCCGTCGTCGCCTACAACGGCTGGGCCGGGCACCAGTGGCGCTTCGGCCTCGGCCACGACGACCTGGACATGTACCGCACGCAGGAGTTCAAGAACTTCACGCTGATCGAGTCAGGCCCGCTGATCGGCATGCCGGTGCCCACGCCCGGCGGGCAGCTCATCGAGTTCCCCGTCGACAAGTCGTTCGCGACGCCGCAGAAGCGCCGCATCGCCTACGCCTATGCGCAGGACGAGTGGCGGCTCGCGCCCGACTGGACGCTCACCGCCGGCCTGCGCCACGACGACTACAGCGACTTCGGCAGCACCACCAACCCGCGCATCGCGCTGGTGTGGGACGCCAGCCTGGACGTGACGGCCAAGCTGCTGGTCGGCCGTGCGTTCCGCGCGCCGTCGTTCTCGGAGGAGTACAGCATCAACAACCCGGTCATCCGCGGCAACCCGTCGCTGCGGCCGGAGAAGATCAGCACCGCCGAGGCCGCCGTCAGCTGGCAGCTGGGCGAGCAGGCGCAGGTGCAGGCCAGCGCCTTCCGCTACGAGATGACCGACATCATCCGGTCCGCGAGCGTGGGCGGCGGCGTGTCGGAGTACAACAACGCCGGCACGCAGCGCGGTCACGGCTTCGAGCTGGAGCTGCAGGTCGACGCCACGCGCGACCTGCGCCTGGCCGCGCACTACGCCTACCAGCGCGCCACCGACAAGACGAGCGGCGCCGACGCCGGCATGGCCCCGCACCACATGGCCTATGCGCGGGCGGACTGGCGCTTCGGCAAGGGCTGGGCACTGGCCGGCCAGGTCAAGCGCGTGGCCGGCCGCCTGCGGGCCCCGGGCGATGCGCGCCCGGCCATCGCCGACTACACGACCGCCGACCTCACGCTGCGCCTGGCCAGCCAGCCGGGCTGGGACGTGGCGCTGTCCGCGCGCAACCTGTTCGGCGCCGACGTGCGCGAGCCCAGCGTGTCCCCGGCGCTGGCGCAGGACCTGCCGATGGCGGGTCGCGCGCTGGACCTGCAGCTGGTCTACCGGTTCTAGGAGGCTGTCGGGCTTTGGGCCTCCTGGCCGCCCGGCCAGGCGCGCGCCGCCGGCCCCTCGTAGCGGACGTGGTCGCAGGCCAGCGGCAGCAGCGTGCCCGCCGGCTGCTCACTGGCCTCGATGTAGCAGGGCTGCATGCCGGCCAGGAACGCGGGGAACGTGAACTGGTAATGCTGGCGCGGCGTGAAGCCCATGTCGGCCGTCAGCGCGGCGGCCATCGCGGCGTAGTTCATCTTCAGCCGCCAGCGGCCGGCCTGCAGCTGCTGCTCCACGGCGCGGGCCGTCGCCAGGTGTTCACCGCCGGCCAGCCCTTCCCGCTCCAGCAGCCGGGTCATGGGTGCGATGCGCTCGTCGCCGGCGGCGATGGGGCGGCCGTAGCCGGCGATGGCGCGGTGCTGCTTCAGCTCGTCGCGGATGCAGTCGTCCAGGCTGCCGCCCGCGGCCCGCACGCGCGCTGCGCGCTGGATGAAGGTGGCGGCGCGGATGTCGATGCCGCGGCCGTAGATCTCGGCCTCCGACACCGCCAGCGCGGCGGCCACGCCGAGGTTGCCGGAGCTGCGCGCGCTGCCGGCGAGTGCGGCGACGCGGTTGTTCCAGATGCGCGCATCCGGGTAGCTGGTGTAGACCCAGATCGCGTGCAGCACCTTCAGCTGGGCCGGCGTGTAGCGCTGGCCGGTGATGCCGAAGACATACAGCGCCAGCCAGTCCATGTCGGCCAGGTCGGCATGCAGGTCGCGGCCGCGGAACACGGCGCGCTCGCCGACGAAGGCACCGCCCATGCGGCTGCGCAGCACGCCGGCGTGTTGTTCCAGCGGGGAGATCGGGGTCATGCGGCCTCCTTTAGCAGCACGTGGCGCGGGTCGTCCTGCAGCTCCAGCGCGAAGAACGGGAAGTCCTTGTAGCTGGCGGCGCGCTGCTCCAGCGCATGCGCGGCGGCGCCGGGCAGGCGCAGCAGCAGGTGCAGCATCTCGCCCTGCTCGGGGCTGAAGCCCAGGTCGGCCAGCGCGGCGGCAGCCACGCCCGACAACGCCAGCGGCAGGCCCACGGCCGCTTCGACGGCGGCGCGGTGCGCGGCCAGCCAGCCCAGCCGCGGCGTGCCGCCCAGCGCGGCCAGCCGCGCCAGCGCGTCGCACACGATGCCGGCCGTCACGACACCGTTGGGCTCGAAGCCCGGCGCATGGTCGGCCTCCGGCCAGATGGCCGACGACGGCGCGGCGGCCGAGCGCCAGGCGGCCGCCCAGGCGTCGACGCCGAGCGTCTCCACGCGTGCCCAGCAGCCCATCGCCGCCGCCACCTCCTGCGCACCGCCATGCCGGCCGGCGCCCACGGCCAGCGCGGCCATCAGCGCCGCCGCCGCGGGCGAGCCGCCGAGGCCCGCGCACATGGACGCATGCACGGCGGCGTCGCGCGGGCCGGCATTGGCCAGCGCCACGGCCAGCGCGTCCAGCAGCGTCGACTGATGCGGTGTCGGTGCGTCCTCGCGGAACAGCAGCCACAGCATGTCGACCCAGCGGGCGTTGCCCAGCAGGTCGTTGTAGACGTCGTAGCCGCGGCAGCGCGCGGCGCGCGTGGCGAAGCGGTCGGCAGGCTCGGGCTGCTCGTCCCAGATGCGCGTGCGGATGGCCGGGGTCATCGCGCGGTCCCCAGCGTCTTCATGCGCAGGTTCATCGGCGGCACTTCCTCGCCGTCGATGCGCACATCCAGCAGCGTCGGGCCGCGGCGGGCCAGCAGCGCGTCGAAGTCCACCGCGTCCAGCTCGGCCGCGGAGCGCACGACGAGGCCGTGGATGCCCATGGCCCTGGCCATCAGCGCGAAGTCCACCCGGGGAAGCTCAAAGCCGATGGGCTCGGCGCCGGCCAGCCGCTGGCCGTGCTTGACCATGCCCAGCGCGCCGTCGTTCAGCACGACGTACAGCACCGGCAGGCCCAGCTCGGCGGCCACGGTGATCTCCTGGCCGTTCATCAGGTAGCTGCCGTCGCCCGTCAGGCAGACGACCGGGCAGCGCGGGTTGGCCATCGCGATGCCCACGGCCGAGCCGATGGCCCAGCCCATGGGCGCGAAGTCCATCGTCACGCGCAGCCAGCTGGAGTGGCGCGTGCGCCGCTCCTTGCCGGCGGGCAGCCAGGCGCTGCCCGGCATGCGGCCGCTGCGCTGGTCGCGCGGGGCCAGGTAGTGCACGGCCCAGGCGGCGCTGTTGCCGGCGTCGGCGACGAAGCGGGTGCGCGGTGTGCAGCGCTCGCCCAGCGTGGCCAGCAGCCGCTGCGGCTTGACGGGCGCGTCGTCGCCGCGCGCGGCGGCCGGGCTGTCCACCATCGCGTCGTAGGCCTGGCGGGCCACCTGCGGGTGCAGGAAGGGCAGCAGCTGCGCGTTGGGGCCGTCGCCGGCCGGCGTCAGCAGCGCCAGCAACTGCTCGCAGACGGCCTGGATGCGGCCGCGCACATGCAGCCGCGCCATCGGCGAGCGCATCAGGTTCTCGTCGCTGTCGTCCACGTGCACGAGGCGGCTGTTCAGCAGCGCGCTGCTCCAGCCGCCGCTGTTGAATTCGCCGAAGCCCGTGCCCAGCGCGATGACGAGGTCGGGCTCGCCCTGCAGCAGCTCGGCGGCGCTGGCATGGCCGCCGAAGCCGAACACGCCGCTGAAGCGCGGATGGCGCGGGTTCACGAAGCCTTTGCCGTCGGGCGTCGTGATGAAGCGGCCGTCGGTGTGCTGCACCAGCTGCATGAGCTCGTTGACGGCTTCGCCGCAGCCGGCCCCCAGCAGCCACACGGGCCGCTGGGCCGAGAACAGCAGGCGCGCCAGCTGGCGCACGGCGGGCAGGTCGACGAGCGCCGGTGAGCGGCGCAGCAGGCCGGCGAAGTCGGGCATGTCCTGGTCGGCCGGCAGCGGCTCGCGCAGGATGTCCACCGGGATCGAGAGATGGCTGGGGCCGCTGGGCGCGCGCTGCGCCTGCATGATGGCGTTGAACAGCTTGGTGGGCAGCTGCTCGGCGTGCGAGACCAGCGAGTTGTAGTGCGTGCAGGGGCGGAACATGGCCATCGTGTTGATGCCCGTGCAGCTGCTCTCCTGCAGCGCGCCCTTGCCGAAGTTCTTGATCGGCGGCTGGCCGGTGATGACCAGCAGCGGCACGTCGTTGTCGTAGGCGCAGGCCACGCCGGTGATCAGGTTGGTGGCGCCGGGGCCCGACGTGGCGATGCACACGCCCAGCCGGCCGGTCTCGCGGGCATAGCCGTCGGCCATGTAGGCGGCGCCCTGCTCGTTGCGCGCGACGATGGCACGCGGGCCGCCGCGGCGACCGCTGCGGGCCAGCGCGTTGTACAGCGGCTCGATGGCGCCGCCGGGCACGCCGAAGACGTACTCGACGCCCAGCGCCTCCAGCGCCTCGACGACGAGGTCGGCCGCGTCGCGGGCAGGTTCGGGCATCGGCAGGTCGGCCGGAGCAAAGACAGTCTTGAGTTCCACGTTGCAAACAGGCGGGTCACGCCGCGACGGAAGCGGCCTGGGCCGCCCGCACGACATCGATGATTGGATGAATCCACCGGGGTGGAGACGCGTGTGGCCGCGGGCTTATGCGCCCGTCGACCTTCCCTGTTTGAGCTGGAGGCGTGCGCCTCCTGCGGCATCTGTGTGCCCGCGCATGAGTGCCGTTAGCACCAGCGCGACAGCCGCCACTGTATCGAGTTGAAACGGGATGACATCCCCGCGAATGCGGGAAAACACGAAGCAGCTGTGAAGGACTTGGGGTCAGGGCTTGACGCTGGCCCCGGCGAGCTGCGCGACGGCGGCCAGCGTCGTCTGCGCCGCGTTGAGGCCCAGCAGGAAGTCCTTGTCCGAGTAGGTCGCGTACAGGTCGGTGGGCTGGTGCCAGTGCGGGTTCCAGCCAGCGCCGATGTGCATGCCGCGCTCGTTCTCGCGCACCGAGATGGCGGGCACGTGGTCCATGAACGGCACGGAGTCGGTGTTGGTCATGCGGTTGCCGACGGCCGCGGGGTAGTCGGTGGCGTACTTCTCGTTGGCGGCCCGCAGCGCCCAGGCCAGCCGCGCGGCGCCGTCGGCCTGTTTCGCGTTGGCCTGGAACTCGATGTTCACGTCGGCCTCGGCCCGCTGCTCCTTGGGCGCCGTGTAGACCGGCTGGCCCTTGGCGTCCAGCACGGGCTGGCCGGCGGCATCCAGCTTCGGGATGGGCATGCCGTGGTCGAACAGCAGCATGTCGTGCTGGATGACACCCAGCCAGGTCGGCTCCGGGTAGCGCCCCGAGCCCTTGGGCGACTCGATGCCCTGCAGCTCGCGCCGCTGCGCCACGTAGGCCTGCGCGCCGTTCAGGCCGGTCTCCTCGTTGTTCCAGAGGATGAAGCGGATGGAGCGCTCGGTCGTCACACCGGGCGCGTTGAGGATGCGTGCCAGCTCCATGACCAGCGCCGTGCCCGAGCCGTCGTCGTTGGCCGCCTCGCCGAAGCCGAGGCCGTCCATGTGGGCCGACACGATGTACATCTCGTCGGGCCGGGTGCTGCCGACTTTGGTGCAGTAGACGCTCTCGCGCGGCGACGTGCCGAGCGGCGTCGGCTCGCTGTTCAGCGCGCGCAGCTGCTCGTCGGGCTGGGCCATCGGGTCGGTGCTGACGCCGATGGGTGCGCGCCGGCCGAACAGCGTGCCGCCGCCTTGCGCCGCCGGGCCGCCGGCGCGCAGCGGCTGCAGCTGCGCGGGGCCGCGCCGCGCGGGCTCGGTGAAGTCGTAGCGCAGCCGCTCGGTGTTGGTGCAGCCGTGGCGCTTCAGCTGCGCCTCGATCCAGTCCAGCGCCGCGCGGTTGCGCGCGGTGCCCTGGCGGCGGTCGCCGAACTGCGTCAGGCCCTTGATGGTGGCCTTGTACCTGTCCAGCTCCAGCTGGTTGACGAGGGTGGCGACGGGGTCGGCCGGCGCCTGCGCCTGGGCCGCCGCGGCGCCCCCGAGGGTGGCCAGGAGCGCGAGGGAGGTGATCAGCTTCATGGTGCCCCAGCATAGCGACCCACAATCCACGCCATGCCCCCGCCCGCCCAGGACCCCGATCTGCTGCGCCGCCTGCTGCGCGCGAAGGACCGCGGGGCCGCTGCCTCTCACGAGGACTGGCCCGTGGCGCGGCTGGCGGCGGTGAGCCCTGGGGCCGAAGCGCATGTTTCGCGCTCGTTCACGCAGGCCGCGCCGGCTGGCGCGATCAGGGGCAGCGCAGGAACACGCCGTCCTGGCGGCAGGCGCCGCGTGGCCCCACCAGCGTCGGGCCCACGCGCGTCAGCGTGGAGCCGTCGCTGGCCACGCAGGTCGCTGCATTGCAGTGGTTGACCGTGACCGGCGCCTCCACGCGGGGCAGCGTGAGCGCGGGCATGCCGGGCTGCGGCACACGCGGCAGCGTCACCGCCGGCGGGCCGGCCGCGGCGGGCGCGGCGGGCGCCACCCAGGTGCGCTGCGCCGGCGAGGGCGACGTCGTGAGCCCGCCCAGGCACGCCTGCGCCACGCGCTGCCGCAACGGCTGCAGCCTGGCCGCCGCGAGGCTCAGCCGCTGCTGATCGGGCAGCGACGGCGCCGAGGCGGCCGCGCTGTCCGCCAGCGCGTCCTCTGCGTCGTTCAACGCCTGCAGCGCCGTGCGGCACGCGGGCGACCTCGGCAGCTCCTGCGCCGATGCCTGCAGCGCGACGGCGAACCAGGCAGCGTGAATCAACCGGGCCAGGTGCGTGCTCATCGTGGCGCCATCATGCGCCCGCCCCGGGTGCCCCCGTTGTAGGCGGGCACGCCGGCATCAGGCGCGACGCGGCAGCACCCACAACGCCACCAGGCCCAGCACGCCCGCCACCGCGTAACCCGCCACGCTGGCGGGCTGCGCCGCGCCGCTGAGGCCCAGCAGGTCCAGCACCGCCAGGCCGGTGTTCTGCAGGTTCAGGTACAGCCCGAACAGGAACAGCGCCAGGAAAGTGCGCGAGCCCTGTGTCAGCCGGCCCAGCAA
The DNA here is from genome assembly GCA_041914785.1 of Roseateles sp. Taxonomy (GTDB): domain Bacteria; phylum Pseudomonadota; class Gammaproteobacteria; order Burkholderiales; family Burkholderiaceae_C; genus Pelomonas. Next base: position 17,744 of record JAYSCT010000014.1, read on the forward strand.
CGCGGCCACCGCGCCGAGGCACCACAGGCCGGCCACGCAGGCGGCGGCGCGCAGCGGCGCCACGGCCCCCCAGCGCAGCAGCGCCGGCGCGGCCACCAGCATCCCCAGGCCGAACGCAGCCCCCGCCTGCCGCAGCCCGCGTTCCAGCGCACCGCCCGGTGCGGCGCTGGCCAGCGCCAGCGTGCCGCTCTGCAGGTCACGCGAACTGACGTCGGCCACCGCCATGCCCCAGGCGCCGAGTGCCGCGGCCATCACGCCGGGCAGCACCTCCACGGGCACGAACACCGCCGCCACCGCGCAACCCAGCATCGCCAGCGCCAGCATCGGCTGGCTCAGCAGCACCAGGCCCACGTCCGCCAGCCAGCGGCCGGGCACGCCGGGCAGCCGGGCGCCGGCCAACATCAGCGCGCCCAGCGCGCGGGTGAACGGACGCAGCAGCGGGCCCGACAGCCATTGCAGCGCCTGCATCACGCGCCCGCGCTGCGCCGCGCTGCGCGGCTTCACGCGGTCGGGCGCGTAGCGGTGGAAGGCCAGCACGGCCGGCACCAGCGGCAGCAACGCCAGCAGCATCGCCCCGAGGCGCAGCGCCACCAGCTCACGGCTCCACAGCCCCTCGGGCATGTGCAGCACCGGCAGCGTCGGGTCGAACGGCCCGCCGCCCACCTGCACGCTGCGCACGTCCAGCAACTGGCCCAGGCTCACCAGCAGCGGCGACAGGCCGTTGATGTCGAACACCTGCCAGCCGCTCAGCCGGATGGCGCCCTCGCCCAGGAACGCCGGCACAAAGGCGAACTGCACCATCCACAGCACCCAGTACAGCGCATCGCCGCGCTTGCCCATCAGCGGCGCCCACGCGTCGGCCAGCACGGCCAGGCTGGCGCACAACATCAGCCCCGGCGCGAGGCCCAGCAGCAGCATCTGCAGATAGGGCAGCGGCTGTAGCGGCCCCTCGCCGCGCACCCCCTGCAGCACCCAGATCGTCAGCATCACCGCCGTACCCAGCGACAGCAGGAAGCCGAACGCGCCCAGCCAGCGCGCCCCCAGCAGCTGCGCGTTGTCCACGGGCGTGGCGGCCAGCACGCCGGCCGTGCCGCAGCGCAGGTCTTCCTGGCTGCGGCCGCGTGCGAGGTAGAAGCCCGCCAGGCCGAACAGCAGCGACGCGATCAGCGTGGTGCCGAACGCCAGCGTCTGGCTGTCGTAGGCCAGCCGCTGCTTGTTCGTGACCATCATGGCCACGCCGGTGGACGGGTCCAGCACCATCAGCCAGCTCACGGCGACAACCGCCAGCAGGATGACGAGGCTGCTGACGCGGCGGCTGCGCAGCCGCCATTCGTTGAGCACCAGGGCCTGGTAGAGCGAGGTGTTCATCGTGCCCCCCGCGCATCGGCATAGCGTTGCGCCATCAGCGCTTCTTCCAGGCTGGCCTGCACCGGTTGCGCCTCGGCGAACGGCCGCGACGGGTGCGCCATGCGCACCTGCACGCGCCCGCCCTGCGGCTGCGCCTGCAGCACGTGCACGTGCTCGCGCAGCGCCTCGTAGTCGGCCGGCGCCAGCAGCGCCGCCCAGACCTTGCCGGCGGCGCTGGCCAGCACCGCATCGGGTGTCGTGTAGCTCACCAGCCGGCCCTGGCGCAGGATGGCCAGGTGCGAGGCCATGTTCTCGACGTCCGACACGATGTGCGTGGACACGATGACGAGACGCTGCCGCCCCAGGTCGCCCAGCAGGTGCCGGAAGCGCAGCCGCTCCTCGGGGTCCAGGCCCGCCGTGGGCTCGTCGACGATGAGCACGTCGGGGTCGTTCAGCAGCGCCTGCGCAATGCCCAGCCGCTGGCGCATGCCGCCCGAGAAACCCGCGGCGGGGCGGTGCGCCTGCTCGTGCAGGTTCACCAGCTCCAGCAGCTGCTGCAGCCGCTGCCGGTCGCGCACGCCCTTGAGCGCGGCGAAGTACTGCAGGAACTCCAGCGCGGTGAGGTGCGGGTAGACGCCGAAGTCCTGCGGCAAATAGCCCAGGCGCCGGCGCATCAGCTCGGGCCTGGCGACGATGTCCTGCCCGTCCAGCAGGATGCGGCCGCGGGTGGGCCTGCAGAGCGTGGCGAGCATCTGCATCAGCGTGCTCTTGCCGGCCCCGTTGTGGCCGATGAGGCCCACCACGCCGGGCTCCAGTGCCAGCGACACGCCGTCGACGGCGTTGAGGGTTCCGAAGGTCTTGACGACGTCTTGTAGCTGCAGCACGGCCGCCTCCTGTCTTGCGATGGCTCGCAGGTTAGGCAGGTGGCGACGTGCCGCCAACGCGCGTCCGACAGACCGCGCGGACCGCGGCCCAGGCCGTTGAAAGCCGGGCCTACTCCGTCACACCCAGCAGCGGCCCCAGCTCATGCCAGCTGTCGCTGCGGCCCAGGCCGGGCGACCACAGGCTGGACACCGCGCCGTCGAGATAGAGCGCGTCGCGGCAGTGCAGCTCGTCGCTCAGGAAGCTGGCGAACTCGTGGAAGGTGACGGGCCGCTCGCTGATGACGAAGGTCGCCTGGGCCCCGGCCGCGCAGACGCCGTTGCGCACGTGGCGCGACGCCGACGACGCGCGCAACGCCGGGTGGATCTGCCCGTCCTTCAGCAGCAGCGGGCCGGACTGCGTGGCCAGGCGCACGCCGTCGCTCGCGGCCGCGTAGTCCACCGCGTCGACGACCCGAGCGCCGTTCGCACCGACAAGAAACACGCCGTTGGGCTTGAGGAAGAAGTTGCCGGCGCCGTCCGCCAGGTTCAGCGGTGCCAGCTCGCGGCCGTCGATGACCAGCAGGCCCACGGGGCCGCCGTCCGCGTGGTACATGCCGGCGTTCATGCCGAAGGTCAGCACCCTGCCCTTTCAACCAGGCGGCGAGCCGGTCCAGGCGCCGCAGCGGCCGGCCGCGGTCGTCCTGCCAGAACAGGCCCAGCTTCTGCGTGGCGAGGTCCACGCGCACGACGGTGTAGAGGCCGTCCGCCTGCGCCGCCGCGGCCAATACCGCCAACGCGAGCGCGGTCAGTGCCGGCCTCATCGCCCACCACCCCGCAGCGGCTGCAGCAGGGCGCGCAGGTCGTTGTGGTCCAGCTCGTGCATCAGCGCGAGCAACTGCCCGATCTGGCCTTTGGGAAAGCCTTCGCGGGCCAACCAGCCCAGGTAGTTCCCGGGCAGGTCCGCGATCAATGTGCCCTGGTGCTTGCCGAACGGCATCTCGGTGGTGACGAGCTTGAGGAGGTCTTCCGGCTTCATCACCGCAGTGTCGCCGCGGCACGCGCCGCGATCAGGTCGACATGCGGAACATGCCCACCGCGCGCACCAGGTCCATGGCCTGGTTCTTGAGGCTGGACGCCGCGGCGGCCATCTCCTCGACGAGCGCGGCGTTCTGCTGTGTCGTGCGGTCCATGCTCGACACGGCGCCGCCCACCTGGCCCACGCCCTCGCTCTGCTCGGCGCTGGCGGTGCTGATCTCGCCCATGATGTCGGTCACGCGGGCGATGCTGGCGACGACCTCCTGCATCGTGCTGCCCGCCTGGCTCACCTGCCCGGCGCCGGTCTCCACGCGGGCGACGCTGTCGGCGATCAGCCCCTTGATCTCCTTGGCCGCCTCGGCGCTGCGCTGCGCCAGCGCCCGCACCTCGCCAGCCACGACGGCGAAGCCGCGCCCCTGCTCGCCCGCACGCGCCGCCTCGACGGCGGCGTTGAGCGCCAGGATGTTGGTCTGGAATGCGATGCCGTCGATGACGGACGTGATGTCGCCGATGCGGTGGCTGGCTTCGCTGATGCCGCGCATCGTGTCCACCACCTGCGCCACGGCCTGCCCGCCCTGCTGCGCCACGGTGCGCGCGGCCTGCGCGAGCTGGTTGGCATGTCCGGCGTTGTCGGCGTTCTGGCGCACGGTGGCGCTGAGCTGCTCCATGCTGGACGCCGTCTGCTGCAGCGCGCTGGCCTGGCTCTCCGTGCGGGAGGACAGGCTGTGGTTGCCCTGGGCGATCTCGGCGCTGGCCAGCGACAGGCTGTCGGCACCCTGGCGCACCGAGGCCACCAGCGTGCGCAGCCCGCCCTGCATGGCGGCGATGGCCTCCAGCAGGCGGCCGAACTCGTCGCGGGTCTGCGCGCTCACCTGCATGTCCAGGTTGCCCTGCGCCACCTCGTTGATCAGCGTGACCGCCTGGTTCAGCGGCGCGACGATGGAGCGGGTGATCGCGAGCGCGGCGAACAGCGCCAGCGCGACGATGGCCGCACAGCCCCCGGCCAGCAGCGTCATGCGCTGGGTGTGCACCTGCTCGGTCTCGGCCACCAGCTGCTGGGAGGTGTCGGCCGTGTAGCGGATGTAGTCGTCGGTGGCCTTCACGAGCGCCGCCAGCAGCGGGCGGCACTGGTCGTTCATGCGCGTGATGGCGGCCTCTCGGTCGCCGGCCAGCACCAGGCCCACGATGGCCTCGGCGACGCGCGAGTAGCGCGACTCGATGCCGGCGATCTCCTCCACGCGGCTGCGCGCCTCGGCCGGCACGTCGGCCTTGCCCGACAGCGACTGCAGCAGCGCCAGCGACTTGCCCACGTCCGCCACGGCGGCCATGACGGCGGCCTTCTCCGCGGCGGCGTCCTCCGGCTTCGTGACCAGCACGAGGTTGCGCGCGGCGATCGCGCGGCGGTCCACGGCCAGCCGCACCTGCTCGGCGGCCACGGCGCGCGCCTCGACGCCCTGCACGTAGTCGGTGAACTGCTGGCCGTCGGCCCGGATGGACTGCAGCGCAGCCGCCGACACGGCGACGATCATCAGGATCAGCGCGCCGAAGGCGCCGATCAGCTTGGTCTTGACGGACAGGTTCTTCCAGAATGACATGACAGGCTCCCGGACAGCCATGGGCCATGGCCGATGGACGTCATCTTCCGAGGACCGGCCGGCGGCCCCGAGACGGCCATGCCGGAAGCCACCGCGCGGCGAGGGCGGCAGCGGGCGTCGGCAAATTGCCTACAGCGTGCGGCGCTCAGGTCTTGAGCCGGTAGCCCACGCCGGCTTCCGTCGCCAGCCACTGCGGGCGGTTGGGGTCGGCCTCCAGCTTCTTGCGCAGGTTGGCCATGTGCACGCGCACGTAGTGCACATCCTCCGCATGGCCCGGGCCCCAGACGGCCTTGAGCAGGTGCTGGTGCGTCAGCACGCGGCCGGGCTGGGTGGCCAGCTCCTGCAGCAGCCGGTACTCGATGGGCGTGAGGTGCAGTTCCTCGCCGTCGCGCGTCACCGTGCGCAGCGCGCGGTCCACGGCGATGTTGCCGAAGCGCAGCACGGGGTCGGCGTCGCCGGCCCCGCCGCGGCGGCGCAGCTGCACGCGCACGCGCGCCAGCAGCTCCGCCACGCCGAAGGGCTTGACGAGGTAGTCGTCGGCGCCGGCGTCCAGCGCCTGCACCTTGCGCTCCTCGCCGTCGCGGGCCGACAGCACGACGACGGGCGCCGTCGACCAGCCGCGGAACTCGCGGATGAAGTCCAGCCCGTCGCCGTCGGGCAGGCCCAGGTCCAGCACCACCAGCTCCGGCCGGCGCGTAGCCGCGTCGATGAGGCCGCGCGCAAGCGTCGCCGCCTCGAACACCTCCATCCCCTCGCTCTCCAGCGCCATGCGCACAAAGCGCCGGATCTCCGGCTCGTCCTCGATCATCAACACGCGCGCAGCGCTCACTCCCGTCCCTCCAGCGGTGGCTCACCCAGCGGCAGCTCGATGCGAACGCAGGCGCCCCCGGAGGCGGCATTGTGGGCGCCGATGCGCCCGCCATGCGCCTCGACGATGGCCTTGCAGATCGCCAGGCCCAGGCCCACGCCGGGCGTGGCGCTCTCGCGGTCGCCGCGCTCGAACTTGTCGAACAGCTGCTGCTCGCGGCCGGCGGGGAAGCCCGGGCCGTCGTCGCTGACGTCCACCTCCACCTGGCGGCCCGCCCGGCGCGCGCCGATGCGCAGCCGGCGGCCGCCGTACTTGACGGCGTTCTCCAGCAGGTTCACGAGCACGCGCTCCATCAGCACCGCGTCCAGCTGCAGCAGCGGCAGGTCGGGCGCCAGGTCCACCGCCACGTCGCGGCCCGCCAGCACCTCGTCCAGGCTGGCCAGCGCGCTGCCCACCACCTCCTGCAGCGGCAGCCACTGCCGGTTCAACGGCACGGCGCCGGCCTGCAGCCGCGCCATGTCCAGCAGGTTGGCCACCAGCGCGCTCATGCGCAGCGCCGAGCGGCGCATCGCCTCGGCCACCTCGGCCTGCTGCGGCTGCAGCGGCGTCAGCCGCAGCGCGTCGGCCAGACCCACCAGCGCGGCCAGAGGCGTGCGCAGGTCGTGCGAGACGGCCGTCAGCAGCGAGTTGCGCAGCCGCTCGCCCTCGATCTGCAGCGTGCTCTGCTGCGCGACCTCGATGTAGTGGATGCGCTCCAGCGAGATCGCGATCAGCGCCGCGCAGGTGTCCAGCAGCTCGCGCTCGTCGGGCAGCCAGCGGCGGCCGGCGGCCTCCACGGCCAGCACGCCGCGCAGCCGCATCGGCGCCGTCAGCGGCAGCATCAGGCAGGGGCTGGCCGGCAGCGTGCCGGTGCCCTGGCCAGCGGGCTGGCCGTGGTCGAACGCCCATTGCGCCACGCCCAGTTCGGGCTGCACGCCCGCGCCGGGCAGCACCGCCAGCACCTCGCGCCCCGCCGGTGCGGCCAGCGGCGGCGCCAGCACGGCCGAGGCCACGCCGAACTCCGCCCGCAGGAAGCGCGCCGCGATCTCGGCCACCTGCTCGGCCACCAGCGCCGCGCCCAGGTCGCGCGACATCGCATACAGCCCGCGCACGCGACGCTCGCGCTCGCGCGCCGCCCGGGCCTGCGCCTGCAGCCCGGCCGCCAGCTGGCCGATGACCAGCCCCACCAGCAGCAGCACGGCAAACGTCACCAGGTACTGCGCGTCGCCCACCGCGAACGACCAGCGGGGCTCGACGAAGCAGAAGTCGAACGCCGCCACGCCCAGCAGCGCCGTCAGCGCCGCCGGCGCGCGGCCGAACCACAGGGCCACGCCCACCACGTTCAGCAGGTACAGCATCGCGATGTTGGTGGGCGCCATCACGCGCAGCAGCGCCAGCGACAGCGCCGTCGTCGCCACGACGCCGGCCACCGCGGCCGCATAGCCGCGCAGCGCCTGCGGCGCCAGCAGGCCGCGCACCGGCGGCAGCGCGGGCCCGGCCTCGCGCTCGGCCGTGGGCAGCGCCACCTGCAGCACGTCCATCTCCTCGGCCAGCCGCGTCAGCGCCTCGGCCAGCGACGGCCGGCCCGGCCAGCGCCAGGCCCGCTCGCGCCGGCCCACCACCAGCCGCGCCAGGTTGTGCTCGCGCGCATAGCCCACCAGCGCCGGCGCCACGTCGGGCGCCGACAGCACCGCCGTGCGCGCGCCCAGGCTCTGCGCCAGCGCCAGCGTGCGCTGCACGCGCTGGCGGGCCGCATCGTCCAGGCCACGGGCCGTCTGCACATGCACCGCATGCCAGTCCAGCCCCAGCTGCTGGGCCAGCCGCGCGGCGCTGCGCACCACCTTGTCGGCATTGCCGCCCGGCCCCACGCAGGCCAGCAGCGACTCGCGGTTGGCCCACACGGCCCCCTGCGCCAGGCCGGTGTGCTCGCGCCGGTAGGCCTGCATCTGGTCGTCCACGCGGTCGGCCGTGCGGCGCAGCGCCAGCTCGCGCAGCGCCAGCAGGTTGCCCTTGCGGAAGAAGTTGCGCGCGGCGCGCTCGGCCTGGGCGGGCAGGTAGACCTTGCCCTCCTTCAGCCGCTGCAGCAGCTCGTCGGGCGGCAGGTCGACGACGACCACCTCGTCGGCCTCGTCGAACACCTTGTCCGGCAGCGTCTCCCACACGCGGATGCCGGTGATGCCGCCCACCACGTCGTTCAGGCTCTCCAGGTGCTGCACGTTCAGCGTCGTCCAGACCTCCACGCCGGCGTCGCGCAGTTCCAGCGCGTCCTGCCAGCGCTTGGCGTGGCGCGAGCCGGGCACGTTGCTGTGCGCCAGTTCGTCCAGCAGCAGCACGCCGCCGGGCTCGGCAGCGCCCCAGGCCAGCGCGGCGTCGAGGTCGAACTCGCGCAACGTCTGCCCGCGGTGCTCGCGCTCCTTGAGCGGCAGCGCCGCCAGGTCCCGGGCGACCGCGGCGGTGTCGCTGCGGCCGTGGGTCTCGACGATGCCAATGCGCACCGGCCGGCCCTGGCGCTGCGCCGCGTGGGCGGCGGCCAGCATCGCGAAGGTCTTGCCCACGCCGGCGTTGGCGCCGAAGAAGATCTTCAGCCGGCCGCGCCGGGCGCTGTCCTCGTCGCGACGGACCTTGGCCAGCAGCTCGTCGGGGTCGGGCCGCGCGTCGCTCACAGCCAGCGCAGGCGCTTGAAGCGCCAGTACAGCGCGCCGCTGACCAGCGCGATGGTGGCCAGCGCCATCGGGTAGCCGTAGGCCCACTTCAGCTCGGGCATCTTCTCGAAGTTCATGCCCCAGATGCCGGCCAGCGCCGTGGACGCCGCGAAGATCGCGGCCCAGGCGGCCAGCCGCTTGGTGACGAGCGACTCGTCGATGGTCACCAGCGTCAGGTTCACCTGCGTCGCCGCGATGATGGTTTCGCGCGCGGCGTCGATGCTGGCCTGGATGCGCAGCAGGTGGTCGTAGACGTCGCGGAAATACTCCTGCAGCGCCTTGCAGACCACCGGCACGCGGCCGCCATGCAGCTTGGCCGTCACCTCCAGCAGCGGCGTGACGGCATGGCGCAGCGTGGCCAGGCGCTGCTTCAGCGCGAACAGCTGCTGCACGACGGCCTGGCGGTCCTGGCCGCGCAGGAACATCGTCTCCTCCAGCTTCTCCAGCTCGGCCTCGATGCCGTCCATCAGCGGGATGTAGCGGTCCACGACGGCATCCATCAGCGCGTACAGCACGAAGCCCGGGCCCTGGCGCAGCAGCTCCGGCTCGCGCTCGGCGCGGCCGCGCACGCCCAGGAAGCCCTGGCTGCTGCGGTGGCGCACCGACACGACGAAGCGCGGCCCGACGAACACGTGCACCTCGCCCACGTCCAGGCCCTCGGGGCCGGTCTCCAGCAGGTGCATGGCAGCGAACGTGATGTCGCCGTACTCCTCCACCTTGGGGCGCTGCTGGCCCTTGCGGGCGTCCTCCACCGCGAGCGGCGGCAGGTCCAGCTCGTGCTGCAGGCGGGCCAGCTCGTCGTCGGTGGGGTCGCGCAGCGCGATCCACAGGAAGCCGCTCTCGCGCGCCGCCAGCGCCTCGGACACGCCGTCCAGCGCGGGTTCGGCCACCAGGCGGCCATCGTCGTACACGGCACTGTTGATCAGCATGCGGGCGTCAGGGCTTGCGGGAATACCGAATCATCCTCGCACGGGCGCGGCGGCGCTGCTGCCAGCCGATCAACCCGCCCACCGCCGCCAGCGGCAACGCCACGGCGCCCAGCGCGAGCAGCGCATACAGCCAGTCCATGCCCGCCCCTCACCGCGCGGCGGCGTCCAGCGCGAGGTTGAGCTGCAGCACGTTCACGCGCGGCTCGCCGACCAGGCCCAGCCAGCGGCCCTCGGTGTGCTGGGCGACCAGCGCCTGCACGCGCGCCAGCGGCAGGCCGCGCACGCGGGCCACGCGGCCGGCCTGGTAGTCGGCGGCGGCGCGGCTGATGTGAGGGTCCAGCCCGCTGGCGGACGTGGTGACCAGGTCCACCGGCACGGGTGCGGTGTTGCCCGGGTCGGCCGCGCGCAAGGCCTGCACGCGGGCCTGCACGGCCGCCACCAGCGCGGGCGCCGTGGGCGCGAGGTTGGAGCCCGCCGAGTTGGACGCGTTGTTGGCCATGGGCGCGGTGGCCGACGGGCGGCCCCAGAAATGCCCGGCGTCGCTGAACTGCTGGCCGATCAGCGCCGAGCCGACGACCTGGCCGTCGCGCTCGACGAGGCTGCCGTTGGCCTCGCGCGGGAACAGCGTCTGCGCGACGCCGGTGACCAGCAGCGGGTAGGCCAGGCCGGTGACGAGGCTGAGCACGACGAACAGCGTCAGCGCGGGCCGCCACAGCGGCACGTCGGCGCGGGCGGGGGTGGCGGGTGCCTCCAGGGTGGGGGTCATGCAGCGTCTCCTCAGAAGGTCTTCTTCAGGCCCAGCACGACACCCGTGCGGCCCAGGAACTTGGCGCCGACGGCGCTCGTGTAGGCCGCGCGGCTGGCGTCGGTGCCCACCAGCGCCGCGCTGACGACCAGGCCGGACACCTCCTTGGCCAGCGTCAGCGATGCGTCGGTGTAAGACGCCGCGGCGTTGCGGCGCACGGTCTGGTGACCCACGTGCGGCGTCAGCGTGAAGCCGTCGCCGAGGTCCAGGTAGCCCGAGCCGCGGCTGTCGGCGAAGCCGAACAGCGGCGTCGTGCTGTGCGAGTACCGGGCGGTGACCGGCCCGAAGCTCAGGCCCGCGTAGGCCTCCAGCGTCTTCGCGCTGGGCTGCAGCCGGTTGCCGGGGTAGACGTACTGCAGCAGGCCGACGTCCAGCGTCAGGCCGGGCGCCACCTCGGCCTTGTAGCCGCCGTAGACGTCCAGCTCGGCGCTGGCTTCGCCGCCGGCGTCACGCACCCCGCGGATGGTCGACGCCCAGGCGCCGGCATAGAAGCCTGCGGGCGCGGCGTAGTCCACGCCGCCCTGCAGCGCCGGCTGCAGCCGGGTCTGCGAGATGCCGCGGTAGCGGTAGTCGCTGACCGCGCCGGCGTTGAACGACCAGGGTCTCGCGGCCTCCGCGGCGAAGGCGGGCGCCAGCGCGAGCAGCGCCAGCAGAGAGAAGGCAGTCTTTTTCATGGAACGACAGGAAGAAGGGTTCAGGCCAGGCCCAGTGCGACCAGCAGCAGGTCGATGGCCTTGATGCCGATGAAGGGGACGATGACGCCGCCCAGGCCGTAGACAGCCAGGTTGCGGCGCAGCAGCGCGGCAGCGCCGATGGCGCGGTAGCGCACGCCCTTGAGCGCCAGCGGGATCAGCACGACGATGATCAGCGCGTTGAAGATGACGGCGCTGAGGATGGCCGAGCCGGGGCTGGCCAGCCGCATCACGTTGAGCGCCGCCAGCTGCGGGTAGGTCGAGACAAACGCCGCCGGCAGCACCGCGAAGTACTTGGCCAGGTCGTTGGCGATGGAGAATGTCGTCAGCGACCCGCGCGTCATCAGCATCTGCTTGCCGGTCTCGACCACCTCGATGAGCTTGGTGGGGTCGCTGTCCAGGTCCACCATGTTGCCGGCCTCCTTGGCGGCCTGCGTGCCGGTGTTCATGGCCACGGCCACGTCGGCCTGGGCCAGCGCGGGCGCGTCGTTGGTGCCGTCGCCGGTCATCGCGACGAGCCGGCCCTGCGCCTGGTGCTCCCGGATCAGCGCCAGCTTGGCCTCGGGCGTGGCCTCGGCGAGGAAGTCGTCCACGCCCGCCTCCGCCGCGATGGCTGCGGCGGTCAGCCGGTTGTCGCCGGTGACCATGACCGTCTTGATGCCCATGCGGCGCAGCTGCGCGAAGCGTTCCTTGATGCCGGGCTTGACGATGTCCTTGAGCTCGACGACGCCCAGCACCTGCGTGCCGTCGGCCACCACGAGCGGGGTGCTGCCGCGGCGGGCGGCCTCGTCCACGCTGGCCTGCACGCCGGCTGGCCAGCGGCCGCCCAGCGCCTCGACATGCGCGCGCACCGCGCTGCCGGCGCCCTTGCGGATCTGGCGCGCGCCCAGGTCCACGCCGCTCATGCGCGTCTGCGCGGTGAAGGGCACGAACTCGCCACGCTCGGCCGCCGCGGCGGCTGCCCCGAACCTGCGATCGGCCAGCGCGACGATGCTGCGGCCCTCGGGCGTCTCGTCGGCCAGCGAGGCCAGCCGCGCCGCGTCGGCCAGCTGCGCCTCGCTGACGCCGGCCAGCGGCCAGAAGGCGTCGGCCTGGCGGTTGCCCAGCGTGATGGTGCCGGTCTTGTCCAGCAGCAGCACATCCACGTCACCCGCGGCCTCCACGGCCCGGCCGGAGGTGGCCACCACGTTGGCCTGCAGCATGCGGCTCATGCCCGCCACGCCCACGGCCGACAGCAGGCCGGCGATGGTCGTCGGGATCAGGCACACCAGCAGCGCGACGAGCACGACCAGGCTGACCGGATCCCCCGCGCCGGCCACGGCAACGCTGAACGCCGAGAACGGCAGCAGCGTGGCGACGACGCCCAGGAACACCAGCGTCAGCGCCACCAGCAGGATGGTCAACGCCACCTCGTTGGGCGTGCGCTTGCGCTGGGCGCCCTCCACCATCGCGATCATGCGGTCGACGAAGGTCTCGCCAGGGTTCACCGCCACGCGCGCAGTGACCCAGTCGGACAGCACGCGCGTGCCGCCGGTCAGCGCCGAGAAGTCGCCGCCGCTCTCGCGGATGACGGGCGCCGACTCGCCGGTGATGGCGCTCTCGTCCACCGACGCGACGCCGTCGACGACCTCGGCGTCGGCCGGCACCACGTCGCCCGCCTCCACCAGCACGATCTCGCCGCGGCGCAGCGTGCCGGCCTCGCGCGGGTGCCACTTGATCTGGTCGCGCGGCACGCCGGCGCGCCAGTCGTCGGCCACCTTGGCCCAGGTCTCCTTCTTCAGGCCGCGCAGCGACGCGGCCTGGGCCTTGCTGCGGCCCTCGGCCAGCGCCTCGGCGAAGTTGGCGAACAGCATGGTGAACCACAGCCACACCGTCACGGCGATGACGAAGCCCGACGGCTGGGCCACGGCCAGCGCCGTCGTGAACAGGCTGCCGAGGTAGACGACGGCCATCACCGGGTTGCGCGCCTGCGTGCGCGGGTCCAGCTTGGTGACGGACGCCACGAGGGCCTCCCGCGCCAGCTTGGCGTCGAACAACGAGAAAGCCCGGTTCATGCGGCGCTCCACAGGATGAGGTGCTCGACGACCGGCCCCAGGGCCAGCGCCGGCACGTAGTTCAGAAGGCCCACCAGCAGCACCACGCCGATGAGCAGGGCCACGAACAGCGGGCCGTGCGTGGGCAGCGTGCCCTCGCCGGCCACGAGGCGCTTCTTGCCCGCCAGCGAGCCGGCCAGTGCCAGCACCGGCACGATGACGCCGAAGCGGCCCAGCCACATGACGAACGCCAGCAGCGCGTTGTAGAAGGGCGTGTTGGCCGACAGGCCGGCGAAGGCGCTGCCGTTGTTGTTGCCGGCCGACGAGAACGCGTACAGCACCTCGCTGAAACCATGCGCGCCGGGCGCCGCGATGCCGGCCTTGCCGGGCGACACCACCACGGCGACCGCCGTGCCCACCAGCACCGCCAGCGGCGTCAGCAGGATGGCCAGCGACACCATCTTCATGTCGAAGGCCTCGATCTTCTTGCCGAGGTACTCGGGCGTGCGCCCGATCATCAGCCCGGCCACGAAGACCGCCAGCAGCGCGAACACCAGCATGCCGTACAGGCCGGCGCCAACGCCGCCGAAGACGACCTCGCCCAGCTGCATCATCACCAGCGGCACGGCGCCGCCCAGCGGCGTGAAGCTGTCGTGCATCGCGTTGACGGCGCCGCAGCTGGCCGCCGTCGTGATGACGGCGAACAGCGACGACGCGTTGATGCCGAAGCGCGCCTCCTTGCCTTCCATGTTGCCGCCGGCCACGCCCAGCGCGGCCAGCTGCGGGTTGCCGGTTGCTTCAGCCGAGGTGGTCGCGACGACCGCGACGACGAACATCACCGTCATCGCCACCAGCAGCGCCCAGCCCTGGCGCAGGTCGCCCACCTGCCGGCCCATGACGAAGCACAGCGCCGCCGGGATCAGGAAGATGGACAGCATCTGCAGCGCATTCGTCACCGCCGTCGGGTTCTCGAGCGGGTGCGCCGAGTTGGCGTTGAAGAAGCCGCCACCGTTGGTGCCGAGCATCTTGATGGCGAGCTGCGACGCGACGGGGCCCAGCGAGATCGACTGCTGCGCGCCCTCCAGCGTCGTCGCCGGCGCGGCGGCCGCCAGCGTCTGCACGACGCCCAGGCCCGCCAGAACGACGGCGAACGCCAGCGACAGCGGCAGCAGCACCCACAGCGTGGCGCGGGTCAGGTCGGCCCAGACATTGCCGATGGCCTGCGCGTTGTGGCGCGCGAAGCCGCGCAGCAGCGCGATGACGACGGCGATACCGGTGGCCGCGGACAGGAAGTTCTGCACCGTCAGCGCCAGCATCTGCGTCAGGTAGCTCATCGTCGTCTCGCCGCCGTAGCCCTGCCAGTTGGTGTTGGTGACGAAGCTGATGGCGGTGTTGAACGCCGAGTCGGGCGACACCGCCCCCAGGCCCTGCGGGTTGAGCGGCAGCAGGTGCTGCAGCCGCTGCAGCGCGTAGACGGCCGCCACGCCCAGCGCATTGAAGATGACCAGGCCCAGCGCGTAGCGCAGCCAGCCCTGCTCGGCCTCGGCGTCCACACCGGCCAGGCGCAGCAGGCCGCGCTCCAGCCGCCGCAGCCAGCCGATGCGGCCCGCCATGACGGCGTGCACCCAGCGCGCCAGCGGCCAGGCCAGCGCCAGCAGCGCGGCGAGGAAGGCGATCAGCTGCATCCAGGCAGAGGCACTCATGACAAGTCCTCCGGGAACAACAAGGCCCAGAACAGATAGCCCGCCAGCGCGACGACCAGCCCGGTGGCGGCGAGTTCGAAGCCACTCATGACTTCCTCCTCGCCAGCGCGCTGCAGCCCCAGGCTGCCAGCAGGGTCAGGGCCGCCAGCAGCGCGCCGAGACCGATGAAAACGATGTCCATGACACCTCCAAAAACATGGAGGTCATTCTGGAAATCGCGCCGTCAAACCGCCGACAAGATCGCGGCGGGCGGCATCAAGAACGCATCAAGATTTGCCGATGGCGAGCTGCGTCAGGTCGATGCCGCGCTCTTTCGCGATGGCCTCCAGCACCGGCAGCAAGGGGCCCAGCTTCTCGTCCAGCGCATCGCGCACCGTGTCGACGACGACCTGCGTGCTACGGTCGATCTCGAGGTGGATGGCGTCGCCGACGACCTTGTCGCCAAACGTCGTCATGCGCAGCGTCTCGGGGATCAGCCACACCTCGAACCAGCCCGAGCCGTCGCGCTCGCGCTGCGCCTCGGCCACCGTCAGGCTGCAGCCGTTGACGCCGATGTAACCCTTGGCGAACACGTAGCGCATCCACGGCGCCGGCACGGCGAAGCGGATGACGTGGTTGTTGTCGGGCTTGCGGATCTCGGCGATGCGCGCCGACACGTCGACGTGGCCCGACAGCGGATGGCCGCCGATCTCGGCGCCGTCCTTGGCCGCACGCTCGACGTTCAGGCCCGAGCCGACCTGCAGTCCGCCCAGCGTCGTCAGCTTCATCGTCTGGCCCATCACGTCGAACAGCGCGACGTCGGGCGACGGCCGCTCGGTGACGGTCAGGCAGACGCCGTCGCAGGAGACGCTGGCGCCGATGGCCAGATCCTCGTCGAAGCCCGCCGGCAGCTTCAGCGCCAGCGTGTGCAGCCCCTCGCGGGCGTCAATCGATTCGACATGGGCGACGCCCTGGACGATGCCTGTGAACATAGCGAAAAAGGCCCCGGGTGGGGCCTGTTGGAACAGCGATGAGCCAGCTTACCAGCTGACCTCGCGGTCCGGCGTCGCGCCGATCTTGTGGATGGACAGGTCCGCGCCCTCGTACTCCTGCTCGGCCTCCAGTCGCAGGCCGACGACCTTGCGGATCAGCCCGTAGACGACGAAGCCGCCCGCCAGCGCCCAGGCCACGCCGCCCAGCGTGCCGATCAGCTGCGCCACGAAGCTCACGCCGCCCAGGCCGCCCAGCGCGTGCTGGCCGAAGATGCCGCAGGCGATGCCACCCCAGGCGCCGCACAGGCCGTGCAGCGGCCACACGCCCAGCACGTCGTCGATCTTCCAGCGGTTCTGCGTCAGGGTGAAGAACTGCACGAACAGCCAGCCGGCCACGCCGCCGGTCACCAGCGCGCCCAACGGGTGCATGACGTCCGAGCCCGCGCACACGGCCACCAGCCCGGCCAGCGGGCCGTTGTACGCAAAGCCGGGGTCGTTGCGGCCCAGCAGCACGGCCACCAGCGTGCCGCCGGCCATGGCCATCAGCGAGTTGACGGCGACGAGGCCGGACATCTTGTCCAGCGTCTGCGCGCTCATCACGTTGAAGCCGAACCAGCCCACCGTCAGCACCCAGGCGCCCAAAGCGAGGAACGGGATGCTGGACGGCGGGTGCGCGCTCATCGCGCCGTCCTTGCGGTAGCGGTTCAGCCGCGGGCCCAGCAGCAGCACGGCGGCCAGGCCGATCCAGCCGCCCACCGCGTGCACGACGACGCTGCCGGCGAAGTCATGGAACTCGGCGCCCGTGGCGGCCTTCAGCCAGGCCTGGATGCCAAACGCCTGGTTCCACGCGATGCCCTCGAAGAACGGATAGACGAAGCCGACGATGACCGACGTGGCCGCCAGCTGCGGGCCGAAGCGGGCCCGCTCGGCAATGCCGCCCGACACGATGGCGGGAATGGCCGCCGCGAACGTCAGCAGGAAGAAGAACTTGACCAGCTCGTAGCCGTTCTTCTGCGCCAGCTGCTCGGCGCCGACGAAGAAGTGCGTGCCATAGGCGACGAGGTAGCCGACGAGGAAGTAGGCCAGCGTGGACACGGCGAAGTCCACGAGGATCTTGACCAGCGCATTGACCTGGTTCTTCTTGCGCACGGTGCCCAGCTCCAGGAAGGCAAAGCCCGCGTGCATGGCCAGCACCATGATGGCGCCCAGCAGGATGAAGAGCGCATCCGCGCCCTGCTTGATCGATGACTCCAACGCTGTCTCCTGTGTCGGTTCCCGGCTCCAGGCTTGGGCAACGCGCACCAAGCCGAACAAAACCGCACCGAAACAGCAAGTTCAATGCCCAGTGTTGATGCATGCGCATCGCCGGGCACGGGCGCCGCGGAGGCGCCGGACGTTCTACTTTGGTGCGCTTGACGCACCTTCTTCAAACATGGGCGCACTGAATCCGAGCGTCCAGCGGCCATCCGCCCAGCGCACGACCGGCCGCTTGATGACGCTGGGTTCGGCCAGCATCAGCGCCGTGGCGGCCGCGTCGTCGACGACGGCAGCCTTGGCAGCGTCGTCCAGCTTGCGCCAGGTCGTGCCGGCGCGGTTGACGAGCTTGTCGCGGCCGAAGGCAGCCAGCCAGGCGGGCAGCAACTCGGCCGGCACGCCCTGCTTCTTGAAGTCATGGAAGGCGACTTCAAGGCCCCGATCGGCCAGCCAGACGCGGGCCTTCTTGACGGTGTCGCAGTTGGGGATGCCATAGACGGTGATCATGGCGGCGACCGTACCATGCGCGGCATGATCGACTGGCTGGACGACGCTTCCCTCGACTTCCCGCCCAGCCACCGCGCGCTGGGCCCCGACACCGACGCGCCCGGCCTGCTCGCCGCCGGCGGCACGCTGACGCCGGAGCGCCTGGCCGCCGCCTACCGCCGAGGCGTCTTCCCCTGGTACGGCCCCGGCCAGCCGCCGCTGTGGTGGGCGCCCGACCCGCGCATGGTGCTGAAGACGGCGGACTTCAAGCTGTCGCGCTCACTGCGCAAGACCGTGCAGCGCTTCGCCGCCACGCCGGGTTGCGAGATCCGCGTCGACTTCGACCGCGCCGCCGTGCTCAAGGCCTGCGCCAGCGTGCCGCGCGAGGGCCAGAACGGCACCTGGATCGTGCCGGAACTGCAGGCCGCCTACCTGGCTTGGCCGGCCATGCACAGCGTCGAGACGTGGGTGGACGGCGAACTCGTCGGCGGCCTCTACGGCGTCAACCTGGGCACCATGTTCTACGGCGAATCCATGTTCATGCGCCGCACCGACGCGTCCAAGATCGCCCTGTGCGCCCTCATCTGCCTGTGCCGCGAGTTCGGCATTCCGTGGATCGACTGCCAGCAGAACACCGGCCACCTCGCGTCACTGGGCGCCACCGAAGTGCCGCGCTCCGTGTTCGAAGCCCACCTCGCCACCCATGTCGGTGAGGCCTCGCCGGGCCCGTGGACCTATCATCGCGACCACTGGCATCGCTTGCTGAGCCCCACGTGACCCACCCCAAAGAACTGCCCCTCGCGCAGATCCAGTTCTATGCCACGGCCGCCTACCCGTGCAGCTACGTCGCGGGCCGCCAGGCGCGCTCGCAGGTCGCCACGCCCAGCCACCTGATCCACGCGGACGCCTACTCCAACCTCGTCGCCGCCGGCTTTCGCCGCAGCGGGCTGTTCACCTACCGCCCCTATTGCGACCAGTGCCGCGCCTGCATCGCGCTGCGCGTGCCGGTGGAGCGCTTCGAGCCCAACCGTTCCCAGCGCCGGGCATGGAAGGCGCACCAGCACCTGAACGCCAAGGTCATGCGGCTGGGCTACTCGCCCGAGCATTACGCGCTGTACCTGCGCTACCAAGCCGGCCGGCACAGCGGCGGCGGCATGGACCACGACAGCGTCGACCAGTACACGCAGTTCCTGCTGCAGAGCCGCATCAACTCAAGGCTGGTGGAGTTCCGCGAGACGCTGCCGGACGGCCAATCCGGTCCCGGGCCGCTGCGCATGGTGTCCATCCTCGACATCCTCAGCGACGGCCTGTCGGCGGTCTACACCTTCTACGACCCCGACATCGAAGCCAGCTACGGCACCTACGGCGTGCTGTGGCAGATCCAGCAGGCCCGGGAGCTGAAGCTCAGCCACCTCTACCTGGGCTACTGGATCGAGGAGAGCCCCAAGATGGCCTACAAGGCCGGCTTCCGGCCGCACCAGATCCTGCGCAACGGCGTCTGGGAAGACGCCGCCGAGGCTTAGACCAGCACTTCCACGCAGGCCGGGTGCCCCAGGAAGCCCTCGGGGCTGGCGCTGCGGCCATAGGCGCCGCTCTGGTAGACGACGGCCAGATCGCCGATCTCGCCCTTGGCCATGTCCATGCGGTCGGCCAGCAGGTCCAGCGGCGTGCACAGCGGGCCGACGACGCTGGCAGCTTCCATCGACGTCTCGCGCCGGCCCTGCGGCTCGACGGACGCCGGGTAGTTCTTGCGCAGCACCTGGCCGAAGTTGCCCGAGGCCGACAGGTGATGGTGCAGGCCACCATCGGCAACCAGGAACACCTGGCCACGCGACACCTTGCGGTCCACGATGCGGCTCACGTAAACGCCCGCCTCGCCGACCAAGTAGCGGCCCAGTTCGATGACCAGTTTGGCGGCCGGCAGATCGGCCTTGGCGCGCTGCTGAAGCGCGGCCAGGTTGTCGGCGATGGGCGCCAGGTCCAGCCGCGTCTCGCCCGGGAAGTACGGAATGCCGAAACCGCCGCCCAGGTTCAGGAACTTCACCGGCGCGGGCGCGCTTTCGGCCAGCCGCAGCGCCAGCTCGTAGCTCTTCTGCTGCGCCTCGCAGATGGCCTCGGCCTTCAGGTTCTGCGAGCCGGCGAACAGGTGGAAGCCTTCGAACGCCACGCCGTCGCCGCTCAGGCGACCGACCTCAGCCAGCACCTCGGGCAGCGCCTCGGCGTCGATGCCGAACTGCTTCGGGCCACCGCTCATGCGCATGCCCGAGCCCTTGAGCTCGAAGTCGGGGTTCACGCGCAGCGCGACGCGCGCCGGCAGGCCCAGCCGCTGCGACGCACGCGCCAGCGGCGCCAGCTCTCGCGCCGATTCCACATTGACCAGCACGCCCGCCGCGACGGCCTGGCCCAGCTCGATGTCGCGCTTGCCGGGGCCGGCGAAGCTGATCTCGTGCGGGTCGGCGCCGGCATTCAGCGCCACCTGCAGTTCGCCGGCCGACGCGACGTCGATGCCGTCCACCAGCCCGGCCATCAGCTGCACCAGCGCCGGCATCGGGTTGGCCTTCATCGCGTAGTGCAGCTCGATGCCCTGCGGCAGCGCCGCACGCAGCTCGGCCACGCGCGACTTCAACAGGCCGCGGTCATAGGCATAGAACGGCGTCTGGCCGACGCGCTCGGCCAGCACCGACAGCCGCTGGCCGCCGACAAGCAGCTCGCCGTGGGCGTTGCGGGGGAACAGGACGGGCGCGTGCTCGAGGACGCGCTTGGTGGGCAGGGAATCGCTCATGCGGAATGACGTTCGAGCCAGTCGGTCGACAGCGTCTTGCGGTCGATCTTGCCGTTGGGATTGCGCGGCAGCGGGCCGCGACGCGCGTCTATGCCGTGCGGCACCATGTAGCCCGGCATGCGCGCCTTGCAGGCGGCGGTCAGCGCGGCCAGGTCCAGCTCGGCCACGCCTTCCGGCGGCGTCGCGATGACCTGGATGGCCTGGCCCAAGCTGTCGTGATGGACGCCGAAGGCGACGCATTCGCCGACCAGGCCGGTCGCGTACAGCACCTCTTCGACCTCGGTCGGGCTGACGCGGTAGCCCGACGTCTTCATCATCTCGTCGCGGCGGCCGACGAAGTACAGGAAGCCCTCGGCATCGCGCCTGACCGTGTCGCCCGAGAACACCGCGAACTCGGGCAGCTGCAGGCCGCCCTCGCGGCCGCCGACGCCGACGGGCAAGGGCTTGTAGCGCTCGGCCGTCTTCTCGGCATCGTTCCAGTAGCCCAGGCCCACCAGCGCGCCGCGGTGCACCAGCTCGCCGGGCTCTTCCGGGCCGCACTCGCTGCCGTCCTCGCGCAGCACGAGGATCTCGGCGTTCGGGATCGCCTTGCCGATGGAGTCAGGCCGGCGGTCCACTTCCTCGGGCGGCAGGTAGGTCGAGCGGAAGGCCTCGGTCAGGCCGTACATCAGGAAGGGCTTGGCCGACGGCACCTTGGCGCGCAGCAGGTCCAGCGTCGCGCGCGGCATGCGGCCGCCGGTGTTGGCGAAGTAGCGCAGGTGGGCGTCGATGGCGGCGGGCCATTCCAGCTGCGTCAGCTGGATGTAGAGCGGCGGCACGGCCGTCAGGCCCGTGACCTTCTCGCGTTCCATCGCCTTCAGCACGTCGCGGGGCAGCAGGTAGTTCAGCAGCACGACGCGCGCGCCGCTGTGGAAGCCCGTCGTCAACTGGCTGAACCCGGCGTCGAACGACAGCGGCAGCGCCGCCAGCAGCGTGTCGCTGGCGCGGTTCGCCAGGTAGCTGGCCACGCTCTTGCCGCCCGCCACCATGTTGCGGTGGGACAGCACGACGCCCTTGGGCCGGCCCGTGGAGCCGGACGTGTAGAGGATGGCCGTCATGTCCGTGTCGATGACGCGATGGCCGGCGCGGGCGGGCGACGCCAGCAGCGCGGCCCAGTCATGCACGGGCACCGGCGCAGCACCGGCGCCGCTGGTCAGCACCACGTGGCGCAGCGACGGGCATTGCGTCAGCACGTCGCCCAGCTGCGCCAGCCGCTCCGGCGACGTGACGAGCACGCGCACGTCGCAGTCGCACAGGATGAAGCCGACCTGCTCGGGCTTGAGCAACGGGTTCAGCGGCACGAAGACGCCGCCGGCCGCCGGCGCGCCAAAGCTGGCGATGACCGTCTCGAAGCGCTTTTCCAGGTAGATGGCCACCCGCTCGCCGCGGCCCAGGCCCAGCGCCATCAGGCCGCTGGCGAAGCCCCGCACGGCGCCGTCCAGCTCGCCGTAGCCCAGCGTCTGCGCGCCGTAGGTCAGTGCCGGGGCATCGGGCGTGCGCTCGGCGGCGACGGCCACCAACTCGTGGAGCAGCGTGGATTCGGGCATGGACAAGGGTCGGATGGCAGTGAAAAAAGTATCTCACGCGACCCCGAGGCCGAGGGGTGCGCTCCCCGGAGGCAAGGGGGCGCGCCGCTAAACTGGCCGGCTTGATTTTTGGACGCTAGAGATGGACAACGCTCAAGTCCTCGGCCACGTGCTGAGGCTTCTCGACGACGTGCTGAGCCTCAACGGCCGTGCCCAGACCTTCACCCGCGACACCGCGCTGCTGGGCGCCCTGCCCGAGCTGGACTCCATGGCCGTGGTCAGCCTCATCACCGCGCTGGAGGAGCAGCTGGGCCTGGCCGTCGACGATGACGACATCGACGGCGACACCTTCGCGACGGTTGGCTCGCTGGCGGACTTCGTTGCCGCCCGCCTGGGTTGATCCCGCACCCCGAAGTCTTCTTCCTGCCCGCCGCCGGCGGCGAGCAGCGGCTTTGCCTGTTTCATGCGCCCGAAGGCGCGCCGCGCAGCAAGGTCCTCCATCTGCACCCGTTCGCGGAGGAGATGAACAAGTCGCGCCGCATGGCCGCGCTGACCTGCCGCGCGCTGGCCCAGGCCGGCCACGCGGTGCTGCAGATCGACCTGCGCGGCTGCGGCGACTCCTCCGCCGACTTCGGCGACGCCAGCTGGGCCGACTGGCAGGCCGACGTGCGCCTGGGCCTGGCCGAGCTGGACCGTCGCGTGCCCGACGCGCCGCTGTGGCTGTGGAGCCTGCGGGCCGGCTGCCTGCTGGCCGCGGCGGATTGGGAACGGCCCGTCAACCATCTGTTCTGGCAGCCGATGACCAGCGGCAAGCCGGCGCTGCAGCAGTTCCTGCGCCTGCGGCTGGCCGCCGAGATGGCCGGCGGCGCCAGCAAGGGGCTGATGGAGCAGCTGAAGACCGAACTGGCCGCCGGCCGGCCGGTGGAGGTCGCCGGCTACCGGCTGGGATCGGCGCTGGCCGGCGGCCTGGAGGCCGCCAAACTCGCCCCGACCGGCACGCCCGGCCGCGTCGCGTGGCTGGAGCTGAGCACGCGCGAGGACGCGAGCTTCACGCCCGTCAGCGAGCAGGCCGTCAAGGCCTGGCAGGACGCCGGCTGGGCCGTGAGCCCGCAGATCGTGCCGGGGCCGGCGTTCTGGGCGACGACCGAGATCGAGCTCGCGCCGGCGCTGATCACGCGCACCGTGGAGGCGCTGGCATGAAGGAGCGCGTGCTGAGCTTCGCCTGCGAGGGCGAGCCGCTGGTGGGCATCCTGGCCGAGCCGGAACCGCACGACGGCACGCCGGCCGACGTGGGCGTGCTCATCATCGTCGGCGGCCCGCAGTACCGCGCCGGCAGCCACCGGCAGTTCACGCTGCTGGCGCGCCACCTGGCCAGCCACGGTATCGCGACGCTGCGGTTCGACTACCGCAGCATGGGCGACAGCGGCGGCGAGGCGCGCAACTTCGAGGGCGTGGACGCCGACATCGCCGCAGCCATCGCCGCCCTGCTGGCGGCACGCCCGGGCCTGCGCGGCGTGGTGCTGCACGGGCTCTGCGACGCGGCCTCGGCCGCGCTGATGTACTGCGAAGCCCATGCCGACGCCCGCGTGCTGGGGCTGGCGCTGCAGAACCCCTGGTTCCGCAGCGAGCAGGGGCAGGCGCAGGCCGTGCTGTCCCACTACTACGGCAGGCGACTGCGCTCGCCCGAGTTCTGGCTGAAGCTGCTCAAGGGCGGCGTGGGGCTGCGGGCGCTGCAGGACTGGCGGCGCAATCGCCGCGCCGCGCGGGCGGCACCTGCGGCCCCGCGTGACGACTTCAAGACCCGCATGCTGCGCGCCTGGCGCGACACCACGCGGCCAGTCGTCCTTCAATTGTCGGGCGAAGACCTGACCGCCCGAGAATTCACGCTGGGTTTCGACCAGGCCCTGCCCGACTGGCAGCGCCGGCCGCGCCTGGTGGTGCACCGGCATGACCAGGCCGACCACACCTTCTCGGACGCCGCCGCGGAGCGCTGCATGCAAGACGAATTGCTGGCCTGGTACCGGCAGGAGTTCAAGACATGAGATGGTGGGTCATCGCGACGATCACGGGGCTGCTGGGCGTTGCCGGCGGGCTCGCGCACGCCCAGGTCGAGCCCTACTGCGGCCAGCTGGCCAACGGCTACGGTCCCTTCGACTACCGCAAGGAGCGCGGCAAGGCGCTGGCGATCGTGGACTCGTACCACTTCAACAGCGACGTGCGCAGCCTGCGCAAGGGGCAGTCGGGCACGCTGGGCGGCGACCTGGACTACATCCTGCGCGCCTCGCCCAACCACCACCTCGCGCTGGCCACCATTTCGGAATGGGGCGTCCGGCTCAAGACCAAGGAGCCGCCCAGCCTGCCCCGCAGCATCGACTGCTACTTCGAGCGCGCATCGCGCTTCCAGCCGGACGACCACCTCGTCCGCCTGCTGTACGCCAATTTCCTGCAGCGCATGAACCTCAGGAGCGAAGCGCTGGCCGCGCTGGAGCCGCTGGAGAAGCTGGACGACCTGCAGGCCTTCACGCACCAGAACCTCGGCATGCTGCTGCTGGACCTCGGCGAGCCCGAACGCGCCCTCGTGCAGGCCTGGAAGTCGCAGGAGCTGGGCTGGGCCCGCCCGGGGCTGAAGGAACGGCTGGAAAAAGCCGGCCAGTGGCGCGAGCCGCCCACGCCCGCCGACGCCGCGGCCTCCGCCGCGGCCGCGGCTTCCGCCCCGCCGTGACCCACGCGCCCGCCATGCCCTCACCCACCCGTCCCCGCGTCCTGCTGATCGCCTACCACTTCCCGCCGCTGGCGGGCTCCAGCGGCATCCAGCGCACGCTGCGCCTGGCCCAGCACCTGCCGCGGCTGGGCTGGGACGTGTCCGTGCTGACCTGCTGGCCCCAGGCCTACGAACGCATCGGCGCCGACCTGCTGAAGGACGTGCCGGCCGAGGTGCACGTCGAGCGCGCGATCGCGCTGGACGCGGCGCGCCACCTGTCGCTGGCCGGGCGGCACTTTGCGTTCACGGCCCGGCCCGACCGCTGGGCCTCCTGGCGGTTCGACGGCGTGCGGCGCGCGCAGCAGCTGCTGCGCCGCATGCCTCACCACGCCCTCTGGAGCACCTATCCCATTCCCAGCGCGCATGTCATCGGCGCGGCGCTGGCACAGCGGACCGGCCTGCCGTGGATCGCCGACTTCCGCGACCCCATGGTGCAGGCGGACTATCCCGCCGACGCCGCCACGCGCCAGCAGCTGCTGCGCCTGGAAGACCTGGCGGCCCGCACGGCCCGGCTGATGACCGTCACGACGCCGGGTACCCGGCGCGACATCCTGCAGCGCCACCCGCAGGCGCGCGTCGAGCTGATGGAAAACGGCTACGACGAGGACAGCTTCGGCGCCGCCCCTGCCCAGCGTGAGCCGCTGAACCCCGGCATGCTGACGCTGCTGCACAGCGGCATCGTCTACCCCTGGGAGCGGGACCCCGCGCCGCTGATCCAGGCGCTGGCCCACCTGCGCCAGGCCGGCCTCGGCTCGCGGCTGAAGGTGAGGTTCCGCGCGCCGGTGCACGAGGCGCTGCTGAACGACCTGGCCGCGCAGGCGGGCGTGACCGACATGGTGGAGGTCATGCCCGCCGTCGGCTATCGCCAGGCGCTGGAGGAGATGCAGCGGGCCGACGGCCTGCTCGTCATGCAGGCGGCCAACTGCAACGCCCAGGTGCCGGCCAAGGTCTACGAATACCTGCGCGCCGGGCCGCGCATCGTCACGCTGGCCGCGCCCGAGGGCGACACGGCGCAGCTGCTGCGCGAGGCCGGCATCACCGACCAGGCACCGCTGGACGATGCCGAGGCCATCGCGGCGCTGCTGCAGCGACTCGTGGCAGGCGACGCCTCGCTGCAGCTGCTGCCGCGGGCGGATGCCGTGCAGGGCGCGTCGCGCTGGGCGCGCAGCCAGCAACTGGCCGACTGGCTGCGGGCGCTGGTGTGAGCGCACAGGCCGGCTCCGCCTGGGTGCTGCTGTCCTGCGTCGTGCCGCGGGCCGACGGCGTAGGCATCGAGAAGCGCGCCTGGTCGCACCTGGCCGCGATGGCGGCGCTGCGCCCGCCGCGGCTGGTGCTCGCGCTGACGCCGGCGCAGTTGGCGCAGGCGCCTGACCTGGCCTTCCTGAACGAGCTCTGCAGCGTCGTCCACGTGCTGCCGCTGGACGCCAGCGCGCGCGGCCGGCGGCTGGACAACACGGCCGCCTTCCTGGCCCAGCGGCTGCTGCTGTGGGGCCGCCCGCGCTGGCAGCCGCGCGCGGGCGCTGTCGCGGCGCTGCTGCAGGCGCTGGGTGGTGCGCGGCTGGGCGACGTGTTCTGCTTCCGCCTCGCCTGCTTCGAGCTGTGGCGGCTGCTCGCCGCGCAGCACGGGTTGAGTGCGCAACGCCTCGTCGTCGACTTCGACGACATCGAGTCGCTGGCCCAGCAACGCGCGCTCGCGCAGGACGGCGCGCTGTGGGGCCGCGCGCACCGGCTGGCGGCGCGGCTGGAGATCGCCGAGCAGCGCCGGCTCGAGACGCTGGCGCTGCGTGCCCACGAAGTGCTGGTGTGCTCCACCGTCGACGACGCCCGGCTGCGCGAGCGCGCGCCGGCCGCCCGCGTGGCCGTGGTGCCCAATGCCTACCCGGTGCTGCCCGCGCTGCCCCCTCGGCAGCCCGGCGACACGCTGAACCTGCTGTTCCTCGGCACGCTGTCCTACGCGCCCAACATCGACGCCGCCGACCACCTCGTGCACACGCTGCTGCCCGCCATCCGCCGCGCCTGGCCGGGCCCGGTGCGGCTGCAGATCGTCGGCCGCCGGCCGGTGCCGCGCGTGCAGGCGCTGCACCGGCCGCCCGAGGTGCAGGTGCTGCCCGACGTGGCCGACATCACGTCGGCCTACGCGCAGGCCGATGTCGTCGTCGTGCCGATCAGGTTCGGCGGCGGCACGCGCATCAAGATCCTCGAGGCCCTGTCGCTGGGCCGGCCTGTCGTCACGACCGCGCTGGGCGTCGAGGGGCTGGACCTGCAGCATGAGCGCGACCTGCTGGTGGCCGACGCGCCGGACGCGTTCGCCCAGGCCTGCGTACGCATCGCCGGCGACGCGGCGCTGGCCGCCCGGCTGGCCAACCAGGGCCGCCGGAGCTTCCTCGCGCTGTACGGCGACGACATCGTCCGCGGGCGCACCCAGGCGCTGCTGTCCCGGCCCCTCCCCTCCTCCACCGCGCCATGACCGATCAAGCCTCTCCCGCCCTGGACGTCACCGTCGTCACGCCGACGTTCAACCGCGCACGGCTCATCGAACGGGCACTGGACAGCGTGCGCCTGCAGACGCGCCGGGTCGCGGAGATCATCGTCGTCGACGACGGCTCCCGCGACGGCACGCCCGACGTCGCGCGCGCCTGGGGCGAGCGGCATGGGCAGCCGGTGCGCGTCGTCGTCATGGAGCGCAACGGCGGCCCAGCCACGGCGCGCAACCGCGGCATCGAGCTGGCGCGCACC
Source organism: Roseateles sp. (assembly GCA_041914785.1). Taxonomy (GTDB): domain Bacteria; phylum Pseudomonadota; class Gammaproteobacteria; order Burkholderiales; family Burkholderiaceae_C; genus Pelomonas. The sequence goes on from JAYSCT010000014.1 coordinate 44,850, forward strand.
GGTTACGTCGCCTTCCTGGACAGCGACGACGAGCACCTGCCCGACACGCTGGAGACGCTGAGCGGCGCGCTGGACGCGCAGCCCTCGGCCGTCATGAGCTTCGGCGACGCGACCGTCGTCATGCCCGGCGGCCGCGAGCCGCACGGGCTGTTCGCGCCCAAGATCGACATCGCCCGCGCGGCCACCGCGCTGGGCGGCGACGCCTTCCTGCTCAACGACGCCTGCGAGGCGCTGCTGGCCGCCAGCATCATCCCGACGTCCGCCACCTGCTTCCGGCGCGACGCGGCGCTGGCCGTCGGCGGCATGCCGGCGCAGTTCCGCTCGGGCGAGGACTGGCTGTTCTTCCTGCGCCTGACGCAGCGCGGCCGCTTCGTCTTCACGACGCGCGACGTGGCGCTGCACCACCGGCACGACGACAACCTGACCAGCCCGCGGGCGGCCGAGTTCGTCGCGCGGCAGAAGCTGGACGGGCTGCTGGCGCTGCAGCGCGGCACGCTGGGCATCGAGCTGTCCGCGCCGCAGCAGGCGCGCGTCGCGACGATGCTGGCGGCGCAATGGCCCGCGTGGCGCTACCACCTGTCGCGCATGGGGCTGAAGCACTATGCGCAAGGCCTCGCCGGGCATGCCGGGCTGCAGCCGCAGGGCGCGCTGCAGCGCCTGCTGGCCGACCCCAGGGCGCTGGCCCGCGCCGCGGCGGCGTCGATGGGGCTGTTGCGATGAGCTGGTACCGGGCGCTGGGCTCGACGTCGGCGGCCACCGCCGTCAACCTGGTGCTGTCGCTGGGCAGCTCCGTCATCGTCGCGCGGCTGCTGACGCCCGACGAGATCGGCGTCTTCTCCATCTCGGTGTCGCTGCTCGCGTTCGCGCACATCCTGCGCGACTTCGGCGTCGGGCAGTACCTGATCCAGCTGCGCGACGTGCAGCGCGAGGACGTGCGCGCGGGCTTCACGGTCATGCTGTGCACGTCGATGACGCTGGCGCTGCTGATGGTGGGGCTGGCGCCGTGGGCCGCGAGCTTCTATGCCGAGCCGCGCATGACCGCGGTGTTCTACGTGCTGGCGCTGAACTTCGCGCTCATCCCGTTCGGCGCGCAGATCCTGAGCGTCATGAAGCGCGAGCTGGCCTTCGGCAGCGTGGCGCGCATCAACATCACCGCCAGCGCCGCGCAGGCCGCGGCCACGGTGGCTTTCGCCTACGCGGGCCAGAAGCACCTGAGCATGGCCTGGGGCTCGCTGGCGGGCAACGTCGTCATGATCTCCTGCCTGTTCGCCGCGCGGCCGCACTACGCCTTCCTGCGTCCGCGCTTCAGCGGCCTGGGCAAGATCCTCAAGTTCGGCTCGCAGTCCAGCCTGTCCGGCATCGTCGGCCGGGTCGGCTCCAGCGGGCCGGACCTCGTGCTCGGCAAGACGCTGGGCATGGACGCGGTGGCCCAGTTCAGCCGCGCCAACAGCCTGCTGGCGATGTTTGCGTGGAAGGTCGACGAGATCCTGCTGCAGGTGTTCGGCCCGGTGTTCGCCAAGGGGCTGCGCGAGGGCGGCGATGCGCGCGCGAACCTGCGCCAGGCGCTGCAGACCTACAGCCTCGTGCAGTTCGCCATCCTGGCGGTGCTGGCACTCGTGGGGCCGACGCTGATCACGCTGCTGTTCGGCCCGCAGTGGGAGGCCGCCGCGCGGCTGTCGACGTGGCTGACGCTGTGGTCCGCCATCGTCGTGCCCATCCAGCTCGCGCCGGCGGCGCTGATGGCGGCGGGCCATGTCGGCGCCTGCCTGCGGGCCAACCTCGTGTCCAACGTCGCGCTGGTGGCCGTGCTGTTCAGCAGCGCCGTGGTGTCGCTGGAGCAGATGGCCTGGCTGTTCATCGTCTACCGCGTCATCAACCTGGGCGCCTGGCTGCACCCGCTGCGCCAGCACTTCGACTTCACGGCGGCGCATTGCTGGCAGGCCTGCCGGGGCAGCCTGGGCATCTGCGCGCTGGGCGCCGCGCCCGCCGCGGCCGCCGAGATCTACCTGCGCACCAGCGGCGCCCCCCTGCCCGCGCTGGCGCACATCGTCGCGCTGGGCGCGGTGTCCGTGCTGGGCATCACGCTGGCGCTGCAGTTCAGCACCCACCCGCTGCGAGCGGAGATGCACAAGGCCTTCAGGCTCGTCGCTCACCGTTTCGCGCCCCACTGAGACGGCCTCCGGCATTCCAACACCTCGACCATGACCGCTCCCAAGGCCATCGCCCTGTACCTGCCGCAGTACCACCCCATCCCGGAGAACGACGCCTGGTGGGAACCCGGCTTCACCGAGTGGACCAACGTCACCAAGGCGCGCCCGCTGTACCGCGGCCACAAGCAGCCCTATCTGCCTTCGGAACTGGGCTTCTACGACCTGCGCCTGCCCGAAGCGCGTGCGGCCCAGGCCGCGCTGGCGCGCGACTACGGCGTGCACGGCTTCTGCTACTACCACTACTGGTTCGGCAACGGCAAGCGGCTGCTGCAGCGGCCGTTCGAGGAGGTGCTGGCCTCGGGCGAGCCGGACTTCCCGTTCATGCTGTGCTGGGCCAACCAGACCTGGTCGGGCGTGTGGCATGGCCTGGACAAGCGCATCCTCGCCGAGCAGACCTACCCCGGCGCCGACGACGACCGCCGCCACTTCGACACGCTGCTGCCGGCCTTCCGCGACCCGCGCTACATCCGCGTCGACGGCAAGCCGGTGTTCATGCTGTACGCGCCGCAGGACATGCCGGACGTGCGCGCCTTCACCGAACGCTGGCGCCAGATGGCCGATGACGCCGGGCTGGAGGGGCTGTACCTGCTGGCCCAGCACGCCGACCCGCACTGGGACTGCATCGCCCACGGCTTCGACGCCTTCGTGCTGCAGCCCTACTTCAGCCGGCGCCGCCCGTGGGTGTCCTGGCGCCAGCCGGTCAAGAAGCTGTGGAACCGTCTGCAGGACGCCCGCGGCATTCCCTGCCTGCACCGCTACGACGAGATGCAGACCCACCTGCTGCCCGAGCAAAGCCATCCGCTGGCCATCCCCTGCGTGCTGCCCAACTGGGACAACACGCCGCGCAGCGGCACGCGCGGCGTCGTCATGGAAGGCTGCTCGCCCGCGGCCTTCGGCCAGGCACTGGACCGGGCGCTAGCGATGTGCGGCAAACGCCAGGCGCCGGACGATCTGCTGTTCATCAAGTCCTGGAACGAGTGGGCCGAGGGCAACCACCTGGAGCCCAGCCGGGAGTTCGGCCGCGGCTATCTGGAAACGCTGAAGGCCCGGCTGCAGGCCGGCTGACGCCATGAGCGACCTTCGCGACGCCAGCATCGAGAGCTACGCGCATGTGCGCGAGCTGCCCGCCGACGCGCTGGCCTTGATGGCACGCGCCGAGCAGCGCCACATCGAGTTCGGCGCGGACTGGCATGCCAACCTCATCGACAACGTCTACGCCGCCGAGGCTGGCAGGCACGACGTCCGCCTGCACGTGCTGCGCCGCTCGGGCCGCGTGCTGGCCGTGCTGCCCACGGTCACGCACAGTGGCGAGGTCAGCGCGCTGTCCAACTTCTACACGGCCATCTACGCGCCGGCGCTGGAAGACGGGCTGGCGGCCGAAGACCTGCTGCCGCTGACCCGCGCGCTGCGGCGCGGCAGCCGCGCGGCGGTCTACCGCTTCTCGCCGATGGACCCGGCGTCGCGCGAGTTCACGCTGCTCAAGCGCGCGCTGCAACTGGCGGGCCTCAGCGCGCACGGCTACTTCGCGTTCGGCAACTGGCACGAGCCGGTGCGCCAGACCTGGGCCGACTACCTGAAGGACCGCAGCGGCCAGGTGCGCAGCACCATCAAGCGCAACGCGAAGAAGTTCGCTGCGGAGGGCGGCCGGCTGGAAATCGTGACCGGCGGCGACGCGCTGGAGGCGGGGCTGGCGGCCTACCAGGCCGTCTACGCGCAGAGCTGGAAGGTGCCCGAGCCCTACCCCGGCTTCGTGCCGGGCCTGATCCGCCTGTGCGCGCGCCGCGGCTGGCTGCGGCTAGGCCTGGCCTGGCTGGGCGACAAGCCGGTGGCCGCGCAGATCTGGATCGTCGCCAACGGCCGCGCCGACATCTACAAGCTCGCCTACGACGAGGCCCACAAGGCGCTGGCCCCTGGCACGCTGCTGACGGCGCTGCTGATGGAGCGGGCCATCGACGTGGACCGGGTGCGCGAGATCGACTACCTGATCGGCGACGATGCCTACAAGGCGGCCTGGATGAGCCAGCGCCGCGAACGCTTCGGCCTCATCGCCTACGACCCGCTGACGCTGCGCGGCCTGGCCGGCCTGCTGCGCCAGACGCTGGGCGACGCCCGGCGCCGACTGCGCGCCAAACCGCTGCCGCCCGCAGACAATCCGCCCGCCTGACGACCGAAACCTTTCCACCGATGCAAGCCCACGACCTGCCTCCCGACACGCCTTTCGCTTCCGGCGCCCCCCGCTTTGCCGGCGCGGCGCCCGACCCGCTGGCGGCGTGGCAGCAGGCCTACGCCACGCGCGGCATCCGCTGCGCCGCCGATGTGGGTGGCGAGTTCGCCGTCGCGCTGGACCTGCCCGGCGGCGGCAGCTACCTGGCCGTGGACCGCTTCGCCGTGCACAGCCTGTGCTACGCCGTGCAGGACGGCCGGATGCACTACGCGACGCGTGCCGACGTGCTGGCCCGCCGGCTGGGCATCAAGGCGCTCGACACCCAGGCGATCTTCGATTACCTGTTCCACCACTGCATCCCGTCGCCGCGCACCATCTACGTGGGTATCCAACGGCTGCCGGCGGCGCACTACGCGCTGTTCAAGGACGGGCAACTGACCGTCGCGCCGTACTGGACCGCGCAGTTCACCGAACAGGCCAGCCCCGACTTCGACACGCTGCGCGACGAGTTCCACGGCATCCTGCGCGCGGCCGTGAAGGAGCGCCTCACCGGCGACGGCAAGACGGCCTGCTTCCTCAGTGGCGGCACCGACAGCTCCACCGTCGCCGGCCTGCTGGGCGAGGCCACGGGCCGGGCGCCGGCCAGCTACTCCATCGGCTTCGAGGCCGAGGGCTACGACGAGATGGCCTACGCCCGCATCGCCGCCAAGGCGTTTGGCGCGGACCACCACGAGTACTACGTGACGCCGGCCGACCTCGTGAAGGCCATCCCCGACGTCGCCGCGCACTACGACCAGCCCTTCGGCAACTCCTCCGCCGTGCCCGCCTTCTACTGCGCACGCAAGGCGCATGACGACGGCTACACGCGGATGCTTGCCGGCGACGGTGGCGACGAACTCTTCGGCGGCAATACGCGCTACGCCAAGGAGCGCGTGTTCCATGTCTACAGCCAGATCCCGTCGCCACTGCGTGCGGGCGTGCTGAACCCGCTGTTCATGAACCCGGTCACCGGCAACATCCCGCTGCTGAAGAAGGGCACCAGCTACATCCGCCAGGCCCGCGTGCCCATGCCCGACCGCATGCAGAGCTACAACCTGCTGGACCGGCTGGGGCTGCGCGACGTGCTGACGCCGCAGTTCCTGGCCGCCGTGGACACCGACTCGCCCCGCCAGCACCAGCGCGCCACCTGGGCCGCCGGCCCGCACGACGCCAGCCTCGTCAACCAGATGCTGACCTTCGACTGGCGCTACACGCTGGCCGAGAACGACCTGCCCAAGGTGGTCGGCACGACGGCGCTGGCCGGCGTGGACGTCAGCTTCCCGCTGCTGGACACGCGGCTGCTGGACTTCTCGCTGAAGCTGCCGACCAGCTACAAGCTCAAGGGCCTGAAGCTGCGCTGGTTCTTCAAGGAGGCGCTGCGCGGCT
>JAYSCT010000015.1:0-514 GCA_041914785.1 Roseateles sp.
GATGTTGAAGCGGTGCTCGGGGTAGGACATGTCCATGCCCTTCCAGAAGCAGGTCGTGGCAGCCGACGTGATCGTGATGCCGCGCTCTTGCTCCTGCTCCATCCAGTCCATCGTGGCGGCACCGTCGTGCACTTCACCGATCTTGTGGTTCACACCGGTGTAGTAGAGGATGCGCTCGGTCGTGGTGGTCTTGCCGGCATCGATGTGCGCGGAGATACCGATGTTGCGGTAGCGCTCGATGGGGGTTTTGCGGGCCATGGTTTGCTCCAGAAGGCAGGAGCCGCCAGCGGGTTGGTAGAAACCCGAGGCGGCCGAAAGACGATGAGTTTAGAAGCGGAAGTGCGAGAACGCCTTGTTGGCTTCTGCCATGCGGTGAACTTCGTCGCGCTTCTTCATCGCGCCGCCGCGGCCTTCAGCGGCCTCCAGCAGTTCATTGGCCAGGCGTTGAGCCATCGACTTCTCACCGCGCTTGCGAGCGGATTCCTTCAGCCAGCGCATGGCGAGGGCCATCCGG
>JAYSCT010000015.1:524-40597 GCA_041914785.1 Roseateles sp.
AACTTCCACGGGAACTTGGTAGTTCGCACCGCCGACACGGCGGGACTTCACTTCAACCATGGGCTTCACGTTGTTCAGGGCGACCATGAACACTTCCAGCGGGTCCTTGCCGATCTTCTTCTCGACCTGCTCCAGGGCACCGTAGATGATGCGCTCGGCGACGGCCTTCTTGCCCGATTCCATGATGACGTTCATGAACTTGGACAGATCGACGGAACCGAACTTGGGGTCCGGCAGGATTTCGCGCTTGGGTACTTCGCGACGACGTGGCATGGCACTCTTCCTTTTTCTTCAGTTGGAGACGGCTTGATTGCCTGACTCCGCTGGACAACCACCGACATCTGGGGCTTGTCCACTTACTCGGTCCACCGTGAATCAGCGACCGCAACAACGCTGGGTCAGCTACGGAGCTGAACCCGAACAGACGATTTACTTCTTCGGACGCTTGGCACCGTACTTGGAACGGGCCTGCTTGCGGTCCTTGACGCCTTGCAGGTCAAGGGAGCCACGGACGATGTGGTAACGCACACCGGGCAGGTCCTTCACCCGGCCGCCGCGCACCAGCACGACGCTGTGCTCTTGCAGGTTGTGGCCTTCGCCGCCGATGTAGGAGATGACCTCGAAACCGTTGGTCAGGCGCACCTTGGCGACCTTACGCAGCGCGGAGTTCGGCTTCTTCGGCGTGGTGGTGTAGACGCGGGTGCAGACACCGCGGCGCTGCGGGCAGTTCTGCATCGCAGGCGACTTGGACTTCGTGACTTCGGCTTCACGGCCTTGGCGCACGAGTTGATTGATGGTTGGCATAAAACGACTTGTTCCCGTTTGAAGTCAGTGAACTTCGCTTTTCGGGCGCGCAGCAATGCAGCGCCCAAAAGGCGAAGAGCCGGCGATTGTAGGCCGCGCAGGTCCAAACGGGCAAGCCCTGGGCTTTTCGGTCGGCTGGCGGGGCCGGGTTCAGCCGGGCAGCGCCACCGCCGGAGCCACCCAGCGAGCGGGGCTGACGATGGTCAGCCCCATGGGCCGTGCGCGCCGGGCCAGCGCCAGCACGGCGCGATCTCGGGAGAACAGATAGGTCGCGCCGATGGCCAGCGCAAGGTCGATGAAGCGCTGGTCATCACGATCCCGGCAGACCAGGCCGTGCGGCGGCAGCCGTGGCGTGTCGACCACGCGGCAGCACGCGGCGATGGTGGCATCGATGGCGGCGACGTCGGGCTGGTAGCGCGCCAGCGCGTCGCGGCCCAGCACGTGGCGCAGCTCGTCGAGCCCGCCGGGTTCGGCCACCCATTCCAGCGCGCCTTCGCGGATCTGGGTGGCCAGCGGCTGGATGGCGGGGTCGTCGAACAGCAGCCAGTCGAGCACGATCTGCGTGTCCAGCACGGCGCGCGCCGTCATGACGTCACCACCTGGGTCTCGAACCAAAGCGCGCCGTAGGAGTCGCGGCAGTCGCCGCTGCGGCACAGCGGCGCGCCGATGATGGCGGCGCTGGTGTCGCCGGTGATGGGCAGCCAGCCGTAGTTCTTGGCGCTGTGCTGGCCGAAGCGGGAGAAATCGCGCGGGTAGCGCGACAGCAGCAGCAGAAAGGACCAGGTGCCGGCCGGCGCGGACGGCGCGAGCGCCACGCCCTTGGGCATGTCGATCTTCTGCCCGGCCTTGACCTGGTTGGACTCGAAGCCGTAGCTCGGGAAGATCAGGTTCAGCGCGCCCTCCTGGTCGAGGAACAACAGGTAGGCGTAGGACTCGGTACGGGGCGTGAAACTGAAGGTCAGGCTGTCGCGGTCGACGACCAGCCGGGGGCTGGACAGCTGCAGCTGGGCCGTGACGGCCAGGTCGCGCTGTTCGTAGATCTCGCGCAGGCGCCCGGCCAGCGCGTCGCGCGGGCTCGCGGCAGCGGGCGCGGCGGCCGGGGCCGGCACGGGCGCCGGGGCTGCGGCCACCGGCGGCAGCGCGGCGGAGGCGGCCAGCTCGGGGGCGGCGTCGCTGCGCCGGGCGCGGCTGGGCGACAGCACGGCGTACAGGCCGCCGCCCACCGCGGCCAGGCCGGCCACGCCGGCAGCGGCCACCCACAGGCGCCGGCCGGAGGCGCCGGCGGGCGCCGGCAGCGCAGCCGGGGCGGGTTGCGGCGCCGCGGCCGGTCGGGCGCCAGCAGCGGGCGCCGGCGCGGGCCGGGCGGCGGAGGCCGTCGGCGCGGGCGCAGGCATGCCGCCATCCAGCCCGATCTGGCGCCGGAACTCGTCGATGTTCTGCGTGCGGTCCTCGGGCCTCACGCTGAGGCCGGCCATGACGGCCTGCAGCAGCCGCTGGCTGTGGCGCCCGGCAGGCAGCGAGGCCATGGACGTCAGCGGCACCAGCGTGTCGTTGAGCATGCGGCCCACGGCCGGCGGCGGCGTCTTGCCGGCGATGGCGTAGTACAGCACCGCGCACAGCGCGTAGATGTCGGTCCACGGGCCCTGGCGCATGTCGGGCACTTCGGCGTACTGCTCCAGCGGTGCGTAGCCGGGCTTGAGGATGACCGTCAGCGCCTGGGTCATGTCGCCGATGACGCGGCGCGCGGCGCCGAAATCCAGCAGCAGCGGCCGCCCGCTGCCGGCCAGCAGCATGATGTTGTCGGGCGCGATGTCGCGGTGGTACCACTGCTCGCCGTGCACGACGCGCAGCGCCTCGGTCAGCGGGTCCAGCATGGCCATCAGCCAGGCCTCGCTGGGCAGGCCGTTGGCCATCAGCTCGTCCTTGAGCGTGCGGCCCTCGTAGAACGGCATGGCCATGTAGGCGGTGCCGTGCGCCTCCCAGTAGCGGTAGACCTTGACCAGCGATGGGTGGTCGAACTGCGCCAGCGTCTTGGCTTCCTTGATGAAGCTCTTCAGGCCCAGCTCGAAGGTCTCGCGGTAGCGCTCGGACTTGACGTAGACCTGGGTGCTGCTGCCGGCGCGCGAGGCCAGCGACGACGGCATGTATTCCTTGACCGCGACGCGCCGCTCCAGCATGGAGTCCCAGGCCAGGTAGACGATGCCGAAGCCGCCCTCCCCCAGCACGCGCTGCAGCTCGAACTCGCCCAGCCGCGTGCCCGGCGGCAGCGCATTGCCGCCGGCGCCGCTGGGCAGCGTTGCCGCGGGAGCAGGGGCCTGCACCGGCGGTGGCGGCGGCGGGGGTGGCGGCGTGCTGGCGCGCGGCTCGAAGACGGTCTGATCCTCGCGCGGCTCGTAGACGGTGCGGTCCTCGCGCGGCTCCAGCCGGGTGGCGTCGGCGGCGGCGGGCAGGTGCGGGCGGCCGCCCGGCAGGATGCGGGTCTTGTCTTCTTCGTCGGGCGACAAGGGGTCGGCGGGCGTCATTGCGCAGAGCTTAACGGCAGGTCGGCCGCGGCCAGCCCCTGCAGGCCGAACAGCCGGCCCGGCAGGTCGCCGCCCAGCACGCCCGGCGTGCTCAGCAGGCAGGGGCGCCAGGCCTCGGTGTGCGACCACCAGAACGCCCGCCCGGCCTGCTGCGCCAGCCAGGCCCGCCGCGCGAGCGCGTCCAGGCCCGTCGCGAGGTCGGCCGGCGGCCAGTCGGCGGCGAGATCGCCCTCGCCTGCAGCCACTTCAGGCACGACGGGCCAGCCGGCCAGCGGCACCTCGGCCAGCGCCGCCTGCAGCGCGTCGGGCTGCCATTCCTCGTCCAGCGCCTGGAAACCCAGCGCCTCCAGCGCGCCGAGGCGCTCCAGCAGCTCGCCGAGCGGCTGCGCCGGCAGGCTGCCCGACGGCAGACCCACGGCCAGCAGCAGCGGGAAATAGCGCCCCACGGCGTCAACCGACGGCAGCAGCACGCCGACGCAGTCCTGCCCGACCAGCGCGCCGGGGCCGCTGCCGGCGGGCCAGACGAAGCGCCAGGCCGGGCTGTCCAGGTAGGCCTGCAGCCAGCCCGCGGCGTCGTCGGGGGGGGGCCGGGGCCCGCAGAGGGCGAGGTGCTCGGGGGGAGCGGCCGGCGCCGCGGGGGGGCGGGCCGGGGGCCCGGCGCCGCGCCCCCCCCGCCACGGTCACAGCGCCTCTCCCACCCCGCCCGCCCCGGGGGGCGGATGCCCGCGGCCGACGAAATCGGCCTGGGCCGGCAGCTTGCCGAAGAAGCCCAACCAGCGCGCCGGCGTCGTCATGCGGCCACCGTCACAGCGCGCCGGGGCAGCGGAACTGCTGCATCTCGCGCAGGCGGAAGGGGTTGAAGACCGTGCTGGCCGTCACCTCGAAGCGGGCGCGCTTGCCGTCCAGGTTCACGGTGACCGAGAACTTCTCGGGCTGTGCGCCAGGCTGCACCTCGAAGCGGTCGAACATGCGGAACAGCGCCCACGGCCCCTCGAAGCTGGCCACGGCGCTGCCCAGGCTGAGCTTGAGCGTGGATGCCACGCGGCTGCTGGGCCAGCTCAGCGGCGCCGAGCTGCCGGCGCCGGCGAAGCGGCTGACCTGGCCGTCCCAGTCAAGCGTCACCTCCTTGACGCCGTCCGACACCTCGGCCAGGCGCAGGTCCAGCCGGAAGCCGGGCGTCTTGCCGCCGCTGCGGAAGAACACCTCGCGGATGCGTGCGGCGCGCTGGAAGTCGGCCAGCGCCGCGGCGGCGGCCGGCTTGGCGCCGTCGGACAGCGGGCGGTAGCTCCACGGCGTGGTGCCGGTGTCCACCAGCGCGGCCAGGCGGCGGTCGAAGAACTCCTGCAGCTGCCCGCCCTGGCCGAACAGTTGGGCGAAGTCCTCGACCGGTACGTCGCCCTGGGCACCGGCCGCGAACGGGTAGCGGCCGGCCACACTGCGCTGGCAGAACTCGGTGATGGGCTTGAGGTCGCTGGTCAGCGTCTGGCGCTCGGCGTTGCGGCTCTGCGCGACGCCGGCGTCGGCCAGCGCCTCCAGCATGGAGCGGATGGGCTCGGGGTTGAGCCCGGCCTCGGCCTTCAGCCGCTCGGCCGTGGCGGTGGGCGGCGGCGGCGACTTGCTCTTCTGCGCGGCCTCCACGGCGGCCAGCTGCACATAGACCTCGTTGAACTTCTTCTGCACCTCGTCCAGCGGCGGCGGCGTGCCTTCGACAAGGCGGCGCAGCGGCGCGAAGTGGTCGTCGACGAACTGCTCGGGCTTGGCCGTCGGGCCGCTGGGCGCGGCGTCGCCGGCGCCGATCAGCGCGGCGATCTCCTTCTTGGCGCTGGCGGCCTTCTCGTCGATCTTCTGCGCCAGGCTGGCCGCCGGGCCGCCGGAGTCGACCAGCGAGGTCTCCTTGGCCGCCGCGCGCACGTAGCGCATCAGCGGCGAGTCCGGCGCGGCCAGCGTGCGCGCGATCTGCACGTTGCGCTCCAGCCCGCCCATGCGCACCAGGCGCACGTCGGCCAGGTAAGCGTCCCAGACCTTGATGTAATCCTCCAGGTAGAGCCGGCGCACGGCCTGCGACACGGCATCCTGCCCGCCGATGCCGGCCACACCGCCCGGCAGGCTCAGCCGCGAGCGCTCCGGCGGCAGGCCCAGCACCCAGACCTCCTCGGCCTGCAGCTGCGTGCCGGCGCGGGCCAGCGCGGCCTTGAAGCCCTTGTGATAGCCGTCGCGGGTGAACAGCCCCGGCACGCCCTTGGTCAGCGGCTCGCCGCTGGCACGCTCGAACACCTGGGCGGCCGTGGAGCCGGCCGCGCTGACGACGCTGAAGTCGGGGATGTCCGCGCCCATGCGCTGGCGCTTGAGGCGGCCGTACAGGCGCACCTCGGTCGGGATCTGCGCCAGCATGTCGCGCACCGAGCCCACCAGCGCCGCGTCGCTGGCGGGCGGCTGCAGCGGCGCGCCCAGCGCCAGCAGCGCGTCCAGGTGCGCCTCCAGCTGCTGGCGCTGCTCGGCGGACAGCTGGCGGCCCTGGTTCTGCTCCCAGTCCAGCGCGATCCAGGCCTTCAGCGTGTCGGCGTCGAAGCGCTGCGGCGTGCGCAGCACCAGGTAGGCCTTCAGCGCCTCGTAGGCGAACTCCAGGTTGCTGCGGCTGGCGCTGCGCAGCAGCTCGTCGGTGCGCTGCGCCACGCGGGGCAGCAGCGCGTTCTGCAGCACGCGCTCGTAGGCGATGCGGGCGCCGGCGTCCAGCTTGTCGCCCTGGTACAGGCCCAGGCCATGGCTCAGCGGCGGGTCCTGCAGCGACCAGCCCTGCGGCTGGGCAGCATCCCGCAGCGCGTTGAGTGCATTCAGCAGCCCGCCCAGGTCGGCACTGCCGGGTGGCGGCACGGCGGCCAGCGCCTGGCGCAGTGCCGGCAGCTTGTCGTCCACCTCCAGTGCGTAGCTCTTGTTGCGCAGCGCACTGACGGTCCAGCCGGCCACCAGGCCCACGCCCACCAGCCCCAGCGCCGCGAAGCTGCCCGTGCGCAGCAGGCGCCGGGTGGCCTCGGCACGGCGGTTCAGGCCGGCGAGGCCCGCCTCGGCGAAGACCACGTCGCGCAGCACGCGCAGCAGGAAGAAGCTCTTGGGCGTGCCGGCCAGCGCCGGCAGCGGGCGCTCCACGCCGTAGCTGCGCGCCAGCGCGCCCATGACGCGGTCGATGGGCGTGCCTTCCTGCGTGCCGCTGGCGAAGTAGACGCCGCGCAGCAGCATGCGCTCCTCGAAGCCGCCGCCGCCGTCGAACACCTGGCCCAGCGTCTCCATCAGCAGGCTGCGCACGCCGTCGAACTGCTGCGGGAACGCGAAGATGGCCGCGCGCCGCAGCGGCTGCGCGTCGGTCTGCATGACCGGCACGACCTGCGCCTGCAGCCGCTGCGTCAGCGCGCCGATGCCGGCATTGACGGCGCTCAGCGCCGCGGCCACCTTGGCCTGCGGGTCCAGGTCCACCGTGAAGCCCAGCGCCTGCTCGCGCTCGTCGCGGCCCAACTGCCCGAAGGTCTCGTTGAAGCCGGCGATCAGGTCCGCCTTGGTGACCAGCACGTACACCGGCAGCCGCAGGCCCAGTTGCTCGTTGAGCTCCTGCAGCCGCGCGCGCAGGTGGGCGGCATGGGCGGCGCGGGCGGCCTCGTTGCGCTGCAGCAGCTCGGGCACGCTGAGCGTCAGCAGCACGCCGTTGAGCGGCCGGCGCGGCCGGTGGCGGCGCAGCAGCTTCAGGAAATTCAGCCAGCCGGCGGCGTCCGCGGCCGCGTCGGACTGCTGCGTCGTGTAGCGGCCCGCCGTGTCGATGAGCACGGCCTGCTCGGTGAACCACCAGTCGCAGTTGCGCGTGCCGCCCACGCCCTGCACGGCGCCCTGCCCCAGCTTGGCGGCGAGCGGGAACGTCAGGCCGGAATGCTGCAGCGCCGTCGTCTTGCCCGAGCCAGGTGCGCCGATGAACATGTACCAGGGCAGGTCGTAGACCGACTGCCCGCGGTCCAGCCAGCTGCGGCCCGGGCGCTGGCGCAGCAGCTTGAGGGCTTCCTCGAAGCGCTGCTTCAGCACCGCCAGCTCGGCGGCGTCGGCGGCCGGCGTGGCGGCGGGCGCGGCCGGCTCCTGGGCGGCGGCCAGCGCGCGCTCGGCCTTGCGGGCCTGCCAGGCGCGCCAGCCCTCACGGCCGGCGAAGAAGGCGACAACGCCCAGGATGAGCAGCAGCCGCAGCCACGCGGGCGCCAGCGGCCGGACGTCGGCGATGGCCACCAGCGGGCCTATCCACCAGATGACGGCGCTCAGGCACAGCAGGCCCAGCACCATCAGCGTGAGGCGATGTCGGAAGAACCGGATCAGGGGTTGCATCAAAGACCTCTCAGCTCAGGACGCGGCCGGGACGAACAGCGTCACCTCGACGCGCCGGTTGCGGGCGCGGCCGGCGGGGGCTTCGTTGGTGTCGACGGGCTCGGCGTCGGCCCGCCCCTCGGCGCGCACGCGGCCGGCGGCCAGCTTGGCGTCCAGCACCGCCTTGACGGCCTGGGCCCGCGCCTGCGACAGGTGCCAGTTGGACGGGAACTGCAGCGAGCGGATCGGCTGGCTGTCGGTGTGGCCCGTCACGAGCACCGGGCCGGGCACGTCGTTCAACGCCTCGGTGATGCGGTCCAGCAGCGGGCGCACCCGGCTGGCGACGTCGGCACTGCCGGGGTCGAAGAAGCCGTCGCCCTTGATCGTGATGATGGAGCGGTCGGCCAGGTCGCGCACCTCTACCAGGCCCTGCGAGATCTCCGCGGCCAGGAAGGTCGCCAGCCGCGGCTTGGGGGCCGGCGGCGGGGGCACAGGCGGCGTCGCGGCGGCCACCTTGGGCACGTCCAGCGCGCGCAGGTCGTCGAAGACCGGGTCGGAGTTGGCGTTGGTCGCGAAGCGGAACACCGCGAACAGCAGCAGCAGCAGCCCCGCCACCACCGCGGCCACCACCCACACGGGCCAGCCGCCGCGCAGCACCTGCGCCGCGCCGGCGGCGGGCTGCCAGTGGGCGCTCAGGTCCTTGCCGGGCGCCACATCGGGCTGCGCCAGCTTCTCGGCCAGGCGCTGGCGCACCGTGTCGAGCTGGCCGCGGCCGTCGGGCAGCAGCCGGTAGCGCCCCTCGAAACCGAAGGCCAGCGTGACGTACATCAGCTCCAGCAGCGCCCGGTTGCCGCGCACGTCCTCGGCCAGCTTGGACATCAGCAGGAACACCTTCTCGCCGCCGAAGGTCTCGTTGTGGAACTCCACCAGCAGGCTCTGCCCGGCCCACACGCCAGAGCCGCCCCAGGGCGTGCTGGACGCCGATTCGTCCAGCAGCGTGCACAGCACGTAGCGCGCCGCAATGACCTGCTCGTTGGGCACGCTGGCCGCGCGGGCGCGGGCCTCGAACTGCCGGATACCGTCCGCCAGCCCCTGGCGCAGCGCGCGCGGGTTGGCATGGCTGACCGTGTTGCGGATGACCGGCGCCGCGTTCAGCAACGGCGCGGCAGCAGCCAGCAGCGGCTCCAGCCCGGCCTGCATGACGGCGTCCAGCGCCAGCGGCTCGGCCGCCGACTCCGGCAACGGGGCCCGGGCCGCGCCGCCACGCGCCATGCGCCCGGCCGACGGCTTGATGACGGTCTTCTCCGACGAATCGTCGGGCAACCCATCCTGGTTTGACATCTCTGCTCCCCCGAATCAGGCCAGTCGCGCACGTTCGCGCGGGCCGGATGCTAATGACCCCGGATGACCTACTGGCCGCGGATCGCCCAGAACTCCAGCTCCAGCCCCGGGAAGTCGCCGGCGATGTGCATGGCCAGGCCGCCCGAGCTTTCCAACAGCTTCCACATCTCGTTGTGGCGCGTCTCCAGCTCGAAGTACGTGTAGCCGGCGTGGTACGGGATCTGGCGCGGCGCCACCGGCAGCGCCCGTAGCGCGACACCCGGCAGTTGCAGGTTGACGAGGTCGCGGATGCGCTCGACCGGGCCGATCTTGATCTGGTTCGGGAAGCGCGAGCGCAGGATCTCGCCCGGCAGCTGCGCCGCCACGGCCAGCACGAAGCTGGCCGTGCGCTGCAGTTCCACGTCCGGGATCAGCGCCACGCGCACGCCGTAGTTGCGGTCCTGCAGCTCGATGGGCAGCACGTTGCGCTCCAGCACGTCCGACAGCGCCTGGCGCAGCTCGTCCATCACGCCGCGCAGCGTCAGCGCCAGGTCGTCGTGCACGTAGTCGCTGAACGCCGGCGGCCGGCGCTTGCCGCGGAACGTGGCCAGGTCGCCCGCCAGGCCCAGCAGCGCCTCGTAGAGCCGCTCGGGGTGCAGCAGCGTCAGCCGCGTCAGGTGCGCGAACACCGGCTCCCAGCGGTTGACCGTCTGCAGCAGCAGGAAATCGGCGATCTCGCCCAGCCCGGCGCGCCCCGGCTGCGCCATCAGCGCCGCCAGCGCCTCGCCGCGCTGGTGCAGCAGCCCCAGGATCTCGCGGACATAGCCCTCCGGCACGCCGTGCGCCGGCGCATGCAGCAGCGGCGGGATGTACTGCGCGTCCAGCACGACGCGGTTGTCGGCCTGGCGCTCGATGACGCGCACCACGCCCAGCGTCGCGAACGCCTCGCCGGCGTCGCGCTCGCGCATCAGCCGCAGCTGCAGCCGCCCCAACTGCACCGGCGCGGCGCGGCCCATGGTGTTGCCGTCCTTGACGTCAGCCTCCGCGACGCGAAAGCGCGGCCCCGGCGCAGGCGGCTCGTCCTCGGCATCGGTCTCGGCCAGGCCCTCGCGCTGCAGCGGCAGCGCCAGCACGAACAGCTCGGAGCGCGCATCGGCCGGCACGTCGATGGCCGCCGGCAGCGGGTCGTCCCCCGGCATGACGAAGGGCGTGCCGTCCGGCATCAGCCCGCTCGCGGCCCGCAGGGCCAGCTTGCCCATGGCAAGCGCCGCCTGATCCACCTCCAGCGCCCGGAAGCCCCAGCCGTAGCCCGCCTGGGCCGTCTGGCGCTGACGCATCTGCCACTGCAGATGCCGGTCCTGCTGCTGGAAGTGCTGTGGCTGGAGAAACATCCCCTCCGACCAGACCACCCTGTTGTTCCACGTCATGGATAGTTGTCCCGCAAGTAAGCGCTCGTAGACGGCAAGTGCGGCCGCCCTCACGGCCCGTGACATGACACAGCATCCGCCGGCCGGATTCGCCCCCAAAATCGGGGATGGCCGGCCTTGCATCCGGGCCCGCGGGTGCGAAAATCCGTGAAATGCTGCGCGCTCAGTGTAACGACGCGTCGGCCATCCGCAGTTGCTGCACGCCGCCGGTTACGGCTGGTTTTTGGGGGTTGGAAATGGTCAAGAACATCCGCACTTTGGCGATCACGGGCGCTGTCGCGCTCGCTCTGGCCGGCAGCACGGCTGCCTGGGCCCAGGCGGCCGGCGCCGATGGCCGCGTGGTGGACGTCGGCAACGGCGTGCTGGACGCCGAGACCGTCAAGGAAGGCCTGTTCCCGCTGGAGCATTGCGAAGAACTGCGCAAGAACGGCTTCAAGTGCATGGGCGTGAAGCCCACGGTCACCTTCTCGCTGCCGGCCGTGGCGTTCGCCTTCGGCTCGGCCGTGCTGCCGCAGTCGCTGATGCGCCAGCTGGATGTCTTCGCCGAGGTGCTGAGCGCCAACCGCTCGCTGCCCTACACGATCCGCATCGTCGGCCACGCCGACGCGTCCGGCACCGAGGAAGGCAACCGCGTGCTGTCGCAGCGCCGCGCCGAGGAAGTGCGCCGCTACCTGGTGTCCAAGGGCGCCGACGGCGGCAAGCTGGACGTGGCCGGCGTGGGTTCCAAGGACCTGCTGAAGCCCGACACGCCCACCTCCGCCGACAACCGCCGCGTGACGCTGGGCCGCTGAGCGGCTATCCGCCGGCCGCGCGCGCCGCTCATCGCGGTGCCGGGCTGGCCCACAGCGTGATCGCGCTGTAGTTGTCGTGCCGCGGCTTGCCGGCCACGGCGGCCAGCAACTGCTGCTCCAGCCCGTCCAGCCATTCCTGCGGGTTGTCGGCGTCCTGCAGGCTCTGCTGCAGGATCTCGGGCGACAGGTACTCCCAGAACCCGTCGGTGCACAGCAGGAAGGCGTCACCCACCTCGATGCGCCAGGGCGCGGCCGACACGCCGGCCACCAGGTCCTCGGGCGCCGAGCCCAGCGCGCAGTACAGCTCGCTGCGCTGCGGATGCCCATCGACCTCGTCCTCCTGCAGCCGCCCGGCCTCGATCAGCGCCTGCACGGTGCTGTGGTCCAGCGTGCGCTGGGCCAGCTGGCCGTAGCGGAAGAGGTACAGCCGCGAATCGCCCACGTGGCCCCAGGTCGCCGCCATCGTGGCCATGTCGACGAACAGCCCCACGACGGTGGTGTGCATCTGCGCCTGCCCCGGCGCATCGGCTCGGCGGCGGCGGATCTCCTCGCTGGCCGCGCGCAGCGCCGGCTCGATGCCGCCCACCTCGTCCAGCTCACCGCGCGCGTAACGCTCGATGAGGTATTGCACGGCCAGCCGCGAGGCGACGTCGCCGCCGCCGTGACCGCCGGCGCCGTCCGCGACGACGCAGGCCAGCCGGTGGCCGTCGTTCCAGTGGGCGCAGGCATCCTCGTTGCTGCTGCGCCCGCCGACCCGGCTCAGGATGCCGAGTTCGAACTGGATGGGACGGTCCTCAGGCTGGGGGGCTTCGGTCACGGCGCGCTCCGATGCAACTCGTCGATGTACTGTTCGTAGGCCCGCAGAAAAGCGCGGCCGAAGAGCTCCTGGAAATCATCCGACGCTTCGCCGCGCAGCTGCTGGAAGAGTTCGTTGAACAGTTCCCACAGGCGCGCCTTTCGGCTGGCCGGCAGCAGGCTGCCCAGCACGCCGGGCGGGCTGAGGCGGGATTCCAGCTGCGCCGGCTCGAAGCGCGCCAGCACGCCCTCCAGCGCCGCCTTCATGCCGGCCATGACGCCGAACTGGTGGGCGCGCAAATCCTCGAAGGCATCGCGCATCGCCGGCAGCGGCGGCATGAAGCCGCGCGCGGGCTGGCCCAGCAGGTGGCGCAGCGCGACGTCGGCGCTGGGCGAGAACTTGAGCGGGTTGTTCTCCGCGGCCGCGATGATGGTGACCTCGGCGCGGACCTCGCGCTTGAGCGCGGCGCGGGCCACCAGCAGGTCGATGCTGCCCTGCACCGACTCGCGCACCAGGCCGCCCAGCAGCTCCATCAGCACGGGGGTCAGCTGCAGGTCCAGCGACTCGTCCACGCCCAGGCCGCGACGCAGCGCGGCGAGCAGTTCCGCCCCGCCCGCACCGCCCTCGACCGACGTGGGCGCGCGCGCGACGGGCGCCTCGACCGGCCGGGCGGCCTCGGGCGTCGACGGCGCAGCTGGCGACCGAGGCACCACCGGCCGGACGATGGTGCGCACGCCGCTCGCGCTGGCGTCGTCGCCCCAGGCCAGGCCCAGGTCGGCCGGCTGCGGGGAGCTGGCAGCGTGCATGCGCGCCGCCGGCGCGGTGCGCGGCAGGGGCATGGGCGAGTAGAGGTCGGAGCCGCGGTCGGCCTCGCTGGCGGCCGGCACGGGGGCGGCCAGGCCGAAGGCGCGCAGCGGGTCGGCGTCGGCCATGGTGTTGGGCGCGGACACGGGGCCGGACAGCGGCGAGCCGAACAGCGGGTCGCGCCCGCCGCCCGCGGGCGACAGGCCGAACAGGCCGTCCAGCGAGGCTTCGGCGCGCCCGAGGGACGCGGCGCCGGCCTGCCGCGGCTGCGGCGCCGGCGCGCCGGGCGGGGCGAAGGGGTCCCAGTCGTCCGGGATCTGCCCGCCGGCCGGCGGCCCGGATGCCGCAGGTGCGCGCGGCGCGGGAGCGCTCCACGGGGCAGCCGCAGCCGGGGGCGGCGGGGGTGCGAAGGGGTTGGCGAACGGGTCACGCGCGCCGCCGGCGCCCGCGGCGGCACCGAACAGCGCGGCAAAGGGGTCGTCGCGCGGCGCCGGCGGCGGCGGGGCCTGCACGACCGCATCGACACGCAGCAGGTAGGCGCCGATCAGCAGTTCCTCGCCGCCCTGCACCACGGCCTCCTGCCCGGGGGCGAGCAGGTTGCCGTTGATGGCGACCGGGTTGCTGCCGCGGTCGACCAGCAAGAACTGCCCGGCCCGGCACACCACCTCGACGTGGACCCGCGAGATGGTCTTCTCGGGGTCCGGCAGCACCAGCGCGTTGGTGTTGGCGCGGCCGACGGTGCCTCCGGCGGGCCCGAAGCTGGCGGACAGGGGCGCGCCCACGTACGGGGCGCCGTTGAACTGGGTGACGGTGAGGGTGATCATTCGAGCCAGCGAAGTGGGTCGCGGCAGGCCTTGCGACCTGACACGGGGAATGGCCGCGGGATGATCGCACGCAGGCCGCGCCGCTCCGTCACGGAATGACGTGCGTGGTCTGCCCCGCGGACGTGATCTCGATGACGCCGGCCCACATGCACATGAGCTTGCAGTTGTTGTTCAGCGCGGGCGCGTTGTCGAGCAGGACGGTCGCCGACCCCGGCACCCACGGCGCGGGCGTGTTGGGGATGCAGGGCATGGGCGTCAGCACGCCCATGGCCGCCGACGTGGCTGCAGCCACCGTGGGGTTGGCCAGGCTCTGGCACATGCCGAAGGGCAGGATGTTGACCATGGGCTGGTGATCCATGATGTTGGCCGCTGGCTGGTTGCCGGACATCGTCATGTGCACGGGCAGCACGACCAGCATGCTGGGCGCCATGCCCATGGAACACTTGAGCTGTGCGGTATTGACGACTTGCAGGGGCATGGTGAATCTCTCCTGGGCGCCAGCCTACTCCGCAACGGGCAGGCCTTGTGCCTTCATTTGCTGGCGCATCTGCGCGGGAGGCGTGGCGGGGAAGTGGGCGCCGCGCTTGGACATCGCTTCCTTCAGCCGGCCGAACTTGGCTGCCATCTCGGTTCCAGCGGCCAGATCCTCCAGCGCCAGCTGCACCGCCCAGGGCGGGGTGACACCCCGGCGCGTGGGCAGCGACACCTCCGCGCCCCTTTCGACGAGGTAGAGCGCCAGGTCAGGCTGCATGGAGGCGATCGCCTCGGACAGCGCCGTCCCGCCGATGCTGTCGCGCTGGTTGATGTCGCCCCCCCGATCCAGCAGCAGCTTGACGTGCGCGGGCGTGCCTAACATGACCGCACGCTGCAGCATCGGCTTCTCGTTGGCGCGGGTGTGGTTGGGTGACAGGCTCCCATCGAGCAGGGCCGTGAGCAACTGGAGCTCGCGCGACTCGAAGGCCGCGCCCAGCGGCGTTCCCAGCCCGTCGACCGGCTGCTCATCGGGCTTGGCGCCAAGCGCCACCAGCACCGTCACGCCCGCAAAGTTCTTTTTCGCGATGGCAAACCACAGCAGCGTCATGCGCTTGTCGCCCGGAACGTCCAGCGGCAGACCCTGCGCCAGTTGACGCACGCGTGCGAAGTCCTGGGCCTGCAGGGCCCGGGCGATGTCGAGGTAGCGGCCGGAAAAGCTGGAGTGCGCCGTCGTCACCATGCCGAAGCCCGTCAGACCGGCAACGGCCAACGCGGCAATGAGCCACCGCACCACGGGGCCGATGGGCCTTTGCAGGAGAGGCGCGGCGCAGCCAGCCGGCCAGCAAAGGCCGCACGGAGAAGAAGCAAGGCTCTGTCCCATCTCACAGGCTGCAGGGCATTGCCACGCCACGACGTGCAAGCGCTGCGACCAGTTGCTTCCATTCGTCCACCAAGCCGGGCAAAGGATCACGCCCCCTCTTGCCGCCTTCGGTGGCACAGAACCACTCCAGCGCAGTTTTTAGTTCACCGCTCGCAAGCAAGGAGACAGGGTCCGCCCCGGCTTGAAGCAGGCGGCGCAGGATTTCAGGGCGCCCCGTGCGAGCGCGCAACGCATAGTGGGTGAGCGTCATGCCCTGCTCGCCGACGGCGCGGACATTCGCACCCTGAGCCAGCAACCGGTCGATCGCCACGAAATCAGCAGCCTCCACGTCATGGGCCAGCTGCCGTATTGCCGGGTCAGAGAAGGTTTCTTCGATGGCGGACATTCTCTGAGGTGGAGCGGCCGATGGGACCGCCCCGGATTCGCGGGCAACGACCTGCAAGTCAGGCGCCATCCCCATGGAGTCTTGGAGCGGTGCCATGTGGGGGACTTGCAGAAGCATCGGGGCTCTCCTGGGCGGCGCTGCCGGCCTACTCCGCAACGGGCAGGCCTTGCGCCTTCATTTGCTGGCGCATCTGAGCGGGCGGCGTGGCGGGGAAGCGGGCGCCGCGTTTGGCCATGGCGTCGCGCAGGCGCTCGAACTTGGTGGCCAGCTCGGAGCCCGGTGGCTGGCGTGCCAGCGCGCGCTGGACCGCCCAGGCCGGCGTGGCGCCATTGGTCATCGGCAGGGTGACATCGGCACCACGTTCGACGAGGTAGAGCGCGACATCGGGCCGGACCGCCGAGATGGCCTCGGTCAAGGCCGTGCCGCCGATGCCGTCGCGCTGGTTCACGTCAGCGCCCCGGTCCAGCAGCAGCTTGACGTGGGCGGGCGTGCCTACCGTCACGGCGCGCTGCAGCATCAGGTTCTCCCTGGGATGCGTGTGGTTGGGCGACAGCCCGCCATCCAGCATCGCCGTGAGCAACTGGAGTTCGCGCGACTCGAAGGCGGCGTTCAGCGGTGAGCCCAGGCCTTCGACGACCTGCTCGTCAGGCCGCGAGCCCAGCGCGATCAGCACAGACACGGCTGGAAAGTTCTTGTGCGCAATCGCGAACCACAGCAGTGTCATGTGCTGGTTGCCGGGCACGTCCAGGGGCAGGCCCTGGGCCAACTGGCGCGCCTTGGCGAAGTCCTGCGCCTGCAACGCCCGCGCCACGTCGAGGTAGCGGTCGGAAAAAATTTGCACCACGTCGTACGCCATGCTGAAACTGGTTGAGCTGACGATGGCAAGAAATGCCGCTATCCAGAACCTACGCGAACGGCCGACCCCGCCGCCAGCGCGCCGGTTCGAGCGCACCCTTTCTTCGGCCTCGAGCACGCACTGGACACTGGGGACTTTCGAGCGCATCGCACGAACTCACGAAGCCCGGGCTCTACCGCGTTGCAGGTTGACTCGGCAGGGCCGGCATCGCGAATCCCCTGTCCTTGAGCAGATGCCAGACCTTGACCTTGTACTGATAAATCGGCGAGTCGGGTGATGGCACCTTCCTGGCGAGGCTGCGGGTCAACGGGTGGCGCGTCCGCTCCTGGTCAGGGTCGGCCCCCAGTTCCAGCAAACACCACACCACATCCCAGTCGCCAGCAACGGCAGCGTCTGACACGAGGGCGTCACCGGCGCGGGTCTTGGCATTGAGATCGGCGCCAAGGGACTTCAGATAGCGGATCTGCTCGCAGTCACGGTCATTCATGAAACGCATGATGATCGGATCGTTGTCGGGGCGCCTGGTATTGGGGCTGCCGCCGGCGCCGAACACCGCACGCATGATGGCAGCACCCACCGGGTCACGGTAGTTCTCGACCGCCAGGCTCACGGCACTGGCGCCGTCGACAGCCCGCAGATTGGGATCGGCACCAGCATCCAGCAGGATCTGCACCGCTTCAGCGCGCCGGGCGTCGACAGCGATCATCAACGGCGTGACGCCCTTGGGCGATCGCGCATTGACTTCTGCACCGGCGTCCAAGGCGCGCCGCACCGCCGTGGCGTCGTCGCGGCCGATGGCCGCTTCGAGCGGCCCGAGCTTGGCGTCTGTGAAATGGGTCTGAGTCATCGCGCGCCCTGCCTTAACGGTATCGACCAATCCCACCCAGCCCAATCCGAGCAGGATTCGGCGACGGACACCAGCGCTTTGCATCACCATAGACAAGGAATTCCCGCGTCGTCATCAGCCGCACTTTCGCAGGAAGTCGCGCAAGGCCTCGCGGTCGTCGCTGACGCAGTATTCCATGGGGTCCAGAACCCGGCTCATGCGGTGCTGCGCCAGTTTGCCGAGGTTTGGCTGGTCATTGTTCGCGCCGAGCATGTTGGCCACGGAACTCCCACTTCCCCTGATTGTTTCCTTCAAAGCAGCCCGCACAGGCGGGAATCCCGTCACCGGTCGGCCTGCCGCCAGATCGGCCTGCATGCCAGCGATGGATCGGTCCAATTCCTGCAGATACTTATCTCGGTCTGCTCCAAAGCTACCCTTGCCCTTGGTATCGGCCGGGTTCCGGTACTTGATCTCGATGGGATCCACGCCTGCGCCCTCACCAGCCAGTTCGGTTCGCAAAAACTGTGCATTGCGGATCTGCTGTGCTGGGTCCGAGGTCTCGTTCATGTAGGTCAAAAATTCATTCTCAGCACTGAAAGACTGCGTTCGGCTGACCAGCGAGTTGAAGTCCGTGCTACCGGTTCGATTCAGGGAGGCCGCGTTCAGGCCTGCCGAATTGAAGACATAGACGTTGGCGTCCGGGTTCATGAGCCCTGCCTCCTGCGCCAGCCCGCCCCCTTTTGAATAGCCAGCCAGATCGAACGCCACGTCGTTCTCTGCCAGCGTGCTGGACAGCTTGCGCGCCACCTTGTACTGATCGGTGTCCAGACCTGCACCATTACGGGTATTGGTCTGCCAGTCCACGAGGCTTTGCGGCTGCGTGTCGCGCGAAACCATGATGATGCGGCCCGTTTGCTCATCGCGGTACAGGGCCGCCCGATAGCCTGTCTGGTCGTTCCGCAGATCCTCGTCCCGCAACGTTCCGTCCGGTAGCCCCAGTTGCTTATTCAGCTTGCCCGCATCGTCTGACAGTCGCGTCAGGCATGGCTTGTCGGACCCGGCTTGTCGCCCAGTTCGTTCATTCCGCTGCCGCGCGCGCGTAAGGCAAGGCCTGCCTGTACCGGTTGAAGCGGCGCAGCGTCGGGCCGAGTGTGTATGCGCGCCTCTGACACGGCGTCGCGGAGTCCGCATACATCACCGGCCCGTCCAGAGAAGGCGGCCCTTCAGCCGGTTCCTCGACACCGGAAATGCTCTGCATGCGCAAGGCAGTCGCTTTCGACAGCGCATCGTCCGCTGCCTTGGCAGACTGACAGGGCGTCTGGCAAGCCGCGACAGCCGAAGGTGATGACGAACGCGAGAAGTTCGGCTGAGGCCCCATGGCTCAGATTCCTGCAGGAGCGGCCTGCTCCGAAAAATCGAAGTCCGAAAAACGCAAATGCCCGCGTTCTGACAGGACACGCTTCATGCCCAACTCCGCAGACGCATCGCGCGCAGCGCCCAAGGCGGCCGCTTGCTTCAGATCCAGTCCCTCAGCCTGACAGACCAACATAAAGCTCAGGAACAGCGCTGCGTCGTGCTCGCTGACGCACGCCACGCGCGGCCAGAAGCGGTTCCAGAGCGCATAGGTGGTCGCGCGATCAGCCAAGGTCTGCTTCAACAGAGGGCTGCGAGCATGCCTTTGCAGAAAAGAGCTCCAACCTGGCCAGGAAGTGAACCCGGCTCATGGCGTCGATTTGCGCGGTCCTCAGCACCAACACGCTGCACCTCCGGATAGCTGGCCGCGGCGCGCCGTGAACTCGTCGATCTCATACGCAAGACTCGACGAGCGACGCCCCCAAAAAGACCGCATGGGCGTCAGGCCTCTGCCGCCGCCGCCATCGACACCCGCGCCCACTGCCCCATCGCATCGCGGTAGACCAGCGCCTCGAACGGCGCGAAGACCGGGCCGGTCAGTTCGGTGAGGCCGGCGCGCTGCAGGTCGTCGACGACGCGCGGGTCGTAGTAGCGGAAGAACAGCGGCTTGCCGTCGGCCGAGTAGACGACGTTGTACTTGCGCAGGTGGCGGTGCAGCACCGCGAAGTCGGGCGCCGCGCCCGGCTCGCCCGGTTCCGCCGGCGCCAGCCTGGGCACCAGCAGCATCGCGAGCTGCGCGTCCAGCAATTCCTCCACGCGCGCCGCGGTCGCGGCGTCGGCCTTCACGATGCGGCCGAGGTAGCCGGCGGTGTCGGCCAGTTCGTCGCCCAGGTCGCCGGTCACGAGGCTTTGCAGGCGGTCGAACAGATCCTGCGGGATGGCGGAAAAGCCCCGCTCGAAGCCGGCGCAGTCCAGCAACAGGTAGACGGGCCGTTCCGCGCAGACCTGCAGCGCGCCCCAGAGTTCGATGAAGCGTTGCATGCGCTCAGCCTTCGCAGATTTCGCAGAAGGGCGCCGACTTGGCGCGGGCCGCCATCAGCGCCGCGGCCTTGGGGCTGGCCTTGCGGGCCTCGGCCTTCGTGACCTGGATGGCCTTGTCGGTGCCGCCCTTGGAGTCGCGCGCCTTGTCGGCGGCGTCCGGCTTGCCGGGCGAGGCGCCGCTACCCGAGCCGGCCGAGCCGCCCGAGTTCACCATCACCATGCTGCCCTTGATGAAGACGCCGCCGGGGTTGATGTCGATGAAGTTGCCGCCGACCTTCAGCGAGATCTGCGTGCCGCTCTCGATGATGACCGTGGTGCCGGACTTCAGGTGGATCTCGTTGCCGGCCTGGACGGCGAACTTCGGCCCGGTCTTGACCTCCCAGTTCTGCGTCACCGCCAGGTGGTAGTTGCCGCCCACCTTGTTGACGTCGTCGCCGGTGATGTCGGTGTGCACGTTGGCGCCGTGCTTGGCCTTGGTGTCCTTGGTGACCTGCAGGTGGCTCTCGCCGCCGATGTACTCGGTGCGGTTGTTCTTGGAGAACAGCGTCTGGTCCTTCTCGGCGTGCAGGTAGACCTCTTCCTTGCCCTTGCTGTCCTCGAAGCTGATCTCGTTGAAGTTGGCCGCGCCACCGCCCTTGCTGCTGCGGCTCTTGAAGCCCCAGCGGGTCTTCTCGGCCGGCAGCGGGAACGGCGGTCGGTTGGTGCCGTTGTAGAGGCTGCCGGTCACCAGCGGCCGGTCCGGGTCGCCCTCCAGGAACTCGACGATGACCTCCTGGCCCACGCGCGGCAGCGACAGCGCGCCGTAGGCATTGCCGGCCCAGATCTGCGCGACGCGGATCCAGCAGGAGTCCTTGTCCTTGCCGTCGCCCAGACGGTCCCAGTGGAAGTGCACCTTGATGCGGCCGTGCTCGTCGACGTGGATCTCCTCGCCGGCCGGGCCGACGACGAAGGCCGTCTGCGGGCCCTGCACGATGGGCCGCGGCGTGACGCGGGCGGGCCGGAAGGGCCGGCGCGCCGGCATGGCCTGGAAGCTGCAATGGAAGCTCAGCCCGGCCGCGCCTTCGCTGGCGTCACCGGTGTCGTCCTCGCCGTGGATCTGGGTGCCGGTGACCAGCCAGTCCTGGCCGTTCTGGTCGCTGCGCGGGTGGTCCTTGATCTTGAACTCGCAGCCGGTGACGATGCCGCGCACGTTGGCGCTGCCCTGCACGATCTCGTGGCCGGCCTGCAGTTCCTCCAGCCGCGCGCGGGCGTAGCGCTTGCCGTCGCCGCCGGTCTCGTACTCGCCGGGGTAGTCGTACATCTCGCCGCCGCTGGCGGCGTGCTTGAACTGCTGGCGGTGCACGCTGTGCAGGTCGTCGCTGGGGCGCAGGAAGTTGAAGTCGCGCAGCGTGTACGAGGCCGGCTCGACGCGCTGCGTGAACTGCCAGCTGGACACCGCCTCCTCCTCGACGCCGCCCTGGTGCGACGGGTTGAACTGCAGCGTCTCGAAGCCGGGGAACGGCTTGTGGGCGCTGGGGCTGTCCACCAGCGTCAGCGTGTGCTTGTCGGCCTCGTGCGTGAAGAAGAAGGTGATGCCTTCCTGCTCCATCAGCCGCATGACGAAGTTCAGGTCGGTCTCGCGGTACTGCACGCAGTATTCGCGCGGCGCGTAGCTGCCGGTCAGGCTGAGCTTGAACTGCGCATCGCCGTAGTTGCCGAACACCTTCTTGATGATGTCCGGGATGCTCTCGGCCTGGAACATGCGGCAGTCGCTGTTGCGCGACAGCAGCCAGGTCCAGGGGCGCAGCACCAGGCGGTAGTGGTGGAAGCGGCTGTTCTCGCGCTGGCCTTCATACAGGAACTCGGCCACATGGCCGTTGAAGTGGCGCTCGCCACCGGCCGGCAGCTCGACGGCCACGTTGGCCAGCTCGCCGAGGATCTTGGCCGGGTCGAGGTCGGGGCGCAGGCTGACGGCTTCGACGACGTACTCGAAGCCGGCGCTCAGCGCCTCCTGCCCG
Organism: Roseateles sp.; assembly: GCA_041914785.1. Taxonomy (GTDB): domain Bacteria; phylum Pseudomonadota; class Gammaproteobacteria; order Burkholderiales; family Burkholderiaceae_C; genus Pelomonas. The sequence goes on from JAYSCT010000015.1 coordinate 21,957, forward strand.
CTGAAGGCGCGAAAGCGCAGGTCGTTCCCGAAGACGGTGTCGAGCGAATAGACCGTGCCGGTCTGCGAGGTAAGGGTGGCCATGGCGTAGTGTGCGGCGTGGGCTCGTCGAAAGTCTATGGCCCGGCCCGTCAGCGGGGGGTGTCCTCGGCCGGTCGGAAGGCCTCGACGACCAGGCCCGCGACGGGCCGCCCGGCCTCGGTGCGCAGGTCCACGGGGTCGAGGCGGATGCCCACGTAGCCCAGCTCGGCCAGGCAGCGCCGCACATAGGCCGCCGAGTGGGCGTAGCGGCCGTGGCCCATCAGGCGCCAATCCTCGCCGGCGGCGGCGTCCAGCGCTTCCACGGTGAACAGCAGCAGCCCCGGCGGGCGCAGCGTCTGGCGCGCCACGGCGAGCACGGCGCGCAGGTCACCGAAGTAACACAGTGTGTCCGCCGACAGCACGACGTCCCACCGCGGCGGCGTGGCGGCGAGGAACTCGGTCAGCTCGCACTTGTAGAGGCCGTCGTAGACCCGCTTCTGCGCCGCCGACTGCAGCATGCGCGCCGACAGGTCCACGCCCTCCAGCCGCACCGCCCAGGGCCTGACGAGCGGCCCGCACAGGCCGGTGCCGCAGCCGGCGTCCAGCACGCTGAGCGACGCATCGGGCTCGCCGCAGCGCCGCGCGAGCGCGTCGCGCAGCAGCTCGGGCGCGCGGTAGGTCAGCGACGCCAGCTTGCTCTCGAAGCTGTCGGCGAAGCTGTCGAAGGTGGCCTCGACGTAGGCGTCGTCGGCCCGCTCGGGCACGTCGTCCCCCGTGCAGGCGGCCAGGTGGTGGCGGGCGGTGGCGCTGTCGGGCTCGGCGGCCAGCCAGTCGCGGAAGATCTGCGCGGCCTTGTCGCGCTCGCCCAGCAGCAGGTGCGCCGAGGCCAGCATGCGCCGCGTGCTGGGGCTCAGCGGCAGCACCAGCAGCGCGCGGCAGAAATGCGCCACGGCCTCGGGCACACGGCCCTGGTCCAGCCGCAGGTTGCCCAGGTTGTTGTGGACGTCGGGGTTCTCCGCGTCGATGGCCAGCGCCTGCAGGTAGGCCTGCTCGGCCTCGGCGTCGCGGCGCTGGGCGCGGCGCAGCACGCCGAGGTTGTTGAAGACCTCGACGTTGCCGGGCTCCAGCGCCACGCAGTGCTCGTAGGCGGTGCCGGCCTCGTCGAAGCGGCGCTGCGCCAGCAGCACGTTGCCGAGGTTGTTCCAGCCGCCGGCGCGCGGCGCGATCTCCAGGCTGCGGCGCAGCAGCGCGATGGCGCGGGCGCTGTCGCCGCGCTGGTGGCTGGCGATGCCCAGGAAGGCCAGCGCGTCGGGCTGGTCGGGCGCTTCGGCCAGCACGCGCTCGTACAGCGCCACGGCCGGGTCGAGCTGGCCCAGCTGGTGCAGGCGCGACGCGAACGCCAGCGTCTCGGGCAGGCTCAGGCCCTCGGGGAGTTCGAAGTCCGCCTCGTCGAGATCGGGCGCGGCGGCGGTCGGGGGCATCGGGGTGTCAGGCATCGGAGAGCGGGTCGAGGAGCCGGTCTTCGGTGATGAAGGACATGGCGGCTCCTGGTGCAGCGGGCGCGGGATGCGCGGTCAGTCGAACGCGTAGGCCAGGTTGCCGTCGGCCACGCTGACGGCGATGCGCTTGACCTCGACGCCCGACACCATGCGGTTGAGCAGCTCCCGCGCGATGCTGGGCAGCATGGTGTTGGTCAGGATCGCGTCGATCATGCGCCCGCCGGACTCGCTCTCGGTGCAGCGGCTCACCACAAGTTTGATGACCTCGTCGCCGTACTCGAACGGCACCTTGTGGCGCGCCTCGACGCGCTTCCTGATGCGCTCGATCTGCAGCTTGACGATGCGGCCCAGCATCTCGTCGGACAGCGGGTAGTACGGGATGGTCACGAGCCGGCCCAGCAGCGCCGGCGGGAAGATCTTCAGCAGCGGCTCGCGCAGCGCCTTGGCCAGGCCCTCGGCGTCGGGCATCAGGTCGGGGTCCTTGCACAGGCCGGCGATGAGGTCCGTGCCGGCGTTGGTGGTCAGCAGGATCAGCGTGTTCTTGAAGTCGATCTGGCGGCCCTCGCCGTCCTCCATCCAGCCCTTGTCGAAGACCTGGAAGAACAGCTCGTGCACGTCGGGGTGGGCCTTCTCGACCTCGTCCAGCAGCACCACCGAGTAGGGCTTGCGCCGCACCGCCTCGGTCAGCACGCCGCCCTCGCCATAGCCCACGTAGCCGGGGGGCGCGCCCTTGAGCGACGACACCGTGTGGGCCTCCTGGTACTCGCTCATGTTGATGGTGATGAGGTTGTGCTCGCCGCCGTACAGCGTCTCGGCCAGCGCCAGCGCGGTCTCGGTCTTGCCGACGCCGGACGTGCCGGCCAGCATGAACACGCCGATGGGCTTGCTGGGGTTGTCCAGCCCCACGCGCGAGGTCTGCACGCGCTTGGCGATCATCTCCATCGCATGGTCCTGGCCGATGACGCGCTCGGCCAGCAGCCTGGGCAGCTGCAGCACGGTCTCGATCTCGTCGGCATTCATGCGGCCGACCGGGATGCCGGTCCAGTCCGCCACGACGGCGGCCACGGCTTGCTGGTCCACGGTGGGCAGGATCAGCGGCTGCTCGCCCTGCACCTGCGCCAGCTCGGCCTGCGTGGCGGCCAGGTCGCGCTGGGCCTGGGCCAGCGCATCCTCGTCGGTCAGGCGCTCGGCGCCGCTGAGCTGCTGGCGCAGTGCCAGCAGCTGCTGGACCAGGCCCTTCTCCTTCTCCCACTGCGCGTTCAGCCGCGCCAGGCGGGCGCGCTCGTCATCGAGCAGCTGCTGCACGGCGGCCTGGCGCTCGCGGGTGTCGATGCCCAGCTCGGCCTCCCGGCCGATGATGCCCAGTTCGGTCTCCAGCGACTCGATGCGCCGGCTGCTGTCGTCCACTTCGGCGGGCGTCGCGTGCAGGCTGACGGCCACGCGGGCGCAGGCGGTGTCCAGCAGGCTGACGGACTTGTCGGGCAGCTGGCGCGCCGGGATGTAGCGGTGCGAGAACTTCACCGCAGCCTCCAGCGCCTCGTCCAGGATCAGCACCTTGTGGTGCTTCTCCATCGTCGCGGCAACGCCGCGCATCATCAGCAGCGCCTTGGTCTCGCTGGGCTCGTCGACCAGCACGGTCTGGAAGCGCCGCGTCAGCGCCGGGTCCTTCTCGATGTGCTTCTTGTACTCGGCCCAGGTGGTGGCGCCGATGGTGCGCAGCTGGCCGCGCGCCAGCGCCGGCTTGAGCAGGTTGGCCGCGTCGCCCGTGCCGGCGGCGCCGCCGGCGCCAACCAGCGTGTGGGTTTCGTCGATGAACAGGATGATGGGCTTCTCGCTGGCCTGCACCTCGTCGATGACGGCGCGCAGGCGCTGCTCGAACTCGCCCTTCATGCTGGCGCCGGCCTGCAGCAGGCCCACGTCCAGCGCGCGCAGCTCGACGTCCTTCAGCGCCGGCGGCACGTCGCCGCGCACGATGCGCTGCGCGAAGCCCTCGACGACGGCCGTCTTGCCCACACCGGCCTCGCCCACCAGGATGGGGTTGTTCTGGCGGCGGCGCATCAGGATGTCGACGACCTGGCGGATCTCCTCGTCGCGGCCGACGATGGGGTCCATCGTCGCGGAGCGGGCCTGCGCGGTCAGGTCGGTGGTGAAGCGCTTGAGCGCCTCCTGCTTGCCCATCGCCGCCGGCGCGATGGCGCCACTGGCCTCGCCCGGCTCGCCGGCGGCGGCGCTGCTGGCCACCGCGTTCTGCTCGGACGAGCCGGCCAGCAGGTCGCGCAGCTTGGCGGCGAGGTCGTCACCGGCGATGCGCTCGAACTGCCGCGAGATGGCGAACAGCGCGTTGCGCAGGTAGGTGGTCTTGAGCATGCCCAGCAGCAGGTAGCCGGTGCGCACGACGTTGTCGCCGTACATCAGCGAGCCGTAGACCCAGCCGCGCTCGATGGCGTTGCTGATGTTGTCGGAGATGTCGGAGATGGCCGTGGCTCCGCGCGGCAGGCGGTCGAGTGCGGCGGTGATGTCCTTGGCCAGCACGGCGTTGTCGATGCCGTAGTGCTTGAACAGCACGGGCCAGTCGCTGTCGGGCGACTGCACGATCTGCGCGATCCAGTGCTCCAGCTCGACGAACGGGTTGCCGCGCAGCTTGCAGAACACGGTGGCGCCCTCCACGGCCTTGTAGGCCATGGGGTTGAGCTTGCCGAACAGGGACAGGCGACTGATCTCACTCATGCTGATCTCCCGAATCAGTGGGTTGGTGTTCTGTGGGCGGCGGCGGGCCGCCTGGCACGGCGCATCAGCGCCTCGGGCTCGACGCGCACGTCGGCGCATTCGCTGCGCGGCGTGGCGCGCTGCAGCCACGTGGAGCGGCCCAGCCGCTGGGCGCCGCCCAGGCGCGCAGCCGGCACCTCCTGCGGCAGCAGGCGCAGCGTCAGCCGCCAGCCCAGCATGTCGTTCACGTAGTCGCGCACGATGGACTGCAGCTCGGCCAGCTCCTGCGCCTGGTTGAGCAGGCTCTCGAAGCGCTCGAACCGGATCGGGCCGATGACGATGCCGAACTGGTGCTGCACGTCCCAGACGCTGCGCCCCAGCACGACGCCGGCGCCGAGCTGCTGCCCTCGGTCGGGCCAGCGCTTGAGCTGGCTGCGCTCGTCGCGCGGCAGTGCCAGCCAGGTGCCGACGAACTCCTCGATCTGCACCGGCACGCGGAAATAGGTGGCCAGCACGGCCTGCAGCCCGTCGGCGTTGCGCGCCTGCTGCGCGAAGCGGCCGGCGAAGAACAGCCGCAGGTGCGCCGGCGTCGCGTTGGCCGCCGCCGCGCCGGGCGCGCCGAAGCCGGCCAGCGACGCGGCGTAGCGTGCGAAGCGGTCGTCCTGCGGCCGGTCCAGCTGCACCGTGGGCTGGGCCTGCGCCCAGGCCCGGTAGAACAGCAGCAGCAGCCGGTGGTGAAAGACGTTGGCGAAGGCGGTGAGCGTCGTGTCGCCCTTGCCCTGGCGCTCGTGGGCGTAGTCGCTGAGGTGGCCCGGCAGGCTGCCGTGCGGGCCGAACAGGCCGAAGAAGCGCACGTCCAGCCGCGGCGCCGCGGCGCGCGGGTCGCGCACCAGGCCAACGAGGTCGGACGGCGCGAAGCTCATGGACGGCGGCTGGCCCAGCCGAATGGGCTCGTCCGCCGGGCGGGCCGCCTGGCCCAGCGGCGGATTGGGCGCGTTCAGCGCGTCGATGCGGCGCAGCGCCGCGTAGAAGTTGTAGGCCCAGGGCTGGTCGGCCAGCCGCTGCAGCAGCGCCTGCAGCTCGGCCGGGCGCGCGCCGGGCACCGGCCCCTTGCGTGCCTGCACGGCCGGCGTGGCCGCGCCCGGCGGACGCTCGGCGCCGTCGGGCGGCAGGTCGTCCGTCACAGCACCGCCCCCCGGCCCCAACGCAGCGTGTCGCGCATCAGCTCGCCACGCGAACTGGAGGTCAGCACGGTCTGCACCGCGGTGTTGATGGACGCGTAGCGCCGGAAGAAGCGCCCCAGCACGCAGCCCAGCAGGTAGGCGCTGCCGCCCTGGAAGGCGCGCTCGTCCACCTCCACCTCCACCTCCAGCGTGCGCCCGTAGGTGATGCGGCTGTGGAAGGACTTGCCGCGCTCGCTGCCCTCGGCCTCGGGCAGGCGGCGCACGCGCGGCGTGACGCGCACGTGGCGGATGCCCTCGATCTGGCGCTGCGCGCCGGCGTCCTGGCTCTGCGCGTACAGCCCCAGCAGCGTGCGCAGCGCGGCGGCGCCCTGGTCGGGGTCGGTGTCGCTGAGCGACAGGTGGTTGAGGCTGAGGTGGTTGACCAGCTGCCACACATGCGAGGCGTCGCGCCCGCGCTGGGCCGGCTTGCTGGGGCCGGACAGCACGCGCACGCTGTCCACCGGGGCCGTCACCTCGAGGATGAAGTCCGTGCGGCCGACGCCCACCGCCAGGTGCAGCGGCAGGTCGCGGTTGGTGCACAAGGCCTTGACGGCCAGCTGGCGCAGCCCGGCCGGCAGCGGCGCCTCGCGCGGGTCCACGAGGCTGAGGAAGACCTCGGCGCCGACGTAGCTGGACCGCGGCCCGAGCTTGCGCTGGCGCTCCGACAGCACGCGCGGCTCGCGCTGCTGGCAGTAGTAGGCCTGCTGACCCCGGCCTTCGGTGTGGAAGGCCGAGTAAAGCGGCAGGAACTCCTGCTCGCTGTCGCTGCCGGTGCCGTAGCCATGCACCTGCTGCACCTCGAACACCTCGTAGTCCATCGGGTGGGCGACGTCGGGCACGACGTGGAACTCGTGCATGCCCTCGCGCACGGCGATGCGGTCGCAGCGGTGCGGGAACAGGTTGATGGCCGGCGTGCAGTGCAGCGCGATGCTGTTGGCGTCCAGCACGCCCTCCAGCTGCGTGTCGCCCTGGTCCAGCAGGAACAGCAGCTCCACCTCCTGCGCCGGCCGGCCGGCGATGGCGGCGTCCAGCCCCTGCAGCCGCGCGAACAGGAAACGTTCCGGCAGCGCGAAGTACTCCTGCAGCAGCCGGTAGCCCTCGAAGCTGCGCGGCTCGTCCGGCAGCAGGCCTTCGGCGGTCTCGAAGCCCAGCGGCTGCAGTTGGCGCGCGTCCATCCACGACTGCCATGTGCCACTGCCGCCGGCCGGGCGCACCAGCACCGCCAGCGTGTGGCCCAGCACGCGCTCGTGCAGCTTGAAGGCCACGCCGGCCTGGCCGCTGAAGTGCAGGTCCAGCTGCGACAGCTTGAGCTGGTGCAGCCCCAGCGCCCCGACGGCGGCCAGCCGCACGCGGATGCCGGCGCGCGCGCGGCTGCCGCTCAGCTGCGGCGGCAGGCCGGCGTCGGCGACGTGGCTGAGGTACTGCACCTCGCGCACCTCCAGCGGCCACAGCCGCACCGGGTGCGCGGTGCGGAAGCGGCAGGCCGTCTCCTCGCCCTTGCCCAGCAGCCCGCGCAGCTCGGTGCCGCGCGCCACCTCGGGGCCCTCGGCCAGCGCCGGGTCGGCCAGGTTGGGCTGCAGGCGCACGATGGCCATCGACGGCACCGGCGCGAGGAAGCTGGGGTAGCAGACCTCCAACAGCCGGTCGGTGAAGCGCGGGAACTCGGCGTCCAGCCGCAGCTGCACGCGCGCCGCCAGGAAGGCGAAGCCCTCCAGCAGGCGCTCGACGTAGGGGTCGGTGACCTGCAGGCCGTCCATGCTGAGGCGACCGGCTATCTTGGGGTACTGGCGTGCGAACTCCTGGCCCATCTCCTTGAGGTGGCCCAGTTCGCGTTCGTAGAGTTCCAGCAGGCGCGGGTCCATGGCGGCTAGCGGTTGAGTTCCTGGACCTGCACCTGGCCGGACTCCAGGTCCAGCTCGGTGCGCAGCACCAGCTCCAGCGGCACCGGCTGCGCCCACAGCTGCGCGGTGATGCGCATGGCCACCAGGTTGTGGTGGTGCAGCACGTCCTCGCTGAACTCGGCCTCCACGCTGAGGCTGCCGGCAATGATGCGCGGCTCGAAGTCGATGATGGCGCGGCGGATGGTGGCCTCCAGCCGCGGGATGTCCAGCGTCGAGGCCGTCAGCCCCGACAGGCACGGCAGCCCGAAGCACAGCACCGAGTTGCGCGTCAGCGGCAGCGCGTCCCAGTCCTGGAAGCGGCCCAGGCGCTCCTCCTCCTCGGCGTTGTCGAGGTGCGCGCCCTGGTCGTTGAGCAGCCAGTACGGCGCCTCGGGCCGCACGGCATTGAACAGCCAGCGCAGGTCGCGCAGCACCGCCTGGCGCAGCGCGTGGGCACTGAGCACGCGCTGCTCGCGCGTCTCCACCTGGCTGCCGGGGTCGGTGTCGGTCAGGCGGTCGAGGAGCGACGGCTGGAGCCGGTCACGCGGAGCGGTCTGCGCCATGGCCCTGGCGCTCCTCAGGCGTCGGCTGCGGGAGCGGCGGCCTCGGCTTCGTCGGCGGCGGGCTGGGCATCGAAACGCAGCTCGCGGATTTCGAGCAGCGCCGTCTCGGCCTCGGGCGTGACCAGGATGCGCTGGCCCAGCCCACGGTAGCTGTCGCCGGCGCCCGGCAGCCATTCGGTGCGGCGTGCCATCAGCAGCGCGCCGTCGGCGTCGGCCGGCAGGTCGGGGTAGCGGTTGGGCAGCAGCGCCACCACTTCGCCGCCATTAGTGAACGACAGCTGGGCCGGCGCCCACACGAGGTCGCGCAGGTCCGCCGGCGCCTCGATGCTGACCGCGCTCAGGTGCGCGAACGGCACCCAGTAGTAGCGGCCGTTGACGATGGCCTCCAGCACGGGGCCCAGCCGGCCATCGGCGTCGGCCAGCCACTCGAAGGCACGGCCATCCATCTGCCCGGGGTTGGCAGGCGCGGCGTCGAAGGCCTGGGCGCGCAGGCTGGCCGCCAGCGCTGTTTCGCCGCGCCCCTCCTGCAGCAGCGACTCCACCAGCATCGCCAGCCAGGGCTCCGGCTCGCCGAAGATCATCGGCACGCGCCGCCCGGCGAACACCTCGCCGCGCAGCCGCTCGCAGGCGATGGCCTCGCGGTAGGTCTGCACCATCGCGAGCGCGCCGGCATCGAGCTGGCCGGCCACGTCGAGCTGGCTCAGCGCCTTGTCCCAACGTCCAAGGACGCACAGCAACTGGAACAGCGCCACGCGCAGCTCGGCCTTGCCGGGCTGCGCGCGCACGTCGGCCTGCAGCAGCGCCAGCGCTGCCTCGGGCGTGCCGGCCTTGAGCGCCTGCTCAAACGGTGTCGGGTTGCCCATGGCCTAGATGGCTTCCGCGTTGAAGGTCGTTGCGCCGCCGCCCGAACCGGACGCATCCTGCGCCTTGTACTGGATCTCGATGGCCTTGAAGGTCAGGCTCAGCGTCTCGACCAGCAGCGCCGGCTGGGCCGGGTCGGACTGCAGGTCGTAGGCCGTGATGCGACCGTCCTTGATCTTGACCTGCATGTAGTCCAGCGGGGCCGCGCCGCCGCTGGCCTTGCGCACCGTGATGACCGCCTCGACGACGGCATCGTTGGTGCGCATGACGCCCATCAGGGCCGTGGACGCACGGTCCACGTCCTTGACGATCTTGACGGAATCGAACGAGGTCTTGTTGGACGGCCCCTTCGCGCCCATCGCCGTGGTGGATTTCATCCCCCAGGCGATGGAGCGAATGTCCATCTCGTCCTTGTGCTGTGCGTCGGCGCTCTCGCCCTTGATGACGCCGCCCTTCAGGCTCTTGAGGCGCAAAAAAATATCACTCTTGGCCATGCCTTGCTCGCAGCTTTAGCGGGCGCCACCGATGTGTGCGCCGATCACAGCACCCGGGGTCAGGTCATCAAGCGTCGGTGTTCTGCTTGATGTCCCACTTGGCGGTCTTGACCGCGCCTGCGGCACCGGCGGTGTCCTGCGGCGTGTACTCGTAGGTGAACTTGGCGAAGTTCAGCGTGATGTTCTCGGTCAGGCGGTCCTCGCCACCCGAGCCACCTTCCTGCACGCTGGTGACCAGCACTTCTTCCAGCTTGATCTTGATGTATTCCAGCGGCTTGCCGCCGGCCTTGCGCACGGTCAGCTTGGCTTCCTTGAAGTGCTTGCCGGAGCAGGCGGCCTGGATCAGCGCATGGCTGGCCGAGTCGATGTACTTGGTGATGGAGATGTCATTCACGTTGACCTTGCCGGCACCGCCGCCACCGCCCACGTGGGTGGTGCCGCTGTTGCTCAGCGACCAGCTCCACGCCAGCACATCGATCTCGTCCTTGTGGGCCTTGTCGGCGGACTCACCCTTGATGTCGCCGATCTTGATGAACATGTCTACAGCCATATCGCTCTCCTGTGTGTGAACGGGCAATCATGAAACGCCGGCCCGGCTAGCGGCTTGCGAAAAACTCTCAGGCGCCCTTGGTCGATGGTAGCTTCGACACCAGGCGCAACGAAACGCTCAACCCCTCAAGTTGATAGTGGGGCCGCAGGAAGAACTTGGACTGGTAATAGCCCGGCGCTCCCTCGACTTCCTCGACGACCACCTCCGCAGCGGCCAGCGGGCGCATGGCCTTGGTCACTTCGGAGGAGTGGGCCGGATCACCATCCACGTAGTTCATGATCCAGTTCTGCAGCCACAGCTGCATGTCGTCCCTCTCCTTGAAGGACCCGATCTTGTCTCGCGCCATCTGTTTCAGGTAGTGCGCAAAACGACTGGTTGCAAAGATGTACGGCAGGTTGGCCGCCAGGCGCGCGTTGGCGGTCGCGTCGGGATCGTCGTACTCGGCCGGCTTGTGCAGCGACTGCGCACCGATGAAGGCGGCGAAGTCGCTGTTCTTCTTGTGCACCAGCGGCATGAAGCCGGCACGGGCCAGCTCGGCCTCGCGACGGTCGGAGATGGCGATCTCGGTCGGGCACTTCATGTCCACGCCGCCGTCATCCGTCGGGAAGGTGTGGGCCGGCAGGTTCTGCACGGCGCCGCCGGACTCGATGCCGCGGATGCGCGTGCACCAGCCGTACTCCTTGAAGGCACGGTTGATGTTGACGGCCATCGCGTAGGCCGCGTTGGCCCACGAGAAGCGGCTGTGGTCCTGCCCGCCGGTGTCTTCCTCGAAGTTGAATTCCTCGACCGGGTTGGCCTTGGCGCCGTAGGGCAGGCGCGCCAGGAAGCGCGGCATGGCCAGGCCGATGTACTTGGAGTCCTCCGACTCGCGCAGCGAGCGCCAGGCGGCGTATTCCGGGCTGGTGAACATCTTGTTCAGGTCGCGCGGGTTGGCGAGTTCCTGCCAGGACTCCATCTGCAGGATGGTGGGCGACGCGCCGGCGATGAAGGGCGTGTGCGAGGCGGCTGCGGTCTTGGCGATCTCGCCCAGCAGTTCGACGTCGGGCGGCGTCTGGTCGAAGTGATAGTCCCCCACCAGGCAGCCGAAGGGGTGGCCGCCGAACTGGCCGAACTCTTCCTCGTAGATCTTCTTGAACAGCGGGCTCTGGTCCCAGGCCGTGCCCTTGAAGCGCTTGAGCGACTTGCCCAACTCCGCCTTGGAGATGTTGAAGACCTTGATCTTCAGCATCTCGTCGGTTTCGGTGTTGTTGACGAGGTAGCTCAGGCCGCGCCAGGCGCTTTCGAGCTTCTGGAAGTCCTCGTGGTGGATGATCTTGTTGACCTGCGCCGACAGCTTCTCGTCGAGCGCCGCGATCATCTGCTCGATCGTCGCGAAGACGTCCTTGCCGACGATCTTGGACTGCGACAGGGCCTGCATCGCCAGCGTCTGCACGGCCTGCTCGACGGCATTCTTGGCGTCGTCGGTCTTGGGTTTGAATTCGCGTTGGAGCAGCGAGGCCAGGTCGCTGCCTTCAAAGGCAACGCTGGTCAGCGCGGATGCTGCGGTGGAGGATTCTGCGGCCATCGGAGAGGTCCTTTCTGTCTTGCTCTGTAACCGGGCGCCAGGCGCCCGATCAGCTGTTGCCGTCGGCGGGCTTGGCGTTGGCCGTCATGGCCTGCAGCAGCGCCGGGTCGGCCAGCAGCTTGGCGACGAGTTCCTCGGCGCCGGACTTGCCGTCCATGTAGGTGATGAGGTTGGAGAGCTGCTGGCGCGCCTCCAGCAGCTTGTTCAGCGAGTCGACCTTGCGGGCCACGGCGGCCGGCGAGAAGTCGTCCATGCTCTCGAACGTCAGCTCCACCGACAGGCTGCCTTCGCCAGTCAGCGCGTTGTCGACCTGGAAGGCGGCGCGCGGCTTCATGGCCTTCATGCGCGCATCGAAGTTGTCGACGTCGAACTCCAGGAACTTGCGGTCGGCCACCGGTGCCAGCGGCTCATCGGACTTGGGCTTGCCGGACAGGTCGGACAGCACGCCCATCACGAAGGGCAGCTGCACCTTCTTCTGCGAACCGTACAACTCCACGTCGTACTCGATCTGAACGCGCGGGGCGCGGTTGCGAGCGATGAATTTCTGGCTGCTACTCATGATGGTGTCTGCCTGTGGTTTGAAGAGTCATTGTTTCCCAAGTTGCCGGTCTCAGGAGTCCTGCGTCGTCACGGTTTCAGGGTCCACGCCCATGACGCGCGCCACCTCGGCCAGCGCATCCGGCGCCAGCTCCTTCATCAGCTGCAGGAAGTTGTGGCCGATGAGGCTCTTGGCGCGGCGCAGCAGCAGTTGGGCCGGGTTGGTGGGTTCGTGCTGGTCCAGGTAGCGGCAGATGGCATCGATGGCCTGGATGGCATCGGCCCGCGACTGGATGGCGCCGGGCGTGCGTGCCGCGGGGCGCGCGCCGCCTGCGCCGTCGACCTCCGCCGGCGCGTCGCCGTCGACAGGCTCGCCTTCGGCCGCAGCGGCCTCCGCGGCCGGGAAGATCTGGCCCAGCTGGTACAGCCACTTGCTCAGCGGCGCCAGGTCCAGCCCCGGCGTGCCGGCCAGCCGGTCGTCCAGCGCCGACGACAGCGTGCCGAGTTCGGCACGCAGCCGCGCCGGCAGCTCGGCCAGCTCCGGGGACTGCTCGTAGGCTTCCTGCAGCATCAGCGCCAGCGAGTCGCGGCTGGGGGGCGATTCGTCATCGCGCGGCGTCAGCCCGCCCCAGGCCAGCTCGAAGGTGCGGCCCAGCAGCGCGCCGACGCGCCGGTCGGCGTAGACCGGGCTGGCGCGCAGGTCGCCCAGCAGGTACTCGGGGCTCGCGAGCGCGTTCAGCGCGTTGACGCGAGCGAAGTGGTCGCCGTCGTCGGGCTCGGGGTGCAGCGCGTCCCAGCTGCCGGCGACGAGGCCGTTGAGCAGCGTCAGGCCGTCCAGCAGCGCGGCCGCACCGTGCAGGCGCACCGCCGCGCGGATCCAGGGCACCACCACGCGCAGGTCGCGGGTCTCTTCCATCAGCGCCGAGGCGCGGGCGTAGACGTCGCTCCAGTCCGGCGGTTCGGCGGCGCTGTGCTGGGTCTCGGGCTTGCCCGCCACGGCCTGCTCCAGCTCCAGGAAGGCGCCCGCATACTCGAGGTTAGGCCCGCAGGGCGTGCCATCGGCCGCCGCCGAACCCAGCCAGCGTTCCACCAGTTCCCGGCGTTCCCGCACGTCGTCCAATCTGTCTCCCCTGCGCGATGCGCATCAGCTCAAGCCGGCGCAGCCTATCACCGCGATCATGTCGGCTCAATTGCCGGCCACCCGGGGACGGGTGGCCGGCTCATCACTTTCGCTTATTGTCGAGCGACGGCGGGGGCGTGAAGCCCAGCGACCGCGCGGACTGCTCGTAGCGCGTGGCCAGCTCGTCCTGGCCGCGCGCCCGGTACAGCAGTGCCAGGTCATAACTGGCGATGCCGTTGCCCAGCGCGGTGGCGTACTGCAGCCAGCCTTCGTAGCGGCCGCGCGCCTTGTTGACGTCCAGCGCGGGGTCGACGGCGCTGTCCAGGTAGGCCTGGCCCAGCCGCTTGGCGGCATCCTTGTCGCCGCGGGCCGCACGCTTGAAGTCGCGCTGCATGGCCTCGCTGCCGCTGGCGGGCGGCTGGAAGGAGCTGCGGTAGAGCTTGATGTCGCTGCGCTGCAGCAGCTTGGCCGCTTCGCTGGAGCCTTCGAGCGCCACCGCCACCGGCTGCGCGCGGCGCCCCTGCGGGAAGAGCTCCAGATAGCGGCCGGCCAGCTTGACGAGCTCGGGGGGCCAGACGCTCTGCTGGATCTGCGCCCACAGCGCCTCCTCGTCCTGCTGGCTGGACGCCGGCGCGGCCGCCTCGGCGGGCCGCGACCGCCACAGCACCGGCGCGTGCGTCTGCACGTTGTCGGCGATGAACGGGTCCTGCGCCAGCGCGCGCACCGCGTTGACGGGATGGTTCAGCATGGTCTCGCGCACGTCGCGGCGCACCAGGCGGAACATGTCCGCGAAGCTGGTTTCCTCGCCCACCGAGTTCAGCACCTTGACGAGGGAGGCGGTGTAGAAGGTGTTCTGGTTCTCGGAGTCGGGCGAGATGGCCGGCCGGCCGGCGCCGGTGGAGAACGCGATGAGGCAGCCGGGCGGCGCCTCGACCTGGTTGAGGCCGTCCTTGTCGCGGATGGCGGCGCGGATGGCGACGCGGCAGCTGTCCAGCACGGCATAGGTGGCACCGGCGGCGCGCGGCGCCAGCGGGCCGACGACGTCCTGCCCGAGCTCCAGGCTGCCCCGCTGCACGTCGGCCAGCACGCCGGGGTTGACGCCCGCGGCGATCAGCAGGTTGCGCGACTCGTCCTGCACGCCATGGCCGCTGTAGTAGAAGAACACGGTCGCGTCGGGCGGCGCGGCCGCGACGACCTTGCCGAAGGCCACGATGGCGGCGCGCGAGCGCGCCACATCGAGGTTGAGTGCGTCGGTCACCGCAAAGCCCTTGGCCTCCAGCGCGGCCTTCAGGTCGCGCAGGTTCTTCGGGATGGGCGGCAGCTCCTGGTCGGCCGGGTAGTCACGGTTGCCCAGCAGCAGCGCCAGGCGCACCGGCGCGCCGTCGGGCCGCGGCGGCTGGGCCTGGGCCGATGGGGTCGTCGCGGCCACCCAGGCGCCGGGCATGGCCCCCAGCGCCGCGCCCTGCTTCATCAATGCGCGCCGCGTGCGCGCTCGCGGTCCCAAGCTCTCGTTCACGTCACTGCCTCTTCTCGCTGCGAGCGCGGATCTTGCCAGACGCCCATGTCCGCCCTCAGGGCTTGCTCCCGCCACCGATGTCACCGGCACAGCCCAGCTGACCGCCCGCCGGCGCGCAAGAGCCCGGCGGCTGCGTGCCGCTGCTGCCCTCCGTCGCCGGACGGCCCGGGCCGACCTCGGTGATGACGCCGCCGCGCAGGCGCGACGCCACGTTCTCCGTGCGCACCGCCTCCTCGAAACGGTCGCGGCGCGCCGCCTCGGACACCGACGCGATGGACGACAGCGCGCCGTCCGCCTGCGGCGAGCTGGGCGCATAGCCGTTGTACTTGACGAGGATGGCCGACTCCTTGCCCGCGCCGTCGTAGAAGAACAGGTAGCCCTGCGCCCCCGTCTCGGGCCCGGTCAGCAGGATGACCGCCTTGTTGCGGATCAGCGCGGCGGTCGTGGCGGGATCACCGGCCACCTTGGGCAGCACGGTGATGTAGCCGGCATTGACGTTCGTCGCCGCGCCGGTGGTGTCACCCCGACCGATGTCCACCGCGAGCTGACCGAACGGCGATCCGCCGCCGTCGAAGGCCGCGGGCGAGATGCTGATGGCCAGCGCCGGCAGCTGCACATTGGTGCCGAAGACGTTGCTGTAGGCCATGCGAGCCGTGATGACGGCCGCGCCGTTGGTGGGCAGGCCGCTGGACGGCGGCGAGCCGCCGGTGGCCAGCGAGTCCGCGCTGAAATAGGCCATGTCCGCATTGACGCCGGCGCCGCTGACGAACACCTGCCGGCCCGCGACGCGCAGCAGCGACCGCGACGGCGCATCGGTCGACGCGGCCGCGGCCGGCACCGACGCCAGGTTGGCCGACAGCCCCCCCGACGACAGCCCGCTGGCGGACCCGCTGCCGGCGAACTGGTTGCCCGGCTGCATCAGGCTGGCCGAGCCGCCCTGGTCGGCGACCAGGTTCAGCTGACCCTGGCTGGCGACGGTGAGCGAGCCCGAGGTCTGCACGATGACGTCGGCGAGCACGCGGATCTGCTTGCCCGCCGCGTCCTTCAGCACCACCTCCTTGGCGATGCCGATGGACTGCTGGTAGGTCGACAGCAGGCCGTCGTCGACGGCGGCCGGCTTGTTCACCCCCAGCGTCGCGGCGCCCTGGTTGACCTTGATGTCGCCGCCCAGCGAGAACACCGGCACGCTGACCTTGCCGTCGGTCAGCGTCGGGCTGGCGACCGTGATGCTGCCGCCGTTGACCTGCACCAGCGGCGCGCTGGTGTTCAGGCCCTCGAACACGGCGGTGCCGGCGCCGTTGCCCAGCGTGACCTTGCCGGCGCGCGTGATGCCGTCGACGGCGCCGACGGCGGTGATGTCGAAGCCGTCCTTGTCGCGGTAGCTGATGGCGCCGTCGGTGGCGCCCTCGCCCCGCGCCACGGCGATCCGGGCGACGTCGTTGTCGGCGTTCTCCAGCGTCACGGCAGCGGAGCCCTTGAGCACCAGCGAGCCGGCCACGAGGTTCTTGCCGGCGTCCTGCCTGACGGTGCCGCTGGCGGTGTCCAGCGTGACCACCTTGCCGGTCGCGGCCAGGCCGTCCTGGGCGGCCCAGGCCGGCGCGGCCACCGTGTCGGCGGCAAACCCGCTGACGGTGTAGCCGGTCGAGCTCTTGAGGCCGATGGCGTCGCCGGCCACGGCGGACAGCGGGCCGCTGAGCGCATTGGTCGCCGCATCGAGCGCGATGGTGCCCGTCGCACTGACGGCCAGCCCGCCCGCGGTGATCGCGCCGGTGCCGGCCTGGCTGACGGCGCCGTTCGCGGCCGTCAGCCGCAGCGCATGGCTGCCGACCTGGATGGGCTGCGCAATCGACAGGTTGCCCGATTCGGTGCGCAGCAGCACATCGGCGTTGCGCGTGATGCCGCTGGTGGCACCGACCGTGTCGACCGACAGTGCGCCACCGTTCACGAAGCGGATGGTGCCGTCGCCCGCGCCCACGGCCAGCTTGCCCACGGCATTGGCCGCGTTGAGCAACGCCACGGCGCCTGCGCCCTGCAGTTCCAGGACCGGTACGTCCAGCGCGCCCGACTGCGTCACCGCGCCGCCGCTGTTCACCAGCAGGCTGCTTGCGGACACCGCCGTCAGCGTGGTGCTGCCCGCGCTGGTGAGGCTGGCAGCCCCCGTGCCCGTCAGCCGGGCCTCCAGGGCCCCGCCGGCCTGGGCCGCGGTCGCGGCGGTGCCGTTGAAGCTCACGCCGAGGTCGTTGGCATCCCGCACGCTGGCCGCGCCGGTGGTCGCCACCGTGACCGCCCCGCGGAAATCGTTGCCCGCGTTGGCCAGCGTCACCGCCGAGGCGCCGGCATTGAGGGTCGTGGCACCGCTCACCGCCACGTCGCCGCTCTGCGTCACCGCGCCGGTGCTGGCGATGTCCAGGCTGCCGTTCACGGCGCTGGCGCCCAGGCCGGTCGTGCCGCTGCTGGCGATGCTGAGCGCGCCGCTGCTGCCGCTGCTGGTCACGCCGGCACCGGTGAGGCTGGTGGCGCCGCTGTTGGCCAAGGTCGCCGAGAGCGTCCCGCCGGCCTGCGCGGTGGCGCTGCCGGTGTCGTTGAAGCTCACGGCCAGCGAGCCGGCATTGCGCACACGCGCCGCGGCCGTGGTGGTGACGGCAACGGCGCTGCGGAAATCGTTGCCGGCATTGGCCAGCGTCACGGCCGCGGCATTGGCGTTGACCGTTGTCGTGCCGGTCACGGTCACATCACCGCTCTGCGTCACCGCGCCGGTGCTCGTGATCCCCAGGTTGCCGCCGACCGCGCTCGCCCCGAGGTCCGTCGCGCCCGTGCTGGCCACCGTGAGCGCGCCGCTCGAGCCGCTGACGGCCACGCCCGCGCCGGCCAGGCTCGTGGCGCCGGTGTTGACCAGCGTGGTCGTCAGCGCGCCACCGGCCTGGACGGCCGTGGCGCCGGTGTTGGTCAGCGTGAGGTTCAGGGCGTCCTTGTCGCCGACGCTGGCGGCGCCGGTCGTCGCAATCGCCACCGCGCCCTGGAAGTCGTTGCCCGCGTTGGCCAGCGTCACCGCCGCCGCGTGCGCGTTGATGGCCGTGGTGCCGGTCACCGTCACGTCGCCGCTCTGCGTCACGGCGCCCGTGCTGTCCAGGCTCAGGCTGCCCGTCACGGTGCTGGCGCCGAGACGGGTCGGCCCCGTGCTGGCGATGACCAGCGCCGCGCTGCTGCCGCTGCTGGTGACGCCCGCGCCGGTCAGGCTGGTGGCGCCTGCGCCGGTCAGCGTCGCCGTCAGCGCCTGGCCGGCCTGCGCCGTCGTCACGCCCGTGCCGTTGAAGCTCACGCCCAGCGCGTTGGCATCCCGCACGCTGGCCGCGCCCGTGGTCGTCACGCTGACCGCCTGCTGGAAGTCGTTGCCCGCGTTGGCCAGCGTCACCGCTGCCGCCTGCGCGTTGATGGCCGTCGTGCCGGTCACCGTCACATCGCCGCTCTGCGTCACCGCGCCCGTGCTGCCCAGCGTCAGGCTGCCCGTCACCGTGCTGGCGCCCAGGCTGGTCGCGCCGGTGCTGCTGATGCCCAGCGCGCCGCTGCTGCCGCTGCTGGTCACGCCCGCGCCGGTGAGGTCGGTGGCGCCGCTGTTGCTCAGCGTGGCCGTCAGCGCGCCGCCGGCCTGGGCCGTGGCGCCGCTGGTGTTGGTGAAGCTCACGCCCAGCGCGTTGGCGTCCCGCACGCTGGCCGCGCCCGTGGTCGTCACGCTCACCGCCTGCTGGAAGTCGTTGCCCGCGCGGGCCAGCGTCACGTCGCCCGCGCCCGCGGCGAGGCTGGTCGTGCCGCTGACGGTCACGTCACCGGTCTGGCCGATGGCGCCCTGGCCGTTGACGCTCAGGTTGCCGCCGACGCTGCTGGTGCCCAGGCTGGTCGTCGCGCTGCTGGTGATCGCCAGGCCGGCGCTGCTGCCGCTGCTGGTGACGCCCGCGCCGGTCAGGCTGGTGGCGCCTGCGCCGGTCAGCGTCGCCGTCAGCGCCTGGCCGGCCTGCGCCGTCGTCACGCCCGTGCCGTTGAAGCTCACGCCCAGCACGTTGGCGTCCCGCACGCTGGCCGCGCCCGTGGTCGTCACGCTCACCGCCTGCTG
>JAYSCT010000015.1:40697-44716 GCA_041914785.1 Roseateles sp.
TGGTCGTCACGCTCACCGCCTGCTGGAAGTCGTTGCCCGCGCGGGCCAGCGTCACCGCCGCCGCGCCGGCGTCTACCGTGGTCGATCCGGTCACCGTCAGGTCGCCGGTCTGCGTGACGTCACCCGTGCCGACCACGCCCAGGCTGCCGCCCACCGTGCTGGCGCCCAGCGTGGTGGTGCCCGTGCTGGAGATCGTCAGCCCGCCGCTCGAACCGCGGCTGGCCACGCCGCCGCCGGTCAGCGCCGTCGTGCCGCTGTTGCTCAGCGTGGCGTCCAGCGCGCCGGCGGCCAGTGCGGTGGCCCCACCGGTGTTCGTGAAGCTGGCGACCAGCGCGGCGCCGGCCTGCGCCGTGGCGCCGCTGCTGCCGGTGAAGCTGGCGGTCAGCGCGTTGGCGTCGCGCACGCTGGCGAGGCCCGTGTTGGCCACCGTCACCGCACCCTGGAAATCGTTGCCCGCATTGGCCAGCGTCACGCTCGCCGCGCCCGCGCTGACGTTGGTCGTGCCGGTCACCGCCACGGCGCCGCTCTGCGTCACCGCACCGGCACTCGTGATGCCGAGATTGCCCGTCACGGTGCTGTTGCCCAGGTCCGTCGTGCCGGCACTGTCCAGGGTCAGCGCGCCGCTGGTGCCGCTGCTGGCCACGCTGCCGCCCGTGAGGCTGGTGGCACCGGTGCCCGACAGCGCGGCCGTCAGCGCGCCGCCCGCCTGCGCCGCGGTCTGCCCGGTGCCCGTGAAGCTCACGTCCAGCGCCGTCGCGTCGCGGACGCTCGCCGCGCCCGTCGTCGTCACCGCCACGTTGCCGCTGAAGTCGTTGCCGGCCTGGGTCAGCGTCACGGCGGACGAGCCGGCGTTGATCGTCGTCGTGCCGCCAACGACCAGCGCGCCGCTCTGCGTGACCGCGCCGCCGGCCACCACGTTCAGCGCGCCGCTCAGCGTGCTGCCTGGCAGGTCCACGCCGGTGGCGGTGAACTGCAGGTCCAGGTTGCGCAGCGTGGCCGGCAGCGTCGGCACGCTGGCCCCGGCATTGATGCTGCGCAGGCCCAGGTCGCGGATGGAACCGCCGTTGGCGGCGGCAAACGAGACGGTGCTGCGGAAATCGTTGTCCTGGCCGGCGAGCAGGATGTCCTTGTTGGTGGCCGTGTCGATCGTGAACGCCGCCGCGCCCGCCACGGTCAATGCGCCGGTCTGCGTGATGTGATCCCGGGCGTTGGCCGTGAAGGTCTTGAGGTTGGCGCCGCTCACGTCCAACGCACCGCCCGCCACCACGGTCAGGTCCGTGTCGGCCAGCGTCGTCGCCGCGAGGCCCAGGCTGAGGCCGTCCGCGGCCGTGTCCCGGTCATTCACGCCCACCACGCCGAACTTGCCGCCGGCCGTGCTGGCCAACGTCACGCTCTTGAACTCGTTGTTGGCGTGATTGAGCGCCACGCCGAGGGTGTTGGTGTCGGCGGTCAGCTGCGCGGCGTTGGCCACCGTCAGCGCGCCGCTCTGGGTGATGGCGCCCTTGGCCGTCGCCCCCAGGCTCTTGAGGCTGCCGCCGGTGAAGTCGAGCGCGCCGCCGGTGGCCACGACCAGGTCGGTGTCGGCCGCCGTCGTGCCCGCGCCGCCCACCGCCAGGCCGTTGGCGGCGGTGTCCTTGTCCCGCAACGTGACGCCGGCGAACCGCCCACCGCCGCTGGCCAGCAGCGAAACGCCGTTCAACTCGTTGTTGGCATCGCTCAGCGCGACCGTGATCGTCTGGGTGTCCGCCGTCAGGCTGCTGCCCTGCGCCACCGTCAGCGCGCCGGTCTGGCCGATGGCGCCCTTGGCCGTCGCCGCCAGGCTCTTGAGGCTGCCGCCCGTCAGCGTCAGGGCGCCGCCGGTGTTGACGGTCAGATCCGTGTCGGCCGCCGTGGTGGCCGCGCCGCCCACGCTCAGGCCGTTGGCGGCTGTGTCCTTGTCGTGCAGCGTCACCGTGCCGAACTTGCCGCCGCCGGTGCTGGCCAGCGTCACGCCGTTGAACTCGTCGTTGGCGCCGTTCAGCGTCACGTTGATGGTGCCGGCGGTCGACGTCAGCGTCGTCGCGCCCGCGACCGACAGCGTGCCGGCCGCCTGCGTGATGGCGCCCCCCGCCTCCACGTTCAGCGTGCCGGTCAGCGTCACGGCGGGCAGCTGCACCGCCCCCGTCAGCCGCAGATCCAGGTTGCGCAGCACGCCGCCCGGCAGGCTCGGCGCGGAGCCGCCGGCATGGATGCTCCGGAAGCCGAAGTCGCGCAGCGTCGCGCCGTTCACCGTGGCCACCGTGAACGGGCCCTGGAAGTCGTTGCTCTGCCCGGCCAGCAGGATGTCCTTGCCGGTGCCGGTGTCCATCGTCAGCGACGTGGCATTGGCGACGACGAGCGCCCCCGTCTGCGTGATGTGGCTTTTGGCGGTGGCGGTGAGGCTGTTCTGGCTGCCGCCGCTGAACGCCAGCGCGCCGCCGGTGCTCACCGTCAGGTCGGTGTCCGCGGCGGTCGTCCCGGCGCCGCCCACGGCCAGGCCGTCGGCCGCCGTGTCCTTGTCCGTCAACGTGACCGTGGCGAACTTGCCGCCATTGGCGCTGAGCAGCGGCACGCTGTTCAGCTCGTTGTTGGCGTTGGACAGCACGACGTTGAGGGTGTTCGTGTCGGCGGTGAGGCTGGCGGTCGTCGCCACCGTCAACGCGCCGGTCTGGCCCACGGCGCCCTTGGCCGTGGCCGCCAGGCTCTTCAGGCTGCCGCCCGTGAAGGTCAGCGCACCGCCGGCGGTCAGCGTCAGGTCGGTGTTCGCGGTCGTGGTGCCGCTGCCGCCGACGCTCAGGCCATTGGCGGCCACATCCGCGTCATTCAGCGTGACCGTGCCGAACCGGCCACCGCCGCTGCCCAGCAGCTGCACGCTGCCGAACTCGTTGCCGACGTTGTTCAGCACGGCGCTGATCGTGCTGCCGTTGGCCGTCAGCGCCGTGGTGCCCGCCACCGACAGCACGCCGGCGGCCTGCGTGATGGCGCCAGCCGCCTCGACGGTCAGGTTGCCCGTCAGCACGGCGGCGGGCAGCTGCACGGCCGCGGCCGGCAGACGGATCTCGAAGTTGCGGCCGGGCGTGCTCGACCAGACCGGGCCCGGTGCCGTCGCGCTGACGTTCTTGAACGCCAGATCCCGCAGCGTCGCGCCGTTCGTGGTCGCGAACGTGACCGCACCCTGCACGTTGTTGTTCTGGCTGGCCAGCAGGATGTCCTTGCCGACACCGGTATCCATCGTGAACCCGGCCGTGCCCGCCACGGTCAGCGCGCCGGTCTGGCCGATGCTGTCCTTGGCGGTGACCGCCAGCGTCTTGAGGCTGCCCCCCGACAGCGTCAGCCCGCCGCCCGCATTGACGACGAGGTCGGTGTCGGCCGCGGTCGTGCCCGCGCCGCCCACGGTCAGGCCGTTGGTCGCCGTGTCCTTGTCGGTCAGCGCCACGGCACCGAACCGCCCGCCGCCGGTGCGCAGCAGCGCGACGCTGCCGAACTCGTTGTTGGCGTTGCCCAGCGTCACCGCGATCAGGTTGGTGTCGGCCGTCAGCGTGCTGGTGTTGGCCACCGTCAGCGCGCCGGTCTGCGACACATCGCCCTTGGCTGTGGCGGCCAGGCTCTTCAGGCTGCCGCCGGTGAAGGCCAGCGTGCCGCCCGCGGTCAGCGTCAGATCCGTCGTGGCCGTCGTCGTGCCGGCGCCGCCCACGCTGAGGCCATCGGCGGCCGTGTCCTTGTCCCGCAGCGTGACGGTGCCGAACTGCCCGCCCCCGCTGGCCAGCAGCGACACGCTCTTGAGCTCGTTGTCGGCATCGTTCAGCGCCACGGTCAGCGTGTTGGTGTCCGCCGTGAGGCTGGCCGCGTTGGCCACCGTCAGCGCGGCCGTCTGGCTGATGGCGCCCTTGGCCGTGGCGTCCAGGCTCTTGAGACTGCCGCCGCTGAAGGCCAGCGCGCCGCCGGCGGTGACGGTCAGGTCGGTGTCCGCCGCCGTCGTGCCCGTGCCGCCCACGCTCAGG
>JAYSCT010000015.1:44816-50495 GCA_041914785.1 Roseateles sp.
CCGTTGGCGGCCGTGTCCTTGTCGTTCACCGTGACGGTGCCGAACTTGCCGCCGCCGCTGCTCAGCAGCGCCACGCCGTTGAGCTCGTTGTTGGCGTTGGCCAGCGTCGCGTTGATCGTCGCGGTGTTGGCCGTCAGCGTCGTCGTGCCCGTCACCGCCAGCGTGCCGGCCGCCTGCGTGATGGCCCCGCCCGCCTCGACGTTCAGGTCGCCCGTCAGCGTGACGGCCGGCAGCGCCACGGCGGCGTTGATCAGCCGCAGGTCCAGGTTGCGCAGCGAGACGGCCGGCAGCGTCGGCGCGGTGGCGCCGGCGTTGATGCTCTTGAAGCCGAAGTCGCGCAGCGTGCCGCCGTTGGGCGTGGTCACCGTGACCGTGCCCTGGAAGTCGTTGTTCTGGCTGGCCAGCAGGATGTCCTTGCCGGTGCCCGTGTCCATCTTGAACGCCGCCGCGTTCGCGACGACCAGCGCGCCGGTCTGCGTGATGTCGCTCTTGGCGGTTGCGTCCAGGCTCTTGAGGCTGCCGCCGCTGAAGGCAAGCGCGCCGCCGGCGGTGATGGTCAGGTCGGTGTCCGCCGCCGTCGTGCCCGTGCCGCCCACGCTCAGGCCGTTGGCGGCCGTGTCCTTGTCGTTCACCGTGACGGTGCCGAACTTGCCGCCGCTGGTGCTCAGCAGCGTCACGCCGCCGAGTTCGTTGTTGCCGTTGCCCAATCCCACATTGATCGTGGCCGACTCTGCGGTCACGCTGGTCACCCCGGCAACCGTGATGGGGGCCGACTGACCGACCGCCCCACGCGCTGTGACGCTCAGGCTCTTCAGGTTGCCGCCGGTGAAGCCCAGCACACCGCCGGAGGTGACCGTCAGGTCGGTGTCCGCCGCCGTCGTGCCCGCGCCGCCCACGTTCAGGCCGTTGGCGGCCGTGTCCTTGTCGTTCAGCGACACCGCGCCGAACTTGCCGGCATTGGCGCCCAGCAAGGTCACGCCGTTGAACTCGTTGTTGGCATTGGCCAGCGTCACATTGATCGTCGCGGTGTTGGCCGTCAGCGTCGTCGCGCCTGCCACCGACAGCGTGCCCGCCGCCTGCGTGATGGCGCCGCCGGCCTCGACGTTCAGGTCTCGCGTCAGCGTCAGCGCCGGCAACTGCAGCGAGGTGTTGGTCAGCTGCAGATCCAGATCGCGCAGCGAGGCCGGCAACGTGGGCACGCTGGCCGCCGCGTTGACATTCCTCAGGCCGACGTCACGGACACTGCCGCCGCCCACGGTGGAGACGGTGACCGCACCGGCGATGTTGTTGTCCCGCGTCGCGAGAAGGATGTCGCGGTTGGTGTTGGTGTCTATCCTGAGCGATGCGCCCCCCGTGACGGACCAGACGCCTGACTGCGCAATGTTGCCCCCGCTCGTGACGCTGAGGTCGCGCGACAGGCTGAGGGGGCCGAGCGTGGTGGCACCGTTCGACGTCGTCGTCAGGTCACGCGCGGTGATCGTGCCGGCGGAGTGCGTGATGACGCCGCTGGGTGCGTTGAAGAAGACGTCCAGCGCACCGCTGCCTTCGTTGCGGATGTTGCCGCCGACGCTGATGTCGCTGACCGAGTTGAACGTCAGCGTGCGATTCACGGAGAAGTTCACCGTGCCCGCAACGACGTCGCTGTTCGCCGTCACGTTGATGGAGCCGGCATTGGCACCGGAGCCCGTGGATCTCACGATCACGTTGCCGCCGTTGAGCGCGTTGCCGATGGTGGCCCAGGAGAGGTTGGCCGCGTTGTTGTTGCTGCTCTCGAACGGCTGCGTGGGGTTGCTGTTGCCGCCGGCCAGGTTGGCGTTGGCCGCGTTGCTGATGTTGACCGTGTCCGGGTCCAGCAGCAGAGAACCTGCACGCCCTGCCGGGGCCAGCGCGCTGAACTGCCCCCGGAAGTCCAGGTAGTCCTTGCCCGACACCTCGATGAAGCCGCCGTTGCCGCCCGCGGCCGTGGCATCCGCCGTGGCCTGCCCGAAGAACCGGGTGGCCTCCTCCGACCACACGATGACCTTGCCGCCATCGCCCTTGCCCGTCGCACTGGCCGTGATCGACGCGCCCTCCCCCACGAACGCGCGCCGCGCGGTCTCATGCGCACCGCTGCCCAGGTAGTCGCCACCGAAGAGCACCGTGCCGCCGCCCGCTGCGCCGCTGGCGTCGATGCGGCCCTGCCCCACCAGGCCGACGCCTTCGCCATAGACCTGGACCGAGCCGCCGCGCTCGCCCGGCTGCGCGCCGCTGACGTTGATCTGGCCGCCGATCAGCACCCCGCCCTGCGAACCACCGTCGACCACGACCTGGCCGACCACGGCGCCGACGGACTTGGCCTGCACGATGCCATCCACGTTCAGCACCGTGTCCGCAATGCCCGCGCGCGCCGCGGCGCGCAGGTCCACCACGCCGCCGTCGGCCTGCAGCCGGCCCAGCACCTTCAGCCGGGCCTGCAGCCCCTCGTCGTTGCGCGGGTTGAAGAACACGAGGCCGTCGCCGTCCACGTCGATCTGCACCTGGTTGGCCGCCGCGGCCGCGATGCGCTTGGCGTCGATGACGCCGTTCAGGCTGATCTGCGGCCCGGCGAAGGCGACCGTGCCGGATGAGCGGATCTGGCCGTCCACGACGATCTCACCGGGCTGCGTGTCGCCGCCGCCGAGCGCGTAGCGGCCCGGGTTGAACGGGTCCGCGGTGATGGACATCGTCGTGGCCAGCAGGCCGCCCACGTCGACCTGCGCGTCCCGGCCGAACACGATGCCGCGCGGGTTGGTCAGGAACACGCGGCCGTTCGCATCCAGGCGGCCGAAGATCTGGCTGGGGTCGGAGCCGGTCACGCGGTTCACGAGCACCGAGCTGCTGGACGGCTGCAGCACGCGCAGGCTCTCGTTGGTGCCGATGGAGAAGCTGTTCCAGTCGATGCTGGCGCGGTCCGTGCCCTGGCGGATCTCCATCTTGTTGCCGGCCGGCTGCGTGATCTGGGCCGTGCCCTGCGTGACCTTGGCGCCCTCGGGCAGCGCGACGGCCACCTGGCTGCCGCCGGTGGCCAGCAGGCAGGCCAGGCAGACGGGCGTCACCGTCAGGTAGTGGCGCGTGAGCGGCTGGGCGGGGGTGTGGCGGCTGGCTTGCATGGCTGTCCCTTGGATCTCGCTGCGGCCCCCGGGTAGGCGGGGACCTGAAAGGCACTCTGGTGGCGGGCACGGCGGCCCGCGGGGCTCAGAAGAACGCGCTGAACTGCAGGTAGGCGCGCGGGTTGGGCTTCTTGGTGTCGCTCTTGGGCTCGCCGATGGTGGGCGACGCCAGGCTGGCGCGCAGCGCATAGGCGCCCGGGCGCGACCAGGCGATCGACACGCCGTAGCCGGCGTAGCGGGCCCGGTTGTCGATGCCGGCCAGCGTGGTGTCCTGGTCGCGGTCGTGCCGGTAGTAGATGGTGCCGTGGTCGTAGAACAGCGCGACGACCGTCTCGCGGCCCCAGCGGCCGAACACCGACGCCGACAGTGGCGCGCGCAGCTCGGCCGTGACGATGAAGCCGGCGTCGCCGGTGCCCTCGCCGTTGGCGAACGCGCGCACGCCGTCGGGGCCGCCGAGGCGGAACTGCTCGGTGGTGTCGAGGTTCTTGAAGGCGTACTGGCCACGCAAGCTCACGTAGCCCAGCAGGTTGCCGGTCAGCACGTTCTGGATGCGCGCGAACGAGCCGTTGACCTTGGTGTAGTTCGGTGCGTCCAGCAGGCCCGACGGCCGACCGCCGTCGTAGCTGACCGAGCCGCCCGAGACGCCCACGTCGTAGCTGTTGACGCCGCCGCCCATCAGGTTGTCGCGCACGTCGCCGTTGAAGGCCAGGCCCAGGCTGCGCACGGTCTTCTTGGTCTTGGACTGCGACGCGTCCTCGCGGTCGTCGTAGCGCTTCTCGTCGAAGGCCAGCAGGCCGTAGAGGTTGAGGTTGCGCGAACGGATGACCGGGTAGAGGCCGAACAGGTTGGCGTTGAGCGCCGTGCCGTGCCGGCCGATGGGGAAGGCCTCGCGGTCCAGCTCGTAGCGCACGGCGGACACCGCGCCGCCCAGCCGCAGGCCGCTGACGCCCACCGGCAGGTTGTAGCCCGCCAGGAAGAAGCGCATGCCGCTGTTGTAGGAGGTCAGCGCGCTCAGCGACAGGCTGTCGCCCTTGCCCAGCGGGTTGCCGATCAGCATCTGCGCGCCCAGCCGCTCCTGACCGATGAAACGGGAGCCGTTGATGTCGGCATCGACGCGGTACTGGAAGCGCTGCTCGGGCTGCACGCGCACGATCACGTTGGCCGTGCCGGGCTGGCCGCCGGGCTCGATCTCGAAGCGGGCGTTGACGCCGCGCAGGTCGTTGACGAGAAACACCACGCGCTCGACCTCGGACACGGTCAGGATCGCGCCCGGCTTCAGCTGCGCGAGGTAGCCCTCGACGATGCCGCGGTCGATGGCGAGGTTCTCGCCCCAGACCAGCTTGACCCGGTCCAGCCGGCCTTCCAGGATGGCGATGTCGACGACACCGCCCGCGGCCTTCTGCGCCGGGATGTAGGCGTAGCCGAGGTAGTAGCCCAGCTCGCTTTGCAGGTAGCGCGCCACGGCGTCCTTGGCGTTGACGAGGTCTTCCCAGGTCTTGCCCTTGCCGACATAGGGCGCCGTGATGGCGGCCAGCGCCTGGCGCAGCTTCTCGGGTGCCGTGTCGGGCAGCCGGTAGGCGGTGACGTCCAGGACGATCTCGTCTTCGGGCTTCTGCAGCTCAGGTGCGACGGCCCGCTCGGGCAGCTTCGCCTCCTGGGCCTGCGGCTCCGGCTTGGGCGCCAGGTCGGTCGCCCGCGGCACGACGGGCGGTGTCGACACGGGCGCGCCATCGGCGGCCTCGGCCCGCCCCGCGGCCAGCACACCCGCCGCCGACAACGCCCACACCAGCCCCGCCCCCTGCCATCCACGCCATGCTTTTTTCATTGCATTTGTCCGTTGTTTGCCGGCCGATACCAGAGACAGAACGCAACGAGCCGGCCTTCAAGGATGTTAGCCAGAAGCTCATGTCCGACCGGCAAAAACTGATGGGGCGGGCCTACCCAACCCTGGGGATGACCGTCCCCTTTCTGCGGGACGCCAACCCGCCGGCATGCGGCTTTCGCGCGCATGAAAAAGCCGCCCGCGGCCAAGGCCGGGGCGGCTTGAGGGGCGAGGCGCCGCGGCTTATTCGGCCTTATTCGGCGGAATGGCCGGCGTCCACATCCGCCATCTGCGCGGCAGCCAGTTCCTCGGCTTCCTGCAGGGCGATCGCACGGCGCTCGGCGTCGTCCATGGCTTCCTTGGCACGACGGGCGTCGTGGAAGGCCATGCCCGTACCGGCCGGGATCAGGCGGCCGACGATGACGTTTTCCTTCAGGCCACGCAGCTCGTCGCGCTTGCCCATGATGGCAGCCTCGGTGAGCACGCGGGTCGTTTCCTGGAAGGAAGCGGCCGAGATGAAGGAGTCGGTCGACAGCGAGGCCTTGGTGATGCCCAGCAGCACGTCGGCATGGGTGGCAATCATCTTGCCTTCCTTGCGCATGCGGTCGTTGGTGTCCAGCAGCTCGGAGCGCTCCACCTGCTCGTTCAGGATGTAGTGCGTGTCGCCCGGGTTCGTGATCTGCACGCGGCGCAGCATCTGGCGAACGATCACCTCGATGTGCTTGTCGT
>JAYSCT010000016.1:0-48369 GCA_041914785.1 Roseateles sp.
ACGACTACGAGCGCATGCAGTACAACACCGTCGTCTCCGGCGCGATGAAGCTGCTGAACGCGCTGGAAGGCTTCAAGGCGGAAGGCCAGGCCGCGGCGATCCGCGACGGCTTCTCGGTGCTGCTGCGCGTGCTCTACCCCGCCACGCCGCACATCAGCCACACGCTGTGGCAAGACCTGGGCTTTGCGGCCGAACTCGGCGACCTGCTGGACGCCCCCTGGCCCACGGTGGACGAGGCCGCGCTGGTGCAGGACGAGATCGAGCTGATGCTCCAGGTCAACGGCAAGCTGCGCGGCTCGGTGAAGGTGCCGGCCGGCGCCGACAAGGCCACCATCGAGGCGGCGGCTCTCGCCAACCCCGAGTTCGCCAAGTTCAGCGAAGGCAAGGCGCCGAAGAAGGTCGTCATCGTGCCCGGTCGTCTCGTCAACATCGTCGTGTGATGAACATGAGCCCCCACGCTCGCTTGCGCTCACTGCCCCCCAAGGGGGCATCCGACACCTTGGGGCGGCCCGGCGGTGTCGGGCGCCGAGCCTTGCTCCTCGGCCTGACGGCCCTCGCCGGCTGCGGCTTCGAGCTGCGCCGCGAGCCCGAGCTGCCGTTCAAGACGCTGGCGCTGACCGGCTTCCCGCCCGACTCGCCGCTGGCGGCCGGGCTGCGGCGCCAGGTCAAGCGCACACCGGTGCAACTGCTGGACGACCCGGCGCGCGCGCAGGTCGTGCTGGAGGTGCTGCAGGAGCACCGCGACCGCACCGTCGTCGCCTCCACCAGCGTGGGCCAGGTGCGCGAATGGCAGCTGCGGCTGAACTTCGACTACCTGATCCGCACCGCCGACGGCGAGCTGCTGGTGCCCAAGGTGGAGCTGCGCCTGGCGCGCGACATGAACTACACCGAGACC
The DNA here is from genome assembly GCA_041914785.1 of Roseateles sp. Classification (GTDB taxonomy): domain Bacteria; phylum Pseudomonadota; class Gammaproteobacteria; order Burkholderiales; family Burkholderiaceae_C; genus Pelomonas. The sequence goes on from JAYSCT010000016.1 coordinate 896, forward strand.
AACGCGCTGGCCAAGGAGCAGGAGGCCGCCAACCTGTACAACGCGATGCACTCCGATGCGATCGCGCAGGTCATGCGCCGCCTGGCCGCCGTCAAAGTGCAGAGCTGATGCAGCTGCGTGCCGAGGCCCTGGGGCCCCACCTGAGCAAGGGCCTGGCCCGCATCTACACCGTGCACGGCGACGAGCCGCTGCTGGCGCAGGAGGCGGCCGACCAGATCCGCGCCGCCGCCCGCGCGCAGGGCTTCGGCGAGCGGCAGATCTTCATCGTCTCCGGCGCCTACTTCGACTGGGCGCCCGTGCTGGCCGCCGCGCAGGCGATGAGCCTGTTCGCCGAGCGCCAGTTCATCGAGATCCGCATCCCCGGCGGCAAGCCCGGCAAGGACGGCTCCGAGGCCCTGCAGCGCTACGCCGAGGCCGCGCCCGACGACGTGCTGACGCTGGTGACGCTGCCGCGGCTGGACAAGACGCAGCTCAGCAGCGCCTGGTTCACGGCGCTGGACGGCCACGGCGTGTCCATCCGCGTCGAGCCCGTCGAGCGCCGCCTGCTGCCGGCCTGGCTGGCGCAGCGGCTGAAAAGCCAGGGCCAGTCCGTGCCCGAGGGCGAGGACGGCCAGCGCGCGCTGGCCTTCTTCGCCGACCGCGTGGAGGGCAACCTGCTGGCCGCCCACCAGGAGCTGCAGAAGCTGGCGCTGCTGCATCCCCAGGGCGAGTTGACGCTCGCCGACATCGAGGCCGCCGTGCTGGACGTGGCGCGCTTCGACGTGTTCAAGCTCAGCGAGGCCGTGCTGTCGGGCAACGTGCCGCGGCTGCTGCGCATGCTGGACGGCCTGGAGGCCGAGGGCGAGGCCGCCGTGCTGGTGCACTGGAACCTCGCCGAGGACGCCCGCGCGCTGGCCCGCGTGCGCGCCGCGCTGGACGCCGGCCGCCCGCTGCCCATGGCCATGCGCGAGGCGCGCGTGTGGGGCGCCAAGGAGCGCCTCATCGAGCGCATCGCGCCACGGCTGGAGACTACCCAGGCCGGCGCGCTGGTGCAGGCCGCGCAGGTGTGCGATGGCCTCGTCAAGGGCCTGCGCCACCCCGACTGGCCCGGCGACCCGTGGGCCGCGCTGCGCCGGCTGGCGCTGATGCTGGCCGAAACCGCGACCGGCAAATCCGGGGCAGTTCTCACGGTCCGCTGAGCGCGATTGGGCTATCGTCGAGGGCGGAACCTGCCGCCATGACGACTCTTCGCCGCCTCGCCGCCCTGCCCCTCGCGCTGAGCCCGCTCGCGGCACTGGCCGTGCCCGTCACGCTGCAGCTGCGCGGGCCCGCGGGGCAGCCGCTGGCCGGCGCGGCCGTCGCCATCGAGGTGAAGGGCCGGCCTGCGAAAACCGCCACCGCCAAGGCCGAGATCGGCCAGCGCGACCGCCAGTTCACGCCGCAGCTGCTCATCGTGCAGACCGGCACGGCCGTCAGCTTCCCGAACTTCGACACCGTGCGGCATCACGTCTACTCGATCTCGCCGATCAAGGTGATGGACATCAAGCTCTACTCGGGCACGCCGGCCGAGCCGGTCGTGTTCGACAAGCCTGGCGTCGCGGCCCTGGGCTGCAACATCCACGACCGCATGAGCGCCCATGTCGTCGTCGTCGACACCGCCACTTTCGCCCGCACCGACGACAAGGGCCAGGCCCAGTTCGACCTGCCGCCCGGCGAGCATGTCGTGAAGGCCTGGCATGCGGAGCAGAAGTCGCCCACGCTGCAGAGCCTGCGGCTGACCGTGGCGCCGGCCGGCGGCGCCAGCACGCTGACGCTGGCCGAGTAGCGATGCCGGCCTGGCTGAACCCGCGACGCCTGGAGGGCCGCATCGCCGGCCTATTCCTGGCGCTGCTGCTGGTGGTGCAGTTGGTGGGCTTCGGCGCGCTGCACGCCGGCATCACGCACAACGCCGAGGACTCGCTGGCCGCCGAGCTGCAGACCGGCGAGCGCGTGCTGCGCCGGCTGCTGGAGCAGCGCGCCGGCAAGCTGCACGACGCGGCCGAGCTGCTGGCCAAGGACTACGGCTTCCGCACCACCATCGGCCTGTCGCTGGCCGAGGCCGGCACCGTCGACACCATCCGGGACGCGCTGTCCAACCAGGGCGAGCGCATCGGCGCGTCGGTCGTCGCGTACTTCGACGTGCAGCTGCAGCTGGTGGCGGCCACGCGCGACGGCGCCGCCTCGTTCGGCCCCGCGCTGCAGCAGATCGTCAAGACCCGCGACGGCACCGCGCTGGCCGTGCAGGGCGGCCATGTCTACCAGCTGGTCGCCGTGCAGGTGCGCACGCCGGCGCCGGTGGGCTGGGTGCTGATGGGCTTCGAGCTGGACCGCGAGGTGCTGGACGACCTGAAGGCGCTGTCCGAGCTGGACAGCGCCGTGCTGCTGCAGCCGGCCGGGCAGCCCTGGCAGGGCATCGTCGACAACCTGCCGCCCGAGGCCGCGGCCGCGCTGCGCCAGACGCTGGGCAGCGGGTCACCGGCCGGCGGCGTCATGGAACTGTCCGGCGAGCGGCTGCGCGCACGCTTCGTGCCGCTGCTGGCCGACGAGCCGCGGCTGGGCGTGCTGCTGCTGCGCTCGCTGGACGCCGCGCTGGCGCCCTACCGGCAGCTGCAGCTCATCCTGCTGGGCATCACGCTGCTGGGCGTGGCGGTGTTCGCGGCCGTCAGCGTGCTGCTGGCGCGCGGCATCAGCAACCCCATCACGGCGCTGTCGGCCTCGGCGCGGCGGCTGGAGGAAGGCGACTACGACACGCCGGTGCCCGCCGCCTCGCGGCTGGACGAGGTGCGCGAGCTGGCGCTGGCGCTGGAGAGCATGCGCGAGGGCATCCGCCGCCGCGACGCGCTCGTCAACAACCTCGCCTACGTGGACCCGCTGACGCTACTGCCCAACCGCGCGCGTTTCGCCGATTTCCTGCAACACCACCTGCTGCACAGCGACACGCCCGGCGCCGTGCTGATGCTGGACCTGGACCGCTTCAAGCACGTCAACGACGTGCTGGGCCACGACGTCGGCGACCGGCTGCTGCAGAGCGTGGCGGAGCGGCTGCAGGCGCTGTGCGCGCCGGCGCACTCGGTGCTGGCGCGGCTGTCGGGCGACGAGTTCGTCATCCTGCTGGCCCACACCGATGCGCGCCTGGCCAGCGAGGCGGCGCTGGCCATCCTGAAGGACTTCGAGCATCCGCTGCACATCGACAACGAGACCATCGACCTGGGCGCCGGCATCGGCATCGCGCTGTTCCCCGAGCACGGCACGGAGGTGAGTGTGTTGCTGGGGCGCGCGGAGCTGGCCATGTACGCGGCCAAGGCGCGCCAGTGCGGCAGCCTGATCTACCACGCGCAGCTGGACGTGGGCAGCCAGGAATCGCTGTCGCTGCTGTCCGAGCTGAGGCGCGCCGTCGAGAACCAGGAGCTGCGGCTGTACCTGCAGCCCAAGATCGACCTGCAGAAGGGCAGCGTCGTCGGCGCCGAGGCGCTGGTGCGCTGGCAGCACCCGACGCGCGGCCTGGTGCCGCCCATGCAGTTCATCCCGTTCGCCGAGCAGACCGGCTTCATCCGCATGCTCAGTGCCTGGGTGCTGAGCGGCGCGGCGAAGTTCGCTCGTGAGGCCCAGGATGCGGGGCTCTCGCTGCGGCTGTCGGTCAACCTGTCCACGCGCGACCTGATGGACCAGGAGCTGCCGGCCAAGATCGAGGCGCTGATCACCCCGCGACAGGTGCCGCCGTCCACCATCTGCCTGGAGATCACCGAGAGCGCCATCATGGACGACCCCGAGCGGGCGCTGTCCACGCTGGAGCACCTGCATGCGATGGGCTTCAAGCTGTCCATCGACGACTTCGGCACCGGCTATTCGTCGCTGGCCTACCTGAAGCGGCTGCCGGTGGACGAGCTGAAGATCGACAAGAGCTTCGTCATGGCGATGGAGCGCGACCTGGACGACGCGCGCATCGTGCGCTCCACCATCGAGCTGGCGCACAACCTGGGCTTGACCGTCGTGGCCGAAGGCCTGGAGACGGCCAAGGCCTGGGGCATGCTGAGCCGGTTGGGTTGCGACGAAGGCCAGGGCTATTTCATCGGCAAGCCCATGCCGCAGGAGCAGTTCATCGCGTGGGTGCAGGCCTGGGAGCCGCCCGAGGGCGTGACGCTGACCGCCGAGAGCGTGATGGCCAAACTCGGCTGATCGCCGTCAGTTGTCGCCATCCTCCAGCGCCTCGCACAGCGCCGTCAGCCCGGCCACCACCGTCTGCGCGCGCACCGCACGGCGGTCGCCGCTGAAGTGCTCGCGCCAGACCCGCGCCGGCCGGCCGGCGTGCACCAGCGCCAGCCACACGGTGCCCACCGGCTTGGCTTCGCTGCCGCCCGTGGGGCCGGCGATGCCGGTGACCGACAGCGCCCAGTCGATGGGCGCATGCGCCAGCAGCCCGCGCGCCATGTGCTCGGCCACCTCGGCACTGACGGCGCCGTGCAGCGCGATCAGCCCCTTGGGCACGCCCAGCAGCTCGGCCTTGGCCTCGTTGCTGTAGCTGACGACGCCGCGCTCGAACCATTGGCTGGAGCCGGCGATGTCCGTGCAGGCCGCGGCGATGAGGCCGCCGGTGCAGCTCTCGGCGGTGCCGATGCGCTCGCGGCGCCGGATCAGCGCCACGGCGATGCGGTCGATCAGCTCGGCGTTGTCGTGGGACATGGCATCACCCCATGAAGTAGCGGACCAGCGCGATGACGGCGAGCGTACAGCCGGCGGCGACGAAGTCGTCCACCAGGATGCCCAGCCCCTGCGCCCAGCCGATGGGCGCGCCGCGCTCGGTCTTGAACAGCCGGTCCGCCCAGCCCACCGGGCCCGGCTTGGCGGCATCGAAGAAGCGGAACAGGCCGAACGCGACGGCCTGGCCGATGAAGCTGCTGGGCGCGATCAGCCACAGCACCAGCCAGAAGGCCAGCACCTCGTCCCAGACGATGCTGCCCGGGTCGGGCGTGTTCAGGTGCTGCGCGCAGCGCGTGCAGGCCCACCAGCCGACGGCGGTGCCGACGCCGATGACCAGCGCCCAGCCAACGTCGCTCAGCCACGGCGCCATCGCCCAGAACGCGATCCAGGCCCACAGCGTGCCGACCGTGCCGGGCGCCTTCGGCGCCAGGCCGCTGCCGAAGCCCAGCGCGATCCAGCGCGCCGGGTGGCGCAGCATGAAGGCCCCGGTGGGGCGGATGGGGGCGCCGGTCATGCCGCGAAATGGTCGAACGACCGCAGGCCATGCTCGACGGCCACGCCGCGTGCGTCGACAACGCGCAGCCCCGGCTCGGCCTCGATGACGCCGAAGCGCGTCAGCGGCACGCCAACGTCGGGCAGCCGCGCGCCCGGCGGCGCGGTGAACACCAGCTCGTAGTCGTCGCCGCCCGCCAGCACGCAGGTGCGCCGCAGCGCGGCCGGCTGCGCGGCCAGCACGGCGCCGCACGGCAGCGCATCGACGTCGATGCGGGCGCCGACGCCCGACGCGGCCAGGATGTGGCTCAGGTCGCCCAGCAGGCCGTCGGAGAGGTCCAGCGCCGCCGTCGCGACGCCGCGCAGTGCCTGGCCCAGCGCGACGCGCGGCGTCGGGCATTCCATCGCCGCGCGCACGCTCTCGAAGCCGTCGCCCGGCAGCGCCACCGTGCCGCGGAACACCTCCAGCGCCAGCCGCGCATCGCCCAGCGTGCCGGACACCCAGATCTCGTCACCCACCCGCGCACCGCTGCGCAGCAGCGCCTGGCCGGCCGGCGCCTCGCCGAACACGGTGATGCACAGGTTCAGCGGGCCCTGCGTCGTGTCGCCGCCCACCAGCGGGCAGCCATGTGCATCGGCCAGCGCGAGCAGCCCGCGCGAGAAGCCGGCCAGCCAGGCTTCGTCAACGCGCGGCAGCGCCAGCGCCAACGTGAAGCCTCGCGGCGTGGCGCCGCAGGCCGCCAGGTCGCTGAGGTTGACGGCAAGCGCCTTGTGCCCGAGGCGCGCCGGGTCCACCGTGGACAGGAAGTGCCGGCCCTCCACCAGCATGTCGCTGGAGACCAGCCAGCGCGCGCCCGGCGTCGGCACCAGCACCGCGCAGTCGTCGCCGACGCCGACGTCGACGCCCGTCGTGGCGCGGCGCTGGAAGTAGCGCCGGATCAGATCGAATTCACCCATGGCCGCGATTGTCTCCATGTGGACATCCGCAGCCGCCGGCGACCGGAGCCGGTGGCATGATTCCCACCCCGCCGGCCGGCGCCTTTGCTTGTTTCACGTCATGAAGAGCCCCGAAGAAAAACGCGCCCAACTCCGCCAGGCCGCGCTCGAATATCACGAGTTCCCGACGCCGGGCAAGATCGCCATCGCCGCGACCAAGTCGCTGGTGAACCAGCGCGACCTGGCGCTGGCCTACTCGCCCGGCGTGGCCGCGGCCTGCGAGGAGATCGTCGCCGACCCGGCCAACGCATTCCGCTACACGTCGCGCGGCAACCTCGTCGCCGTCGTCTCCAACGGCACCGCCGTGCTGGGCCTGGGCAACATCGGCCCGCTGGCCTCCAAGCCGGTCATGGAAGGCAAGGGCGTGCTGTTCAAGAAGTTCGCCGGCATCGACGTCTTCGACCTCGAAGTGGCCGAGAACGACCTCGACAAGCTCGTCGACTGCATCGCCGCGCTGGAGCCCACCTTCGGCGGCATCAACCTGGAAGACATCAAGGCGCCGGACTGCTTCTACGTCGAGCGCGAGCTGCGCAAGCGCATGAAGATCCCCGTCTTCCACGACGACCAGCATGGCACCGCCATCGTCGTCGGCGCGGCCTTCCTGAACGGCCTGAAGGTCGTCGGCAAGGACATCAAGCAGGTCAAGCTGGTCACGTCGGGCGCGGGCGCGGCCGCGCTCGCCTGCATCTCGCTGCTCGTCAAGCTGGGCCTGCCCAAGGAAAACATCTGGGTGACCGACCTGGCCGGCGTCGTCTACGAGGGCCGCACCGAGCTGATGGACCCGGACAAGGCAGAGTACGCGCAGAAGACCGAGCTGCGTTCGCTGCGCGAGGTCATCCAGGGCGCCGACGTGTTCCTGGGCCTGTCCGCCGGCGGCGTGCTGAAGGCCGACATGGTGGCCACGATGGCCGCCCAGCCGCTGATCTTCGCGCTGGCCAACCCGACGCCCGAGATCCTGCCGGAGGAGGTCAAGGCGGTGCGCGACGACGCCATCATGGCCACCGGCCGCACCGACTACCCGAACCAGGTCAACAACGTCCTGTGCTTCCCGTACATCTTCCGCGGCGCACTCGACTCGGGCGCGACGACGATCAACGTCGAGATGGAAATCGCCGCCGTGCAGGCCATCGCCGAACTGGCCCAGGCGGAGCAGAGCGAGGTGGTCGCGGCCGCCTACGTCGGCGCGACGCTGTCCTTCGGCCCCGAGTACCTGATCCCCAAGCCGTTCGACCCGCGGCTGATGATGCGCATCGCGCCCGCCGTGGCCAAGGCGGCCGAGGACTCCGGCGTCGCGATGCGGCCCATCCAGGACTGGGATGCCTACCGCGAGAAGCTGCAGAGCTTCGTCTACGCGTCGGGCAACACGATGAAGCCCATCTTCACCGCCGCCAAGCGCGCGCCCAACAAGCGCGTGGCCTATGCCGAGGGTGAGGAGGAGCGCGTGCTGCGCGCCGCGCAGGTCGTCGTCGACGAAGGCCTGGCGCGCCCGACGCTGGTGGGCCGGCCGGCCGTCATCGCCGAGCGCTGCGAGCGCTTCGGCCTGCGCCTGCAGCAGGGGCGCGACTACGACGTCGTCAACGTCGAACACGACGACCGCTACCGCGACTACTGGCAGACCTATCTGCGCATGACCGAGCGCAAGGGCGTCACGCAGCAGCTCGCCAAGATCGAGATGCGCCGCCGCCTGACCCTCATCAGCGCGATGCTGCTGCACAAGGGCGAGGTCGACGGCATGCTGTGCGGCACCTGGGGCACCACCGCCACCCACCTGGCCTACATCGACCAGGTCATCGGCCGGCGCGCCGGCGTCAAGACCTATGCCTGCATGAACGGGCTGATCCTGCCGGGCCGCCAGGTCATGCTGGTGGACACCCACGTCAACTACGACCCGACCGCCGAGCAACTGGCCGAGATCACCATCCTGGCCGCGCAGGAGATGTGCCGCTTCGGCCTGACGCCGAAGGCCGCGCTGCTGTCGCACAGCAACTTCGGCACCAGCGACAAACCCTCGGCCATCAAGATGCGCGACACGCTGGCGCTGATCCAGCAGCTGGCGCCGTGGCTGGAGGTCGACGGCGAGATGCACGGTGACACCGCGCTGGACGCCGGCTACCGCAAGCAGCTGATGCCGCACAGCCCGCTGACCGGCGAAGCCAACCTGCTGGTGCTGCCCAACATCGACGCCGCCAACATCTCCTACAACCTGCTGAAGACGGCGGCTGGCGGCGGCATCGCCATCGGCCCGGTGCTGCTGGGCGCGGCCAAGCCGGTGCACATCCTGACGCCGTCGGCCACTGTGCGGCGCATCGTCAACATGACGGCGCTGACCGTCGCCGACGCCAACGCGGCACGCAGCTGAACGCCGCCGCCGCGGCCGGGAACTCCGGGCAACGGCGCCCGGACTCCCCCAATTGACAGAAGTTTTCGTTCGGAAAAACCTGTCACAGCATCGTCACGACCCTATAAAAAACAACGACTTGCGCGCATGTGAGCGCAGGCTTACATGACCTTTCACCCCAGTCCGGCGACGGGGTGCGGCTTGAGCTTTTGGGGTCGCTTCGGTACCATATCGGTTTCGAATCAAGGGTTAACCCGTGTCTTTGCTCTCGTGGTTGGGGCGCTCCGGCGCCTCGGCGGTGACCACCGCCCTGCTGCTGTCCGGCCTGTCCGGCGGCGTGCAAGCCAAGGAAGCAGCCCCCACCACCGCGCCCGCTCTGGCCGAAATTGCGCTGAGCGAGCTGCCCGTCCAGGCCCAGGAAACCCACCGGCTCGTGCTGTCCGGCGGCCCGTTTCCCTACAGCAAGGACGGCGTGGTGTTCGGCAATCGCGAGCGCCTGCTGCCTCCCAAGGCGCGCGGCTTCTATCGCGAGTACACGGTCAAGACCCCTGGCGCACGTAACCGGGGCGCTCGCCGCCTTGTTTGTGGCGGCAAGCCCCCCACGTCGCCCGAGGTGTGTTACTACACCGGCGATCACTATGCCAGCTTCCAGCGCATCCGCGCCGAGGCGGCAAGGTGAGACCGTCGAAGACGAGTTTTGGCAGTTTTGTGACTTGAAAGGAGGAACGCGACCATGCTTTTGCAGACCGTCCGTCCCAATATCGTGCAGGCCATACGGGCCTACCGCGTAGAGGACTTGATGCAGGCGGCCCAGGCGGCCGGCCAGCATTTCCTCTATGCCAACCTGACCGAGGCGGAGTCCAAGCAGGAGGTGCTGGAAGGGATTGCACAGTCATTCCTCTTCCCCGCCCATTTCGGCAAGAACCTCGACGCGCTGTATGACTGCATGACCGACCTGGTCCACAAGTCGGGCGCTCAGCCGGGTTTCGTCGTGGTGCTGGAGCAGCTGCCGGACAACCTGCGCTTCGACCGTGAATCGCGCGAGCAGCTGCTGGATGTCTTCCGTGACGCCGCCGACTACTGGGGCGACCGCAAGATACCTTTCCGGTGTTTCTATTCTTTTCAGTAGCCCGCTCCCAAGAAAACGGGTCATGGGAGCGGGCTGCTGAGGTGGCCCCGGTGGTTGAAAAGCCTGCGCCGAAAAGCGCGAAGTCGACGATTGGCAATCCCAACTTCGGCGTGAACATGCCGATGATGTGCAGCGCCTTCGACACGTCGATGTGGCTCAGCGCAGCTTGACGCACTGCACCTTCGATGAAGAGAAACGGGACCCTCAGGTCCCGTTTTGCATTTCAGGCCTTCACTTCGAGGGCCAGCGCGACGAACTCGTGCACCGGCACCTCCTCGGCCCGGCGCTGCAGGTCGAAGTGACCCGTGTAACCGCGCTCCGTCAGCCATTTGCCGAGGCTGTGGCGCAGCAGCTTGCGGCGCTGCGAGAAGGCGCTGGCGACCAGTTCGCCCAGCAGCTTGGGGTCCAGCGCCGGCGGCGCCTTGAGCGGCAGCATGCGCACGATGGCCGAGTCCACGCGCGGCGGCGGGTCGAACGCCTCGGGCGGCACATCCAGCACCGACTCAATGTCGTAGCGCCACTGCAGCATCACCGAGAGCCGCCCGTAATCCTTGTTGCCGGGGGCGGCGGCCATGCGGTCGACGACTTCCTTCTGCAGCATGAAATGCTGGTCGATGACGTCGTCCACCGCGTCCAGCAGGTGGAACAGGATGGGCGTGGAGATGTTGTAAGGCAGGTTGCCGACGACACGCAGCTTGGCGCCCTTCGTGGCCGCCAGCGCCTTGAAGTCGACCTTGAGCACGTCGCTCTCGATGACCTCGACGTCGTCGCGCTTGCGCAGCCGCGCGGCAAGATCGCGGTCCAGCTCGATGACGGTGAGCGGCTTGTATCGCTCCAGGATCGGCAGCGTCATCGCGCCCAGGCCGGGGCCGATCTCGACGAGCGTCTCGCCGGCCTGTGGGTCGATGAGGTCGACGATGGCCTCGATCAGCGCTTTGTCGGTCAGGAAGTGCTGGCCAAACCGCTTGCGCGGGATGTGGGACTTCAATCCAGCCATTCCCGCACTTCGACAAACGCCTTCGCGCGCAGCTCCTTGACCCACTCCTGGTAGACCTCGTCGTACTTCTGCTCGCGCAGCGCGCTGCGGGCCTGGTCGCGCAGCACCTTGGGCTCGACCTCCACGGTGCGGCGCTCCAGCACCTGGATCAGGTGCACGCCGAAGCGCGACATGACGGGGCCGGAGATGCCGTTCAGCGGCAGCGCGTTCATGGCCTCCTCGAACTCGGGCACGAAACCGCCCGCGCCCATCCAGCCCAGGTCCCCACCGGCCTCGGCGCTGCCGTCCTCGGAGTTGGCCTTGGCCAGGTTCTCGAAGGTGGCCTGGCCGGATTCGATCTGGCGCTTCATCTCGGCCAACCGGCGCGCGGCGACCTCGGCCGTCAGCTGGGCCGACGGCCGCAGCAGGATGTGGCGGGCGTGCGTCTGCAGGCTCTGCGTCATGGACGCGCCACCCTGTCGCTCGACGACCTTGAGGACGTGGAAGCCCGCGCCGCTGCGCAGCAGCTCGGGCGCGACCTGGCCGCTCTTCAAGTTCTTGACGGCATTCACGAAGATGTCGGGCAGGCGGTCGGCCGGGCGCATGCCGATCTCGCCGCCGCGGGCCTTGTTGCTGTCCTCGGAGACCTCACGGGCGACCTTGGCGAAGTCCTCGCCACCCTGGATGCGGGCCAGCGCCGCCTGGGCCACGGCGCGCTTCTCGGCGACGACCGCTTCGGGTGCGCCCTCGGGCACCGGCACCAGCACCTGGGCCAGGTTGATCTGGCCGCCCTGCTCCAGCGCCTGGCGCTTCTTGTCGAGGTAGGCGTCGATCTCGGCGTCGCTGACCTTGATGCGGCCCTGCACTTCGCGCTCACGCACGCGCTCGGTCATCATCTGGTCGCGCAGGTTCTCGCGGAAGCTCTTGTAGTCGGTGCCATCGGCCTTCAGCCGCTCGCGCAACTGGGCCATGGTCAGCTTGTTCTGCGCCGCGACGTTGGCGACGACGCGGTCCAGCTCGGCCTCATCGACCTTGTTGCCGTTCTCGCGGGCGTAGGTGACAAGCACACGGTCCTCGATGAGCGCATCCAGCGCCTGCTTGCGCAGACCGGCCGTCTCGGGCATGACCTCGCCCTTCTGGCGCGCCTCCTGGCGCAGCCGCTCGGTGCGCGCGACGACCTCGCTGGCGGCGACGACGTCCTGGTTGACGACGGCGGCGATGTAGTCCCCCGGCTGCAGCGCAGGCGCGGTCTGGGCCGAGGCGCTGAAAGCGGCCAGGGCCAGCGTCACTGCGAGGAAAGTGGGAGCGAGGCGATGGATCATGGGAAGAAGTCTGAACTCGGCGAACGGTCGGAACTCAGCCGGCGGTAACCGGGCACATTGTCCTTCAAGACCTTCAGGGCATTGGACCCCAGCTGGCTGAGGCCCACGAGCTCCAGCTGCAGCATCATGCGGGTGTTGGTCTCGGCGCGGCCGGTGGACAGCCGCTCGACGCCGAAGCGCAGCACCCAGCAGCCGGCGTCGTACTCGAAGCCCATGACCGAATCGGTCAGGCGCTTGTCGCGCAGCGAGTACTGCACGCGGCCGGCGCTGTACCAGGCGCCGCCGCAGCTCTGGCTGTTGGCGCCACGCTGCGTGACGGGCTGACCGTACAGCGGCCACTGCCACGCGAACTCGACCTGCTCGCTCTGCGCCCGCGCCAGCCGGTAGGCGACGCTGACGGTCTTGAACGGCCCAGGCGAGTAGCGGGCGCGCACGACGGAGCGCACCGAGCGGTTGGTCTCGGGGTTGAACTCCAGCGTGCTCTCGGCCCACCAGCGCTCGTCCAGGTGGGCAGCGGCGGCCAGCAGCAGGTCGGAGAAGCGCTGCGTGACGGGCTGGCCGTCGGGGTCGGTCGTGATGCGCTGGTCGCGGAACAGCACGCGCTGCACGGCGCCCACGCGCAGGATCTCCTCGCCCTGCGACGCGCTGACCCAGCGGCTGGTCGCGCCGAAGCTCAGCGCATGCAGGTCCGACACCCGGTCAACGCCCGAGAACGGGTTGTCGGTGTAGATGGAGTCGAAGTTGAAGTCCTTGGGCGCCGAGTCGAAGTTGGGCAGGCTGGCCTGCTCGCGGAACGGCGTGTTCACGTACAGCAGGCGCGGCTCCAGGCTCTGGCGCATCGCGCGGCCGAACAGCTTGGTGTCGCGCTCGAACACCCAGCCGTGGTCGATGCTCAGCGTCGGGATGACGCGGCTCATGCGGCGGCGGCCGTCGGCGAGCGGGCGCTCCAGGTCGTAGGCCGCGGCATTGACCGACAGGCGCGGGATGAACCACCAGGCCTCGCCCCCCAGCGGCGCGGCCACATGGCCCAGCGCATGCACGCGCTGGCCGCCGGGCAGCTGGCTGAGCTGCGCCGCCAGCGCCGAGCCGGGCAGGTCGAAGCGGTTGTATTCCAGCTCCAGCCCGCCCTCCAGCCGCGCCTTGCGGCCCCAGGGGCGGAAGCTGTCGAGCACGGCCTCGTCCGCCGCGGTCGTCACGCGCACGCCCACCTGCGGGCTGCGCTGGTACGGCGAGTCGAAGCGCGCCAGTGCGTCGGCGCCCTGCAGCGTCTGCCAGCGCTGCACGCGGGCGTAGGTGTCGATGGCGCCCCAGGACAGCTCGCGGTGGCGGCCCAGCGACAGGTCGCTGGCCAGCAGCCGCGGCGTCTGGCTCTCGACGCGGCGCGACAGGTCCTTCCAGTAGTCGTCGTCGGAGACGCGCTCGCTCTTGAGCTTGTAGCGCCAGTCGCCCAGCAGGCCGTCGCCGTTGAGCTTGAGGCTCCAGCGCGAGCGGCCGAACACGCGGTCGCTGGGCAGCAGGTCGACGTTGACGCGGCCGGCATGGCCCGGCTCCAGGTAGCGGAACTCGCCATCCACGCCGGCGCCGCGCTTGGTCATGACGAACGGCGTCACCGTCACATCGCGCTGCGGCGCGATGTTCCAGTAGTAGGGCACGCCCAGTTCCAGGCCGGAGCGGTTGTCCAGGAAGATGTTGGGCGGCAGCCAGCCGGACTTGCGCGCCGAGCTCAGCGGGAAGCTCAGGGCCGGCGCGGCCAGGATGGGCACACCCAGGAAACGCAGCACCGCGCCCTCGGCCTGGCCCTCGTTGCCGGCCAGGTCCAGGCGCAGCTGCCTGGCGGTGATCTGCCAGGCCGGCTCCTGGTCATCGACGACCGGGCAGCTGCTGTAGCTGCCCTGCGTGGCGCTGAGGTGGTCGCTGTCGATGAACTTGACCAGCTGCGCCTTGCCGGCGCCGCCGGTGGCCTTCAGGAAGAAGCTGGGCGTCAGGAACTCGCCTTCGAAGCGGCTGACGTACATCTGCAGCAGCGGCCCGGTGAAGACGTTGCCGTTGTGATTGATGCGGACGTTGCCCTCGGCACGGGCGAAGTCGTCGACGACGCGGTAGTTCAGCGTGTCGGCGTTCAGCAGCAGCTCGCCATAGCGCAGCTCGACGTCGCCCTCGGCCGACGCCTGCTGCTCGGCCTGGGCCGTGACCTTGGTGGCGCTGATGACCAGGGCCGGCTTGATGCGCGACTTGGCAGGCGCCGTCAGCACGCGGCTGCCGCGCAGCGTGACGGCGTCGTCTTCGGCAGGCCGGGCAGAGGCCTGCCCCCAGGCGCACAAGGCCAGGGCGATCAACGTGGGCAGCGGGGCGGGGTGGGGAGGTCGGGACGGGCGCGGCACGGGCGGCGGAGGGGGCGCGAAGTCGAGGGGATTGCCGGGGCCGGCTTCTTAAAATCGATTATCCACGAGGGCCCCTCTCCCTCCCCTCTCTTCTCCTTGCCTGCCATGACATCCCCGACCGCCGACGCCGACGCCGACCAGGCCATGCGCACCGCCTGCGCCGCACTGCGCGAGCAGCCGCCCGCCCTGCTGCCCCCCGACCCGGCCGCGCTGGCCGCGGGCCTGGCCCGCATCGCTGATGCGGGGCTGGACGTGGTGCTTCAGCGACTCGTGGACGACGCGCCGGCCGGCAGCGTCACCGACGGCCTCGCCGCGCTGCTGCGCCCGCCGGAGCAGGCCTGGGACGAGGCGCAGGAGATCGACTGGGCCGTGCGGCACTGGCAGGCCTGCCGCGCCGGCGGGCAGCTGGACGAGGAACTGGCCGCCGATTTCGGCGAGTACTGGCGGCGGCTGGAATGGAGCGCGCTGCGGCAGCACCTGGTGCTGCTGGGCCAGGGCCATGCGGAGGAACGCCGGCTGCTGGCGCGCATCGCCAAGACATCGGGGCGCTATGTCGCCCTCGGGTTCCTGAAACGGGCGATGGAGGCGCGCCATCCGGAGTTCTTCGACCTGGGATTCAGCTTGAGGTAGCGCAGCGCGAGGCCCCACGGGCCGGCGCCGGCCCGTCTGGCGATGTGCTTGCGGCTCGATGCCGCCAGCATCGCCATCCCCTCGGGGGCTGAGGCCGGACACGGCAAGTCCTGTGGACTTGCCGTGCCTGCCGAAGAGCAGCCGTTCCGTCGGCTGCGCGGTCTGCAAGACCGACCAGCCGGGCCGGCGTTCAGCGGCGCCAGGCTGGGCGAGGGGCTCAAGGACAGGTCGCGCACCCGGCCGCCACCAGCCACGGGTCCTTGTCCTCACCGCCGAAGATCTCCAGCAGGAAGTCCAGGAAAGCCCGCGTGCGCGCCGGCACGTATTTGCGCGTGGGCATGCCGGCCCACAGCGTGGTGCCGAACAGGCGCCACTGCGGCATGACGCGCTCCAGCGCCTGCTCCAGCAGCGCGTCTTCCACCATGAAGCTGGGCAGGCCCGCGATGCCCAGGCCGTGCAGCGCGGCGGCGTAGTTGGTGTCCATGTGCGTCGTCGACAGCGTCGCGCGGTGGGGCGACATGGGCAGCGTGATCTCCTCGGTGCCGTCCCCGCGCTGCAGCGTCAGGCCGCGCATCATCGTGGGCGTCGGCGGCACCAGCGCGTCGTGCTGCTTGAGCTCGTGCGGGTGCTGCGGCCGGCCGCGCTGGTCCAGGTAGTCCGGCGACGCGCACAGGATGAACTCGCTGCGCGCCAGGCGCCGGGCGATGAAGTCACCGTCCAGCGTCTCGCGGGACAGGAAGATGGTCAGGTCGTAGCTGTCGTCCACCGTGTCCACCGGGCCGGGCGACGTGATCTCCAGCGTCACGGCCGGGTAGTCGCGGTGGAAGCGCGGCAGGTGCTTGGCGAGCTGGTGCACGGCGATGGCCGGCGGGCACAGCACGCGCAGCAGGCCGCGCACCTCTTGCGTGGCGGAGGCTGCCAGCGCGGCCGCCTCGTCCACGTCGACCAGGATGCGCCGGGCGCGCTCCAGGTAGGCCTCGCCGATCTCGGTCAGCGCCAGCCGGCGCGTCGTGCGGTTCAACAGCCGCGTGCCGAGGTGCTCCTCCAGCTCGGCCACCAGCCGCGTGACGACGGCGGGCGCCAGGTCCAGCGCCCGCGCCGCGGCGGCGAAGCTGCCCTCGTCGATGACGCGGACGAAGACCTTGATGGCGCGCAGCTGGTCCATTCGTTCAGTTCAGGGGTGCGCCGCCATCACCTGCGCGACCGCCGCCGTCAACCGCTTGCCGTACGGCACGTGCAGGAACTCGTTGGGACCGTGCGCGTTGCTCTTGGGGCCCAGCACGCCGCAGACCATCATCTGCGCGGCCGGGAAGCCCTTCTGCAGCATGCTCATCAGCGGGATGGTGCCGCCCTGCCCGATGTAGCCCACCGGCGCACCGAAGTGGGCCTGGCTGGCGTCGTTCAGCGCCTGGCTGAGCCAGGGCGACAGGTCGGGCGTGTTCCAGCCCGTCGCGCCGTAGGCGCCGGCGCGGCCGTCGGGCACGAAGCTGACCTTGGCGTTGTAGGGCGCGTTGTCTTCCAGCAGCGCCTTCAGCTCCAGCGCGGCGGCATTGCCGTCGATCAGCGGCGGCAGGCGCAGGCTCAGCTTGAAGGCCGTGTACGGGCGCAGCACGTTGCCGGCGTTCTTCAACTCGGGGAAGCCGTCGACGCCGACGACCGACAGCGTCGGACGCCAGGTGCGGTTCAGCAGCACCTCCACCGGGTCGGTCGTCACCGGCAGCACCGGGCCGCCGTCGGCGCCGCAGGCCCAGGGCATGCGCTTGTAGACCTCGTCCTTCAGGATGGCCGCCGTCGCACGCGCCTGCTCCAGCCGCGCGCCGGGGATCTCGCAGTGGAAGCTCTCGGGCAGCAGGCGGCCGGTCTTGCTGTCTTCCAGCCGGTCCAGCACCTGGCGCAGGATGCGGAAGCTCGACGGCACGGCGCCCGACGCGTCGCCGCTGTGGATGCCTTCGGTCAGTACCTCCACCTTCAGCACGCCCGACACCATGCCGCGCAGCGACGTGGTCAGCCACAGCTGCTCGTAGTTGCCGGCGCCGCTGTCCAGGCAGACCACCAGCGACACGTTGCCCAGGCGCGGCCGCAGCACGTCCAGGTAGGCCGGCAGGTCGAAGGAGCCGGATTCCTCGCAGGTCTCGATGAGGCCGACACAGCGCGGGCGCGGGATGCCCTGCTTGTCCAGCGCCATGATGGCGGTGAGCGACGCGTAGATCGCGTAGCCGTCGTCGGCGCCGCCGCGGCCGTACAGCAGGCCGTTCTCGTACTTGGGCGTCCAGGGGCCGAGGTCGCTGCGCCAGCCGCTGAACTCGGGCTGCTTGTCCAGGTGGCCGTACAGCACGATGGTGTCGTCCGAGCCCGCCTTGGTGCCCGGCACCTCGAAGAAGATGACCGGCGTGCGGCCGGGGATGCGCACCACTTCCAGCTTCAGGCCCGCGACCTTCTGGCTCTCCACCCACGCGGCGGCCTGGGTCAGCACCTTCTCGATGTGGCCGTTGGCCGCCCAGTCGGCGTCGAACATCGGGCTCTTGGCGGGAATGGCGATGTAGTCGGTCAGCGCGGGGACGATCTCGTCGTCCCACACGCGGGCGGCGAACTCGCCGAGCGCGCTGGCTTCGTCGGCTTGCAAGGGAAGGTTGGGGTCTCGAGCGTTCATGGCGGTCTCCTTCGGGCGGCGCTTGTGGCGCCGTGAACCCGACATTTTGCGCCTGGCCCGAGACCTGCTTCACACACTCCGTAGAACTACGGGCGACGCCTGTCACGCGGACCGCTTAGGCTCGCCGCCAACATGACCCGACTCCTGCTCCTGTGCCTGCTCGCGCTGCTGACCGGCTGCGCCTCCGGCCCCAAGTTCACCGTGGACGACGGCCGCAAGGTCAACGAGGACCTGCTGACCGGCATGCGCGCCTACGGTGCCGGCGAGCGCCTCATCCGCCCCGCCATCGCCCGCAGCGCCGCGCTGAAGGACAAGGAGTGCGACAAGCAGTGGGAGCTGCCCTTCGCGGTGGCGACCAGCGCCGGCTGGGACGAGAACGACCGCGTCGCCTGGGTGCGCTCGCTGCAGGTGGACGAGCGGCTGACCGTCATCGCCGCAACCGCCGACTCGCCGCTGCCCATGGGCACGCGGATCAACCGCATCGGCGACCGCGCCAGCGACGACGGCGAGAAGCTGCTGGAGTGGCTGGCCGAGGTGCGCGATGCCGGCAAGCCCTTCAACGTCGGCACCGCGGCGGGCAAGACGGTGCAGATCCGGCCGTTCGAGGTCTGCCGCGGCTACACGCGCTTTGCGCCCCCCAACACGCCGCAGATGCAGGACTACCACTGGCTGCTCAGCCTGCACCCGCTGGAAGTGACGCGCGCCGAGCCCACGCCCGACGAGGCGCTGTGGATGGTGCTGTGGACGCAGGGCCTGTCCGAAGAAGGCGGCGCGCGCATGAAGACCTACCACTACGCGGTCAAGATCGCCGGCACGCTTTACAACCTGGCCACGCTGGCCTCGGGCGTCAAGGCGGCCGCGCTGGCGGCCGACGCGGCCATCTCGGCCGCCAAGAGCGCCGCCGCCAACGTGGCCAGCGACTTCCTGAAGCAGCAGCTCATCGAGCAGGGCCGCGCGCTGGCCGCGCAGAAGATCCGCGAAGGCCTGGTGGACGCCGCCCAGCAGCTGACGCGCCAGCAGGTGCTCAACGTCATGCAGGCCGCCGCCGCCAACCGCGGGTCGCTGGGCGGCATCTCGCGCATCGCGGCCACCGCGTTCGAGAAGGCCGACGCCTGGGCCTTCACGCGCATGGCCGCCCTGGGCGCGCCGCCGCTGGCCGGCTTCACGCTGCACCAGAAGCTCATCGAACGCAGCCTGGCGCAGAACGCGATGCTGTTCGACGCCGACCGCCTCACCGCGCTGAACAAGGTGGCCGCCGCACGCGGCTTCGAGCGCGAGGTGACGGCCATCCTCGGCGGCTTCCGCGCCGACGCGCTGGTGGCCGAGATCGGCGCCATGCCGCTGGCCTCCACGCAGGCCAGCTTCTCGTTCGACAGCCCCGACGACCCCGGCGCCGGCCGCTTCTCGCGCGGCCTGGTCGACGCGATGCTGGAGATGCCGGCTGAATCGGGCGCGCGCCGGAAATGATGAAGTTCGCCTTCCTGCTCTGCCTGGCCCTGCTGGCCACGACCGCCGCCCACGCGCAGACCCCGCCCGAGCCCGCGGCTTCGGCAGCGTCCGCGCCCGACGCGGCAGCCTCGGCGCCCGAGCCTGCGGCGTCCATGCCCGACCCCGCGCCGGCCCCGCCGCCGCCCAGCTGCGCGCAGCTGACCAGCCGCGCGCTGTCCGCCGACCTGAAGGCGGCGACGGCCCAGTCGCAGAACCAGCCGCTGCAGACCCAGGTCAAGCTCTACGACGAGGCCGTGGCGCAGTGGGGCGCGGCCATCGCCACTTGCGACGGCCGGGCCCGCGAGCGCGCGCAGCGCAACCTGGCCGACAGCCAGAAAGCCCACGACGCGCTGGCCGAGAAGCTGCAGGCCGGCAGCCAGCGCGCTGCAGGAACTGGCGCGCACCGCGTTCAGCGAGCGCCGCTTCGGCGATGCCGCCAGCCTCTACCGCAAGGCCGAGGGCATGTGGGACCTGGCCGTGGAGCAGTGCAACGGCAGCCAGCAGGAGACCGCGCAACGCCGCCGCGAGCAGAGCGAGATCGACGGCCACAACGCCGAGTTCTGCGCACCGCCGTTCGAGCGGGCGCGCGAGTTCTCCGGAAAGCTGCGCAACAGCGCCGCCGCGCTGCCGCTGGCCGAGCGCCAGACGCAGAGCCAGATCGGCGAGACGCTGTGGCGCGACACCGCCGCCCAGTGCAAGGGCGGCGCGCAGGAGCTGGCCATGAACAACGCGCTGGCGCTGGCGCGCGAGCGCGGCACGCCGTGGGTGTCCACGCCGCTGCCCGGCGCGCCGCCGGTGGCCAAGGCCGCTCCCGCACCGTCCACCGCCGCGGCGGCCGCGGCCAAGCCGGCCCCCAGCGCGCCGGCCCCCACGGCCAGGCCGGCGGCGGCACCCGCCGCTGCAGCAGCGGCCACCGCAGCCGCCGCCGTGGCGACGGCCCCGCTGCGCCAGGCCGCGGCCACGCCCATCGCGCCGCTGACGCCGCCGCCCGCGGCCGCCGCACCGGCGCCCGAGCCCAAGCTGTTCGACCGCACCGCCGGCGACACGCGCTACGTCGGCCAGTTCGTGCGCAACGACGACGACACGGTCAGCGGCACCGGCCGTGTCGAATGGAAGAACGGCGATGTCTACGAAGGCCCGCTGGTGCGCAGCCAGCGCCACGGCGTGGGCGAGATCCGCTGGGCCAACGGCCAGCGCTACAAGGGCGACTGGGTGACCGACCGCGCCACCGGCCGCGGCCTGATGGCCTTCGCCAACGGCAACCAGTTCGAAGGCACGCTGGTGGACGGCCAGCCGGAGGGCGAGGGCAAGATGACGTACGCGTCCGGCGACGTCTACACCGGCCAGATCAAGAAAGGCCTGCCGCACGGCAAGGGCAGCTACGCCTGGGTCAGCGGCCAGCGCTACGAAGGCGACTGGGTCGACGACAAGCCGCAGGGCATGGGCAAGATGCGCTTTGCCAACGGCAACCAGTACGAGGGCCAGCTCAGCGCCGGCCTGCCGCACGGCAAGGGCCGCATGGTGTTCCCCAGCGGCGACATCTACGAAGGCGAGTTCGAGGTCGGCAAAGCGCACGGCCAGGGCAAGTACGCGTGGAAGACCGGTGAGCGCTACGAGGGCGCCTGGTCCCGCGGGCTCAAACACGGCACGGGCACCTTCCACTGGCCCAGCGGCGACCGCTGGGAGGGCGTGTTCAGGGACGACGAGCGCACCGACGACGGCCACACCATCCGCAAAGGCAGCTGAAGTCGGCGACGCAACAACCCGACGCCCGCGCGCAAGCTTCACCCGGGATACTGCTCACATCTGTGAAGGACACCGCCATGAAGACCCTGCTCACCACCGCCGCCCTTGCCCTCGCCTTCCTGGCCGCCCCGGCCGCGGAGGCTCGCGTCGCCAAGCATCAGGACAAGCCCCACGCCAGCGCCACCGTCAAGGCCAAGGCCGCCAAGACGGGCAAGAAGGCCGGCGCCAAGGCCAAGCACAAGAAGTCGGGCAAGAAGACCCACCGCAAGGGCTGACCCCGCGCGCCAGGAGCGCCCCGGAGCGCTCCACTGCGGGCCAAGCGCCGGGCCGCCCCAAGCCGGCCCGCGGGCGATGTGCTTGCGGCTCAATGCCGCAAGCATCGCCGTCCCCTCGGGGGACCGGCCAGGCCGCCCCGCGTTCAGCGGCGGCGGACTGGACGAGGGGCACCTACTCTCTTTCGAACTTGAACACCGCCACACTGGCCATCAGGTTGGGCAGCGTGCGCTGCACCTCGCCGTTCTGCAACCCGAAGCTGTCGAGGATCTTGAGCCGGTTCTTGCGCGCCAGCACGCCGAAGTCGGCGAACGTGCCGACGCGGATGTTGGGCGTGTCGTACCACTCGTAGGGCAGCGCCCGCGTGACGGGCATGCGGCCGAACAGCACCTGCAGCCGGTTGGGCCAGTGCGCGAAGTTCGGGAAGCTGACGATGCCGATCTTGCCGACACGCGCCGTCTCCTTGAGCATGGCCTCGGCATTGCGCAGGTGCTGCAAGGTCTCGAGCTGCAGCACGACGTCGAAGCTCTGGTCCTCGAAGATGGACAGGCCTTCCTCCAGGTTGCGCTGGATGACGTTGACGCCGCGCTTCACGCAGGCCAGCAGGTTGGCGTCGTCCAGCTCCACGCCGTAGCCCGTGCAGCCCTTGTGCTTGATGAGGTGCTCCAGCAGCTCGCCCGTGCCGCAGCCCAGGTCCAGCACACGGGAGCCGGGCGGCACGAGGGCCGCAATCGCCGGATCAAAGCTCATACGGCCACCCCCTTCAGCTGCAAAGGCCGCGCCGCCGGGCACAGGTTGCCGGCCACGCGTTCGAAGTAGGCGCGCAGCACGCCGTGGTAGCGCGGGTCGTCCAGCAGGAAGGCATCGTGGCCATGCGGCGCATCGATCTCCGCGTAGGACACGTCCAGCCGGTTGTCCAGCAGCGCCTTGACGATCTCGCGCGAGCGCTGCGGCGAGAAGCGCCAGTCGGTCGTGAAGCTGGCAACGAGGAACTTGGCCTTGGCCGCGGCGAACGCACGCGTCAGGTCGCCGCCATGCTCGGCCGCGGGGTCGAAGTAGTCCAGCGCGCGTGTGATGAGCAGGTAGGTGTTGGCGTCGAAGTAGTCGCTGAACTTGTCACCCTGGTAGCGCAGGTAGCTCTCGATCTGGAACTCGATGTCCTGCGTCGAGTAGCCCAGCGCGCCGGTCTTGAGCTCGCGGCCGAACTTCTCGGCCATGACGTCGTCGGAGAGGTAGGTGATGTGGCCGATCATGCGCGCCACGCGCAGGCCGCGCTTGGGCACCACGCCGTGCTCGTAGAAGTGCCCGCCGTGGAAGTCGGGGTCGGTCACGATGGCGCGGCGGGCCACCTCGTTGAAGGCGATGTTCTGCGCCGACAGGTTGGGCGCCGTCGCGATGGCGATGCAGTGCGCCAGGCGGTCGGGGTAGCGCAGCGCCCAGTCCAGCGCCTGCATGCCGCCCAAACTGCCGCCCAGCACGGCGGCCAGCTTCAGGATGCCGAAGCGCTCGACGACGCGGGCCTGCGCGTCCACCCAGTCGTGCACGGTGACGACGGGGAAGTCCGCGCCCCAGGCCTTGCCGGTCGCCGGGTTGATGTGCATGGGCCCCGTGGAGCCGAAGCAGGAGCCCAGGTTGTTGACGCCGATGACGAAGAACTTGTCGGTGTCCAGCGGCTTGCCCGGGCCGATGAGGTTGTCCCACCAGCCCTCGCTCTTCGCCTGGCCGGCGTAGGTGCCGGCCACGTGGTGGCTGGCGTTCAGCGCATGGCACACCAGCACCGCGTTGCTGCGCTCGGCGTTGAGCTGGCCGTAGGTCTCGACCATGAGGTCGTAGGGCCCGAAGCTCGCGCCGCTGCGCAGTTGCAGCGGCTCGTCGAAATGGAAAGTCTGCGGCGACACGTCGCCGACGCTACGGCCCGTCATGGCCCACTCCAGAAAAAACAAAACCGGCGCCACTTGCGGGACGCCGGTCGACCGGAGCGCCCTGTTTAGCGGCATTTGTAGAGCGCCCGCAATCCGGAACAAATCGGCGCTGATGAATTGTATGCCCCTCGCCTGGTCATGCCGCGCTGAACGCGCGCATGCCCAGTCGGCCCCCGAGGGGGCGGCGATGCTTGCGGCATTCAGCCGCAAGCACATTGCCCACAGGGCCGGCTTGGGGCGGCCCGGCGCTCGGCCCCGAATTCACGACGGTCGGTCAGAACCTGAACTGCGCCACCGCCCCCGTCAGCAGTTGCAGCTGCTGGCGCAGGCTGTCGGCGGCGGCGGCGGATTGCTCCACGAGCGCGGCGTTCTGCTGGGTCATGTGGTCCAGCTGCGTGATGGCGCCGTTGACCTGGCCGATGCGCGCGCTCTGGTCGGCTGCGCCCTCGGCCACCTCGCCGATCATGTCGCTGACCTTCTGCACGTTCTGCACGATCTCCTGCATCGTCATGCCCGCGTGCTCCACCAGGCGCGAGCCGGCCTCGGCGCGCTCGACGCTGGTGGCGATCAGCGTCTTGATCTCGCGCGCCGCGCCCGCCGAGCGCTGGGCCAGCGCCCGCACCTCGCTGGCGACGACGGCAAAGCCGCGCCCCTGCTCGCCCGCGCGCGCCGCTTCGACGGCCGCGTTCAGCGCCAGGATGTTGGTCTGGAACGCGATGCTGTCGATCAGGCCCACGATGTCGCCGATGCGGCGCGAGCTGTCGTTGATCTGGTCCATCGTCGTGACGACCTCGGCCACCTCCTGGCCGCCACGGCGCGCCACCTCGGCGGCGCCCTCGGCCAGCTGCCTCGCCTTGCCGGCCGCGTCGGCGCCGTGGCGCACGCCGCTGGTCAGGTCGTCCATGGAGCTGGTGGTCTGCTGCAGGCTGGACGCGGCCTGCTCGGTGCGCTGGCTCAGGTCCTGGTTGCCCGACGCGACCTCGCTGCTGGCCGTCTCGATGCTCTGCGCCGACTCCTTCACCTGGCGCACCAGGTCGCGCAGGCTGGCCTGCATCGTGTCCAGCGCGCGCAGCAGGTCCGACGCCTCGTCGCGCCCGACGATGCGGATGCTGTTGTTCAGGTCGCCGCTGGCGATGGACTGCGCCACCGTGCCGGCATAGCGCATCGGGCTGGTGATGGTGGACGAGTTGATCAGCGTCAGCGGCACCACCAGCACCATGACGACGACCAGCACCGCCGCCGAGCGCCAGCCGATGCGCGCCATCTCGGCGTTGAACTCCTCCTCCACGGCCTTGGCCTGCTGGTCCACCAGCACCGCCAGCCGCTCCACGCGCTGTTCGATCTCGCCCATCGCGGCCTTCGGGCGGTTCAGCATGCGGTCGGCCACCTTGGCCGTGTCAAAGCCGCCGGACTCGATCTGGTTGAGCACCGGCTGCGCGCCGGCCCGGTAGTCCTGCAGGAATTTCAGCGCCTCGGCGGCCAGTGCCTTGTTGTCGCCCTGCTTGCCCTCCTGCAGCCCTTCCAGCCCCTTGGCCAGCCGCTGGGCCGCCGCGTTCCAGCGCTGGCGGAACTGCTTGACCTGGTCGGGGTCCTCGTAGGCGATGACCATCTGCTTCTCCTCCAGCCGCACCTCCGCCAGCGCCTGCCGGATGCTGCCGAGCTGCTGCAGGTCGCGCATGCCGTGCGTCGTCACGTCGACATTGAGCGCCGCCAGCGCCCGCCCGCCCAGCAGGCCCGTCAGGCCCAGCGCCGCGAACATCACCAGCACCATCGCGATGGCGCCGTGCATGCGGGTTCGGATGGTGAAGCTGCGCATCCAGGTGGCGAGGTCCATCGCTTGTCTCCTTGTTTTACCCGGCAGCCATGCTAGTGAAGCGCCCGGTGGTGGCAAGCGGCCTTTGCCACGTCTTGCGGTTACTGAACGACTGACCAATAATCCGGCGCATGCCCCGCCCCAGTCAGGATCAAGACCAGGCACTGCTTGCTGCCGGTGCCGCGCTGTACCCGCAGCTGGGCTGCGCCGGGCTGTCGGTGCGCCGCGTGGCCGAGGTGGCCGGGGTGAACCCGGCCATGGTGCATTACCACTTCGGCAGCAAGGACGCCTTCCTGCGCGCGCTGCTGCAGCAGCACTACGAAGCCATGTTCGACACCCTGCAGTTGCACAGCCAGGGCGAGGCCGACGTGATGGCGCGCCTGGCCGCGGCCCTGCTGGGCGTGGCGCGCTTCGTGCGCGCGCACCGGCCGCTGGTGGCCCGCGTGTGGGCGGACGCGCAGGCGGGCGAGGCCGTCGCGCAGGACTTCCTGCGTGCCAACACGCCGCGCCACCTCGGCGTGCTGATGGCCCTGCTGCAGGAGGCCGAAGCGCGGGGCCGGCTGCCGCCGCAGCCGCTGCTGACGCGCTTCACCTTCCTCGTCGGCGCCGTCGTCGCGCCGCTGATCCTGGCCGGCGGCATGCAGGCCATCGGTGCCGTGCCGCCGGCGATGCAGGCGCTGGTGGACGGCGATGTGCTGTCCGACGCCGCCGTGCAGCGGCGCATCGACTGGGCGCTGCTGGGGCTGGCCAGCGGGTTGTGATGGAGATGCCGATGAAACGCCTCGCCCTTGTCGCAGCCGCCGCGCTGCTGGCCGGCTGTGCGCCCAAGCCACCCGACGCGTGGACGGGTTATGCCGAGGCCGAGCTGGTCTACATCGCGCCGCCGGTGGCCGGGCGCCTGACCACGTTGCCGGTGCGCGCCGGCGAGGCGGTGGCGGCCGGCCAGCCGCTGTTCGAGCTGGACGCCACGCCCGAGCAGGCCGCCGACGCCGAGGCCGTCGCTCGCACGCAAAGCGCCCGGGCCCAGGCGCTGGATGCCGACAAGGGCCGCCGCGCGCCCGAGCTGGCCGTCACCCGCGCGCAGCTGGAGCAGGCCCGCGCCGCCGAGCGCCTGGCCGGGCTGGACCTGGCCCGCCAGCAGCAGCTGATGGCGCAGGGCTTCGTCGCCCAGGCGCGCGTGGACGATGCCGCCGCGGCGCGCGCGCAGGCACAGGCCCGCGTGGCCGAGCTGGAGGCTGCGCTGCAGGTGGGCCGGTTGCCGGCCCGCGACGACGCCCGCACCGCCGCCCACGCGCTGGCCGAGGCGGCCGCAAGCAGCCGCGTGCAAACGGCCTGGCGCGTGGACCAGAAGCGCCAGACGGCCCCCATGCCGGCCCGCGTGCAGGACGTCTTCATGCGGCCGGGCGAATGGGTGGCTGCCGGCCAGCCGGTGCTGGCGCTGCTGCCGCCGGCCCACCGCAAGGCCCGCTTCTACGTGCCGCAGTCGGCCGTCGGCGGCCTGAAACTGGACGCGCCCGTGCAGCTGCGCTGCGACGGCTGCGGCGCCGCCATTCCCGCGCGCATCAGCTTCATCGCGGCGGGGCCGGAGTACACGCCGCCCGTCATCTACTCCAACCAGCAGCGCGACAAGCTGGTCTTCCTCGTCGAGGCGCGGCCGGTGAAGGCCGAGGACGCGGAGCGGCTGCATCCAGGGCAGCCGCTGGACGTCTCGCCATGACCGAACTGGCCATCGACGTGAAGGGACTGAGCAAGTCCTACGCCGGCCGCAAGGTCGTCGACAACGTCGACCTGCAGGTCGCCACCGGCCGCATCGTCGGCTTCCTGGGCCCCAACGGCAGCGGCAAGACCACGTCGCTGCGCATGCTGTGCGGGCTGCTGACGCCGGACGCCGGCGAGGGCCGCGTGCTGGGGCTGGACTTCCGCCGCCAGGCCGCCGACGTGAAGCGCCAGGTGGGCTACATGACGCAGAAGTTCGGCCTCTACGAAGACCTGTCCATCCGCGAGAACCTGGACTTCATCGCGCGGCTGTTCTCCATGCCGGACCGCCGCCAGGCCGTGGACGGCGCGCTGGCGCGCCTGGGCCTGACGACGCGCGAGCGGCAGCTGGCCGGCTCGCTGTCCGGCGGCTGGAAGCAGCGGCTGGCGCTGGCGGCCTGCCTGCTGCACCGGCCCAGGCTGCTGCTGCTGGACGAGCCCACCGCCGGCGTGGACCCCAAGGCGCGGCGCGAGTTCTGGGACCAGCTGCACGACCTGGCGCAGGAGGGCATCACGGTGCTCGTCTCCACGCACTACATGGACGAGGCGCAGCGCTGCGACGAGCTGGTCTACATCGCCTACGGCCGCGTGCTGGCGCGCGGCACGGCGGCGTCGGTCATCGCCGGCGCTGGCGCGCACGACCTGGAGGACGCGTTCGTGCGGCTCGTCGCCCAGGCCACCGACAACTTCGGCGCTCACGCGTGATGCAAGCGCTGGCCCGCACTGTCGCCATCGCGCTGAAGGAGGTGCAGCAGATGCTGCGCGACCGGCTCACGTTCGCGATGGCGGCGGGCGTGCCCATCCTGCAGCTCATCCTGTTCGGCTACGCGATCAACACCGACCCCAAGGGCCTGCCCACCGCCATCGTCAGCCAGGACACCAGCCCGATGGCGCGCAGCCTCGTCGCGGCGCTGCAGACCAGCGGCTACTTCCACGTCGTCGAGACCGACCTGTCCGAAGCCCGCGGCGACGAGCTGCTGCAGCGCGGCGACATCCAGTTCCTCGTCGTCGTGCCGGACCGCTTCGGCGCCCGCGTCGTGCGCGGCGAGCGGCCCGCCCTGCTCATCGCCGCCGACGCCACCGACCCGTCCGCCGGCAGCAACGCGATGGCCGCGCTCGGCCAGCTGAGCCAGACGGCGCTGGCCCGCGACCTGCGCGGCGTGCTGGCCGCGCACGCGCCGGCGGCGGCGCCGTTCGAGGTCCGCGTGCAGCGCCGCTACAACCCCGAGGGCCTGAGCCGCTACAACATCGTGCCGGGGCTGGTGGGCACCATCCTGACGATGACCATGGTGATGCTGACCGCGCTGGCCATGACGCGCGAGCGCGAGCGCGGCACGATGGAGAACCTGCTGGCCACGCCGGTGCGGCCCATCGAGGTCATGGTCGGCAAGATCCTGCCCTACGTCGTGCTGGGCTATGTGCAGCTGGGCGTCATCCTCGGCGCGGCCTTCCTGCTGTTCGACGTGCCCATGGTGGGCAGCGCCCCGCTGCTGCTGGCGATGATCGGCGTCTTCATGCTGGCCAACCTGGGCGTGGGCTTCACGTTCTCTACGCTGGCGCGCAACCAGCTGCAGGCGCTGCAGCTGACGTTCTTCTTCTTCCTGCCCAGCATGCTGCTGTCGGGCTTCATGTTCCCGTTCCGTGGCATGCCGGCGTGGGCGCAGTGGCTGGGCGAGGCGCTGCCGCTGACGCATTTCCTGCGCATCGTGCGCGGCGTCATGCTGAAGGGCTCGGGCGCGGCCGAGCTGCTGCCGGAGCTGTGGCCCATGCTCGCCTTCTTGGCCGTGGCCGGTGGCGTGGCGCTGGCGCGCTACCGGCAGACGCTGGACTGAGAGGGTGAGAGCACCGCTCAAGGCCAGTGGCGCTGGAACACTGCGGCGACGTCCGGGTGCTGCTCCACGCGCAGCAGCTGCGCATGGAAGGCCGGCCGCTGGGCCTGCAGATGCGCCCGTGCGCCGGACCACTTGGACACCACCGCCGCCAGCAGCTCCAGCGCGCCCGGCGAGCCGGCGTCGAAGACTATGCCGAACTCGTCGGCGAAGGTCTGCCAGTGCAGATGCAGCCGCGCGCGCGTGCCGGCGCGGATGCGTTCCTTCATCGCGTCGTCGCAGGGCTCGCACCAGCGCTCCGGATAGTCGATGACGCTGATCGCCGCATAGCAGTTGGCGGCGATGTAGACCAGCCCGCGCACGGCCCGCGCGCGGGCGCTGGCGTCCGCCGGCAGCAGCAGGCCCGGCGGCGCCGTCAGGCCCAGGTGGATGAGGATGGCGGCGCTTTCCGTCAGCACGGTGCCGTCGGCCAGCACCAGCGTCGGGATCTGGCCCAGCGGGTTCACGCGCAGCAGCTCGTCCAGTCCGGGGCCGGGTGTCCAGGAGGCGGCATCCACCGCCGTGAAGGCCAGGCCCGCCCGGGCCAGCGCGGCCTCGATGGCGGCGGCGCCGGAACCCTTGCAGCCGTACAAGGTCAACATGGTCATGACTCCTTCATCGAGCGTGCAAAATCGTCTCACACCATGAGCCCTGCGCCCCAACTTCCCCTCACCCGCCGCGCCCCGCCCCGGCCCAGCTTCGGCCGCGTCAGCGTCGGCGTGCAGGGCCGCGTGATGCTGTCCATCGCCGAGGGCCCGTTCGACGCCGAGCTGATGGCCGCCACCAAGCGCGCCATCGCGCTGGCCGGCAAGCGGCTGCCGGCGGACCGGCGCTTCGGCGACCTGCTGGAGATCCGCGGCAGCCTGCGCATGGACGCCGACGCGCTGGCCCAGCTGCGCGCCAGCATCGAGAGCTTCTCCAAGCGCGGCATCGTCGCCATCTCCACGGTCTTCCTCGTGCCGCCGGGCCTGCCGGGCATCGAGCGGCTGCCGGCGCTGATGGACATCTGGCGCGCCAGCCGCCCGGTACGCCGCGCCGACAACTTCGACGCGGCCTGGGCGCTGGTCAACGCCGACCTGAAGGCCGCCGGCCTGCCACCACAGGCCCCGCCGCCGCGGCCATGAGCGACGCCCAGGGCCTGCAGTGGCCGCTCGATGCCAAGGGCCGGCGTTCCTCCGGGGCACCGGGGCAGCGCATCGTCGCGGCCGCGCTGCGCGGGCTGGACGACGCGGCCGCCGACGCCGTCGCCACCGAGCGCGACTGGCGCCATGCCTACCCGCGCCACTGGCGCGCGCTGGTGCAGGCCCAGGCCACGCAGCCCACGCGGGCCGTGGCCTCGGCGCGCGCCGGCCTCACCGCGGCCTGGCAGACCCTGCCGTTCGTGCGCGCCGGTGAACCGCTGGCGCTGGCCGACGCGATGCGCACGCCGCAACGCCGCCTGCAGACGCTGACGCTGCGCGGCCAGGGCGATGCCGCGCCGGCGCCGTGGACCGTGCCGCACCAAGGCCGCGAGCTGTCGGGCGACGCGCTGGCGCGCCAGATCGACCGCTGGGAGCAGGCCGGCGTCTGCGAGCCCGCCCACGCGGCCGCGCTGCGCGACTGCCTGGCCCACCCGGAGTGGTTCGACCTGTCCGACCAGCACCTCGTGCTGCTGGGCGCCGGCAGCGAGGCCGGCCCGCTGGGCTGGCTGGCCCGCTGGCGCGCCCACGTCGTCGCCGTGGATCTGGCGCGCGCGCCGACGTGGAAGCGCATCGCCGCCACCGTCGCGGCCGGCAACGGCACGCTGACCGCGCCCGTCGCGCCGGGCCAGCCGCTGGACGCCGCGCATGCCGGCGCCGACCTGCTGGGCGACACGCCCGACATCGCCGCCTGGCTGGCCTCGCTGGGCTTGCCGCTGAGCGTGGCCAACCTGGCCTACCTGGACGGCGAGCGCCATGTGCGCGTGAGCCTGGCGATGGACGCGATCAGCGCCACGCTGTGCGCCGCCGAGGCACGCACGCAGCTCGCCTACATGGCCACGCCCACCGACGTCTTCGCCGTGCCCGAGGCGCTGGCCACCGCCGTGATGGCGCGCTATGCCGGCCGCGGCGTCGTCAAGCGGCTCGCGCAGTTCGGCGCACGCCTGTCCAGCGGCGGGCGCGGCTTTGCGCCGCACATCGAGGCGCTGCTGGACGCCGGCGACTTCGGCCACTGGGGGCTCGTCGATGCGCTGGTCGTCGAGCAAGGCCCCAACTACGCGCTGGCCAAGCGGCTGCAGCAGTGGCGCGCGCTCGCCGCCCGCGCCGACGGGCACCGCGTGGCCTTCAACGTGGCGCCCAGCACGACGACGGCCTCGGTCGTCTCCAACCCGCTGCTGGCCGCCGGCTTCCGCGGTGCCAAGGCCTTCGGCGTGGAGGTGTTCGCGCCGGCCACGACGAACGCGCTGATGGCCGCGATGTGGGTGCACCAGCTGCGCAGCGCACCGCGCGACTTCGCCCACCCGCTGAAGCTGCTGGTGCACACCGCCAACCACGGCGGCCTGTGGCGGCTGCCCTACCTGCCGCGCTCGGTGCTGCCGATGGCGGCGCTGCTGGGCTTCGTCAAGCGGCGCTGAGCAGCGTCAAGCGGCATCCAGCGGCCAGGGGCGCTGCGCGGGCCGCAGTTGCTCCCACAGCGCGCCCAGCGCCAGCACGCCGGCGTCGTCGAAGCGGCGGCCGATGATCTGCAGGCCGATGGGCAAGCCGGCCGACGTGTGGCCGGCGTTGATGGCCAGCGCCGGCTGCTCGCTCATGTTGAACGGCAGCGTGAACGCGATGTGCTCGAACGGCCGGGCCGGGTCGTGCAGCGGGCTGGCCTGGTGCGCCGGGTAGGCCGGCATGGGCGACACCGGCGACAGCACGAAGTCGAACGGTTCGCAGGCCGTGTTGGCGGCTTCGCGCAGCGCCTGCATCTGGCTGTAGCCGTGGAAGACCGTGGCGCCGTCGTAGCCGGCGGCGGGCGCCACCCAGTCGAGGATGTAGGGCAGCACCCGCGCGCGGCGTTCGGGCGGCAGCGCCGAGATGTCCAGCCACGAGCGCATGCGCCAGAAGCGGTCGATGCCGTCGGCCATGTCGCGCGTCGTGAAACCGGCCAGCGGCTCGACGATGGCGCCGGCCTGCTCGAAGACGCGTGCGGCCGCCGTGATGGCGGCGGCCACGTCGGGCTCCACGGCATCGCCCCAGCCGGCGTCCAGCATCAGGCCGAGGCGCAGGCCGCGCACGTCCAGCGGTCGCGGGGTCACGTCACCCGGCGGCAGCTGCGTGGGGTCGCGCGCGTCCGGCTGCGCGAGCACGGCCAGCATCGCGGCGGCATCGACCACGCTGCGCGTCAGCGGGCCGGCGACGCGGCCGGCATAGCCCGGCTTGATGGGCACGCGGCCGTGGCTGGGCTTCAGGCCGACGAGGCCGCACCAGCCGGCCGGCAGCCGGATGGAGCCGCCGATGTCGGTGCCCAGGTGCAGCGGGCCGTAGCCGGCGGCCGCGGCGGCCGCCGCGCCGGCGCTGGAGCCACCGGGCGTCAGTGCGGTGTCCCACGGGTTGCGCGCCGGCTCGGCGTAGAGGCTGCTCAGGCCCGAGCTCAGCATGCCGTAGTCGGGCATGGTCGTGCGGGCCCACGCGATGGCGCCGGCCTCGCGCAGCCGCGCGGCGGGCGGGGCCTCGAAGCCGGCCACCGCATCTTCCGGCGTGGCGGCCGTGCCCAGCCGGTAGGCCGCGCCGGGCACGGCGATGTTTTCCTTCAGCGTGACGGGCACGCCGTCCAGCGCCAGCGGCGTGCCGGCCCGCCAGCGGGCTTCGCTGGCGCGGGCGGCGGCCAGCGCGCCGTCGGCGTCCACCGCGCACAGCGCATGCAGCTGGCCTTCACGCGCGTCGGCCTGCGCGAGCACCGCCTGCATGGCATCCACCGGCGACAGCGTGCCGCGGCGGTAGGCCGCCAGCAGCTCGGCAACCGACAGCGCGGCGATCACTTCTTCAGCTTCTCGGCGGCCTTGAGCATCGCGTCGATGTGGCCGTCGGGGTTCATGCTGGCGTGCACGGCGGCGACCTTGCCGTCGGGCGAGATCAGGTAGGACACGCGGTCGGCCATCGTGCCGGGCACCATCTTGAGCTCCACGTCATAGGCCTTGATGACCTTGCCCGCCGCGTCGGCGCCGACGGCGAACTTGCTGCGGCAGGCCTCGACGCTGAACTTCTTCAGCGTGTCGATGTTGTCGTTGGACAGGCCGATGACGGTGGTGTTGAGCGCCTTGAACTTGTCGGTGGCCTCGGCGAACTGGTGGGCCTCGACGGTGCAGCCGCTGGTGAAGGCCTTGGGATAGAAGTACACGACGACCGGGCCCTGCTTGAGCGCATCGGCCAGCTTGAACTTGAAGGGCTGGCCGCCGACGGCGGCGTCCGTGCTGAAGTCGGGCGCGGGCGCGCCGACGGTCAGCGCGGCGTGGGCGGGCAGCGCCAGGCCCAGCAGCAGCGGGAGGGCGGACAGCAGTCGGACGGGGGACGACAACATAACGACTCCAAATGGTGAACAATCACGGCGGCCAGCCCCGGGGCTGGGTGCCGGCGGGCACCTAGTATCCGCGGCGGTGAATTCCGAGGTATCCGACATGACTTCTCCCCGCCGCTGCCTGCCGCCGTTGCTGGCCCTGCTCACCCTCACCGGCTGCGGCGGCGCCAGCAGCATCGGAGCAGAGATCGGCGGGGCCATCGGAGACGGTGTGGTCTGCGGCCTGCGCAACTGCACCGAATCCGCCACGCTGAATGTCGACGAGATCAGCCCGCACTTCACGGCGACGCAGGCGGCCGGCGATGATGCGGTGGTCGTGACGGGGGACCTGGGCAAGTCCGCCAACGTGCTGACCACCGTGCTGATGGCGCCCGACGAGCGGCTGAGCGCGTCCGTCGATGGCGGCACCGAGGTCACGCTCGCGAACCCGGATGGCAAGCGCTACAGCTACACGGCGCGCCTCGCCGCCGCCGGCGCGCAGCCGGTGGTGCGCGTGGTGTTCACGCGCGGCGGCACGCGGCATGTCAGCCAGGTCACGCTGCCGGCCGGCTTCACGGTGCTGCAGCCCACCGGCAGCCCGCTGCTGACACGCTCCGGCGCCGCGCTGCCCGTGCGGCTGAGCCAGGCCACGGTGGGCACTGCCAGTGCTTCGGCCAGCGGCAACTGCAGCCGCAGCGACGGCAGCAGCTTTGAGCTCAAAGGCGCGTCGCTGGGCGCCCGCACCGAAGCCAGCGTGGCCGGCGGCTACCGGCTGGAGCCGGCGGCGGTGGACGACGGCCTGAACGCGGCGAGCCGCAGCGCGAACAACAACGACGCGCGCACGCCGGCCGTCACGCGCTGCGAGCTGGTCGTCACGTGGACTGCGAAGGCCACGGGCAGCGTCGCGCCGACGATGAACAGCCATGGCAGCCTGGACGGGCTGCGCACCGCCGCGCACCCGCTGAGCTACGACGCGCGGCTCTGAAGCAGGCCGTCGGCCAGCCAGCGCTGCAGCAGGCCGATGACCGCCGGCGCCGCGGCGTCGGCATCGCCCAGCTGCGCGGCCGCGGCCTCGCACAGTGCGGCGAACGGCTCGCCCCGCGCCACCGCATCCAGCAGCGCCGCCTCCAGCGGCTCCAGCGAGCGCCAGCGCGTTTCGCCGCCCTGGCGCCAGGCCAGCAGCACATGGTCGTGCGGCGGCGGCTCGGGCAGCTCGGGCTGGTCGGGGCCGGACTCGGGGTCCCACTCGCGCAGCACGCGCCAGGCCGGCTCGACGGCATGCGCCAGCGCCACGCGCCGCGCGCTGGGCTGCAGCTGCAGCACGAGACCGGCCCAGTCGTCGGGCGGCAGCGCGGCGAGCGCCGCGCCATCCAGCAGCGGCGCGTCGGCCGCGTCGAACGCGCCGCGCAGCGCCCAGTCCATGCGGGCGATGTCGACAAGGCTGGCATGCGGCACGAGGTCGTCGCCGGCCTGGGCCATGAAGTCGGCCAGCGCGTCGCCGAACCAGCGGATGGACGGATGCCGGCTGGGGTGGGCGGCGAGGTAGGCCCGACCCAGCGCGTCGAAGGCGTCGTCGCCCAGCGCGCGGGCCAGCACGGTGAAGTTGTCGGCCAGCGCGGCGACGAGGCGGGCGCGGTAGGCATGGCGGTAGACCGCCAGGCCCAGCGCGAAATCGCCGGCCAGCAGGCCCGTGGCGTCGCCGTCGTCGCGGATGGCGGCGGCCAGCTGGCGCTGTTGCTGCGCGACGCTCATGACGACGCCAGCCGCCGCGCGACGGCGAGTTCGTCCAGCAGCTCGGGCAGCGGAGGGATGTGGTCGTCGCGCTCGATCATCGCGGGCACAGGGCCGAAGCGCTGCAGCGCGTGGCCGTACAGCGCCCACACCTCGGGCCGCACCGGGTGGTCGTGCGTGTCGATGACGATGTCGCCGCGGTCCTCATGGCCGGCGAGGTGGATCTGCGCGACGCACCCGACGGGGATGGCGTTCAGGTAGTCCAGCGGGTCGAAGCCGTGGTTGCGGCCGGACACGTAGACGTTGTTGACGTCCAGCAGCAGCCGCGCGCCGGTGGCGGCCAGCAGCTGCGCGAGGAAGTCCCACTCGGTCATCTCGTCGGCGGCGAAGCGCACGTAGCTGGACACGTTCTCGATGACCAACGGCCGGCCCAGCAGGTCCTGCACCTGCGCGATGCGGCTGCCGACGTGGTCCAGCGCCGCGCGCGTCAGCGGCACGGGCAGCAGATCGTGCAGCTGGCTGTGCGCGTCGGCGCTCCAGCACAGGTGGTCGGACACCCAGCCCGGCTGCAGCCGGTCGGCCAGCGCCTTGATGTCGCGCAGATAGGCCAGGTCCAGCGGCTCGGGGCCGGCCACGGACAGCGACACGCCGTGCATGACCAGCGGGTAGTCCGCGCGGATGCGCTCCAGGTGCGCCAGCGGCGGGCCGCCGGGCACGAGGTAGTTCTCGGAAATGATCTCCAGCCAGTCGGGCCGCACGGCGGCATCGACACCGGCCTCGAGGGCGGCGTAATGCTCGGTGCGCAGGCCGAGGCCGAAGCCTTGGATGTGGGTCATCGCGAAACAAGCAAGGCCACAGACGCACAGAGACACAGAGGCAATGCTCTTTCTCTGTGCCTCTGTGCCTCTGTGGCTGTGTTCATGGACATCGCACGTGACGAATGCATGGAAAGAGACGCGACGCCCCGAGAGGCGCCGCGTCTGCGGGCCTAACGGCTTTACTTCTCGACTTTGCCGCCGGCCTTGGTGCACTCGTCGGCCGACTTCTTGCTGACCCAGCCCTGGCCCTTGCAGCCGTTGTGGCCCTTGCACTCGCTCTTGGCGGTCTTGCACTCGGAGGTGCCCTTGCAGCTGTTCACGCCGGAACACTTGACCATGCCCTCGGCGGCCAGCGCCGTCGTGGGCACGGCGGTGGCGAACAGCGCGGCAGCGGCGGCGGCAATGCCCAGGCCGGTCTTGAGAGATGCGTTCATGGAGAGCTCCTGAAAAGGAAGAGTGGTTGAGATCGGGTCACCACAGGTCGGCCCGGTACGACCGGGGCATCGACTTGCCAGCGTCCGTCGGGCCAGATGCCCCGCGCCTTACAGCCGGCCGGCAGATTCTGATGAGCTGCCGTTATGACCGCAATGGCGCGTGGCATTCGCCGGGGCCCGGGGCGGGGCGCTAGAGTGCGGCGGCTTGACCGCCCCATTCCCCATGCTGAACACCGAAACCCCGAGCACCCGGCATCCCGACCTGGACACCTACGCCACGCCGGCGCTGCTGGATGCCTTCATCGACGACCAGACCGCCGCCGTTGCCGCCGTCAAGGCTGCCGCGCCGCAGCTCGCCGCGGCCGTGGACGCCGCGCTGCCGCGCATCCGCGCCGGCGGCCGGCTGCTGTACGCGGGCGCCGGCACCTCGGGCCGCCTGGGCGTGCTGGACAGCGTGGAGCTGTACCCCACCTTCTCGTGGCCGCGCGAGCGTGCCGTGGCCGTCATCGCCGGCGGGCAGGGCGCGATGTTCGTCGCTGTGGAAGGCGCCGAGGACGACCGGCTGCAGGGCGCCGCCGACCTCGCCGCGCTGAAGCCCGGCCCCCACGACGTGGCGCTGCTGCTGGCCGCATCGGGCGGCACGCCCTATGTGCTGGGCGCCATCCAGGCCGCGCGGGACGCCGGCGCGCTGACCATCGGCATCGCCAACAACCCCGGCGCGCCGGTCGCGCAGCAGGCCGAGATCGGCGTCATCCTGGACACCGGCGCCGAGGTCATCTCCGGCAGCACGCGGCTGAAGGCCGGCACGGCGCAGAAGATCGCGCTGAACACGCTCTCGTCGGCGCTGATGGTCAAGCTCAACAAGGTGTACGGCAACCTGATGGTGGACCTGAAGGCCACCAACGCCAAGCTCGTGAAGCGGGCGCTCGCGCTGACGGTGCGCGCGTCGGGCGCCAGCGAGGCGGACGCGCAGGCGGCGCTCAGCGCATGCGACCACCATGTGAAGACGGCGCTGGTGATGTTGAAGCGCGGCGTGGGCGTTGGCGAGGCGCGGGCGCTGCTGGACGCGGCCGACGGCAGCGTGAGCCGGGCACTGAACGCATGAACCGCTCCCCGTGGTTCTGGGTTCCCAGCCTCTACTTCGGGCAAGGCATCCCCTACGTCGTCGTGATGACCCTGTCGGTCGTCATGTACAAGAACCTCGGCATCTCCAACACCGACATCGCGCTCTACACCAGCTGGCTCTACCTGCCCTGGGTCATCAAGCCGCTGTGGTCGCCGCTGGCCGAGCTGTTCGGCACCAAGCGCGCGTGGGTCACGGTGCTGCAGTTCTTCGTCGGCGCGGCGCTGGCCGGCGTGGCGCTGACGCTGCCCGGCGAGCGCGCGTTCCAGATGACGCTGGCGGTGTTCTGGCTGATGGCGTTCGCGTCGGCGTCGCACGACATCGCGGCCGACGGCTTCTACATGCTGGCGCTGCCGCAGCACAGCCAGGCCGCCTTCGTCGGCGTGCGCTCCACGTTTTACCGGCTGGCCAACATCGGCGGCCAGGGCGGGCTGGTGTATCTGGCCGGTGAGCTGACCGAGCGCACCGGCAGCGTCGTGCAGGCCTGGGCTGCCGTGTTCTGGCTGCTGGGCGGCTTGTTCGCGGCGCTGGCGCTGTGGCACGCGTTCGCGTTGCCCCGGCCCGCGGCGGACGTGCGCGGCGTGGGCAGCTCCGCCGCGCGCGGGCTGGTGGCGGAGTTCTTCGCCGTGTTCGCGAGCTACTTCAAGAAGCCCGGCATCCTCGTCACGCTGGGCTTCCTGCTGCTGTACCGCTTCCCCGAGGCGCAGCTGCTGAAGCTGGCCACACCCTTCCTGCTGGACCCCGTCAGCGACGGCGGCCTGGGCCTGTCGACCAAGGCCGTCGGCATCGCCTACGGCACCGTGGGCCTGACGGCGCTGACGCTGGGCGGCCTCTGCGGCGGCTGGGTCATCTCCAAGGTGGGTCTGAAGAAGTCGCTGTGGCCGCTGGTGGCCGCCATGCATGTGCCCAACGTGGCCTTCCTCGTGCTGGCGCTGACACACCCGACCAGCCTGGCCGTCATCAGCGCGGCGCTGGCCGTCGAGCAGTTCGGCTACGGCCTGGGGTTCACGGCCTATCTGATGTACATGATCCTTGTCGCCAGCGGGCCGCAGGAGCCGGCGACGGGCCGCCCCGAGCCGGCTCAGCCCCCTCGGGGGGTGGCACAGCAGGCGCCTGCGCCTGCGAAGCCTGGGGGCCCGTCCACGGCGCACTACGCGATCTGCACCGGCTTCATGGCGCTGGGCATGATGATCCCCGGCATGTGGAGCGGCTGGCTGCAGGACCACCTCGGCTACGTGCCCTTCTTCGCGTGGGTGCTGGTGGCCACGGTGCCCAGCGTCGTGATGGCGGCGCTCATCAAGATCCCCGACGGCTTCGGGAAGAAGGTCGAGTGAACGCCCGCGTCCTCAGCTTGGATGCGTTCCGCGGCTTCGCCATCGCGGCCATGCTGCTCGTCAACAACCCGGGCGACTGGGGCCATGTCTACGCGCCGCTGCTGCACGCCCCATGGCACGGCTGGACGTTCACGGACTGGGTGTTCCCGTTCTTCGTCTTCATCAGCGGCGTGGCGATGACGATCAGCCTCGCGCGCCGCGCGCAGGCCGGCGCCGACAAGACCGCGCTGCTGCTCGCCACATCGCGCCGCGCCGCGCTCATCATCGGCATCGGCCTGCTGCTGAACCTCATCCCCGGCTTCGACCTCGCCACGCTGCGCCTCCCCGGCGTGCTGCAGCGCCTGGGCCTGTGCACGCTGCTGGCCGCACCCATCGTGCTGTGGTGCGGCGCACGCGGCGTGGCGCTGTGGGCGCTGGGGCTGATGGCCGTCTACTCGGTCATCCAGCTGTGCCTGCCGGTGCCGGATGCCGACGGCGCCATCCACGTGGGCCTGCTGGAACCCGGCAAGGATGCCGGCGCGTGGCTGGACCGGCTGCTGATGGACGGCCACCTGTGGAAGCAGGCGAAGACCTGGGACCCCGAGGGGCTGCTCTCCACGCTGCCGGCCGTCGCGTCGCAACTGCTGGGCGTGCTGGCGGGCTATGTGCTGGCGTCCCGCCGGCAACCCGCCGAGAAGGCCATGACCTGGGTCATCGCCGGCTTGGCGTCGCTGTGGCTGGGCCAGGTGCTGCACGCGTGGCTGATGCCCATCAACAAGTCGCTGTGGACGCCGTCGTTCGTGTTCACGATGGCCGGCTGGGCCAGCCTGGTGTTCGCCGTCTTCTACTGGCTGCTGGACGCAATGCCGCAGCCGCTGCCACGTGCGCGCTGGGCAAGGGTGCTGCACCCGCTGGTGGTGTTCGGCATGAACGCGCTGTTCCTGTTCGTGCTGTCGGGGCTGGTCGCCAAGCTGCTCCACACCGTCACGCTGGCCGACGGCCGCAGCCTGGGCCGGCACCTGTACCACCCCCTGCTCGACACGGGCCTCGCGCCCGTCAACGCGTCGCTGCTGCATGCGATCGCCTTCGTGCTCGTCATGTATGCCGTGGCGTGGTTCATGCACCGCCAACACTGGTTCATCAAGCTATGAAGCGCCGCGACCTCCTCAGCCTCGCCAGCCTGCCGCTGCTGGGCGCCTGCGCCACGCCGCCCGCGCCGCCGCCCGCCCCGCCGGGCGACGCACCGGCAGCGCCGGCCCCTGCGGCAAGCGCCGTGACCGCCCCACCCGCCGTGCCGCCGCGCGAATGGCGCGCCGCCTGGGTGGCCACCGTCGCCAACATCGACTGGCCCAGCAAGAAAGGCCTCAGCGCCGAAGCCCAGCAGGCCGAGATCCGCGCGCTGTGCGACACGGCGCAGCGCATCGGCCTCAACGCGCTGATCCTGCAGGTGCGCCCGGGCGCGGATGCGCTGTACGAATCGAGCCTGGAGCCCTGGAGCGAGTACCTCACCGGCACGCCGGGCCAGCATCCGGGCTACGACCCGCTGGCCGTCTGGCTGGCCGAGGCGCGGCTGCGCGGGCTGGAGCTGCATGCCTGGCTCAACCCTTACCGCGCGCGGCACAGCACGGCCAAGTCCGCGCCGGCGGCCACGCACCTGAGCCGCACGCAGCCCGACTGGGTGAAGCGGTATGGCGACCAGCTGTGGATCGACCCCGGCGAGCCCGCCGCCGCCGAGCACACGCTGGCCGTCGTGCGCGACCTGCTGAGCCGCTACGCGGTCGACGGCATCCACATCGACGACTACTTCTACCCCTACCCGGTGCCGGACGCGGCGAAGAACGACGTCGACTTCCCGGACGACCCCAGCTGGCAGAAGTACCTCGCCACCGGTGGCAGCCTGGCGCGCGCCGACTGGCGCCGCTACAACGTCAACCGCCTCGTGCAGCGGCTGTACGCGGTGGCCCACGAGACCCGCCCCGGCACCCGCGTGGGCATCAGCCCGTTCGGCCTGCCGCGGCCCGACCTGCGGCCCGCCGGCATCACCGGCTTCAGCCAGTACGACAAGCTGTACGCCGACGTCGAGTTGTGGCTGCGCGAGGGCTGGCTGGACTACCTGGCCCCGCAGCTGTACTGGCCACGGGCGCAGGCCGCACAGGCCTTCGACGTGCTGCTGCAGTCGTGGCAGGCGCTGAACCCGCTGGACCGGCCCATCCACCCGGGCCTGTTCACGAGCCGCATCGACGCCACGCCGCAGAGCTGGCAGCCCGACGAGATCCTGGGCCAGATCGACAGCATCCGCCGCCTGGCACCGGGCAGCGGGCACATCCACTTCAGCCTCGTTGCGCTGGCGCAGAACCGCAAGGGCATTGCGGACGCGCTGCGCACGGGGCCGTACGCAGCGCGCTGACGCGGAGTCGTCAGAAGGGATTGCGGGTCAGCTTCAGCTCGTAGGCCTTGTCGCCGGAGCCCAGCATCAGCGTCGTCTTGCCCTTCACGCGCACGTACAGCGCCTGCGTCTTGCCCGACGTGTTGTAGTAGTTGATCTCGGGCTTGTTGTTGATGAGCGTGGACTTGGCCAGCACCTTGCCGGTGGCGTCCAGCAGCTCCAGCGACGCGCTGAAGTTGAAGTCCATCGCCAGCACCACGATGTTGGTGGACAGGCCCTGGCCGGCCGGCAGGTTCAGCGAGTACACGTCCACCTGCTCCGGGTAGGCCGCCTGCAGCGTGCCGATGACGCGGGCCGGGAACACGTTCAGGTACTGCGCGGTGGCGACGGTGTCGTTGGGCTCGCGCTCGACACGGAAGCCGCGCGCGGCGATGACGGCGGCCTCGGCGTCGACGATGCCGGTGCCGCAGCCGCTGCAGTTGCCGGGGAAGCTGCGCGCCGTGGCCTTCATCAGGTAGGCCGTGTCGGACGGCATCAGCAGGCTGTTGCTGGCCGTCATCAGCGCGGCCACGCCGGCCACGTGGGGCGCGGCCATCGAGGTGCCGCTCATGCCGGCCAGCGCGTCGGCGCCGGGACCGGCCGTGCCCATGTTGGACAGCGACCAGACCGGGTTGTCCTTGTCGCCGCCGGGCGCGGCGATGTCCACGCCGCTGCCGAAGTTGGAGTAGCTGGCGCGGGCGCCGGCCCGGGTGGTGGCGGCCACGGCCATCACGCCCTTGCAGTTGGCGGGCGCGTGGTTGGACACGTCCTCCTCGTCGTTGCCCGCGGCCACCACGATGAGCGCGCCCAGCTTGCGCGCGTAGTCGATGGCCGACTGGTAGGTGCTGCCGCAGCTGTGCTGGCCACCCAGAGACAGGTTCAGGATGAGCGCCGGGTTGGGGTTCTTGGGCAGGTTGCCCACGCTGCCGCCGACGGCCCAGACGATGCCGTCGGCCACGTCGGACTCGGCGCCGCCGCACTTGCCCAGCACGCGCACCGGCACGATCTTGGCCTTGGGCGCCACGCCGCTGACCCACATGCCGTTGTTGCTCACGGCGGCGATGGTGCCGGCCACGTGGGTGCCGTGCCAGCTGCTGGCCTCGGCGGGCTCGAACAGGCCGCAGGCGCCGGCGGCCACGTTGTCGCCGGGGTCGCTGGCGTCGCTGTCGCGGCCGCCGCCGTCACCGGCGCGGGTGCTGTCGCTGATGAGGTCGTAGCCCGGCAGCAGGTTGCCGACGAGGTCGGCATGCGGGCGCACGCCGGTGTCCAGCACGGCCACGCGCTGGCCGAAGCCCTGGCTCAGGTCCCAGGCCTTCTGGATGTTGATGCCGCCCGTGCCGCTGACGAAGTCCCACTGCAGGTCCCAGCGGCCGTCGTTGGGCGTGAAGCTGGCGCGAACGACGTGGTCGATCTCGACCGACTCGATGCTGGGGTCGGACAGCTGGATGTCGCGCGCCAGCTGCGCCAGGTCGCGCGCCGGCACGCGGCGGTCCAGGCGGATCACGCGGCGGCCGAAGGCGCTCTCGCGGTCGAAGGCCACGCGCTGGCCGCGCGCCTCGGTCATCGCGCGGAAGCCCTGCACGGCGGCCTTGGCGGCCACCGGCGTGCGGCTGCCGTCTTTGAACTTGATGATGAGGCCGGCGGCCTGCGGCTCGGCCGGGGCGCGGCGCGCCTGCGGCGCAGGCTGGATCAGCTGGGCCTGCGCCAGCGTGCTGGCGCTCAGCAGCGCGGCGGTGGCGATCAGGGTCAGGGTGTGGCGGGTCGAGGTCATGAGAGGCTCCGTGTCAAAGAGCCGTCATGCTCGGCAGCGCCCGTTGCAACCGCGCTTCAGCGCAGCGGGCGTTTCGTTTCGTTTGTTGCAGGGGCCGCCGTGGCGGCCCCCGTCAGCCGGCGCAACGGCCGGTCAGAAGAAGCCCAGCGCGTTGGGCGAGTAGCTCACGAGCAGGTTCTTGGTCTGCTGGTAGTGGTCCAGCATGGCCTTGTGGGTCTCGCGGCCGATGCCCGATTCCTTGTAGCCGCCGAAGGCCGCGTGCGCCGGGTAGGCGTGGTAGCAGTTGGTCCACACGCGGCCGGCCTGGATGGCGCGGCCCATGCGGAAGGCGCGGCTGCCGTCGCGGCTCCACACGCCGGCGCCCAGGCCGTAGGGCGTGTCGTTGGCGATCTGCAGCGCCTCGGCCTCGGTCTTGAACGTCGTCACCGCCAGCACGGGGCCGAAGATCTCCTCGCGGAAGATGCGCATGTTGTTGTGGCCCTGGAACAGCGTCGGCTGGATGTAGTAACCGCCCGCCAGGTCCCCGCCCAGCTGCGCGCGGCTGCCGCCGGCCAGCACCTTGGCGCCCTCTTCCTTGCCCAGCGCGAGGTAGGTCTCGATCTTGTCCATCTGCATGGCCGAGGCCTGCGCGCCCATCATGGTGTCGGTGTCCAGCGGGTCGCCCTGCTTGATGGCCGCCACGCGCTTGAGCGCGCGCTCCATGAACCTGTCGAAGATGTTTTCCTGGATCAGCGCGCGGCTGGGGCAGGTGCACACCTCGCCCTGGTTGAACGCGAACAGCACCAGGCCCTCGATGGCCTTGTCGAGGAAGGCGTCGTCCTCGGCCATCACGTCGTCGAAGAACAGGTTGGGGCTCTTGCCGCCCAGCTCCAGCGTGGCCGGGATCAGGTTGGCCGCCGCCGCCTGCGCGATGACCTTGCCGGTGGCCGTGCTGCCGGTGAACGCGATCTTGGCGATGCGCTTGCTCGTCGCCAGCGGCGTGCCGGCCTCGCGGCCGAAGCCGTTGACGATGTTCAGCACGCCCGGCGGCAGCAGGTCGGCCACCAGCTCGGCAAACAGCAGGATGCCGATGGGCGTGCTCTCCGCGGGCTTGAGCACCACGCAGTTGCCCGCGCCCAGCGCCGGCGCCAGCTTCCAGGCCGCCATCAGCAGCGGGAAGTTCCACGGAATGATCTGGCCCACGACGCCCAGCGGCTCGTGGAAGTGGTACGCGATGGTGTGGCCGTCGATCTCGCTGAGCGCGCCCTCCTGCGCCCGCACGCAGCCGGCGAAGTAGCGGAAGTGGTCCACCGCCAGCGGGATGTCGGCATTCAGCGTCTCGCGGATGGGCTTGCCGTTGTCCACCGTCTCGGCGTAGGCCAGCAGTTCCAGGTTCTGCTCGATGCGGTCGGCGATCTTCAGCAGCACATTGGCCCGCTCGGCCGGCGGCGTGGCGGCCCAGCCGGCGGCAGCCGCGTGGGCGGCGTCCAGCGCCAGCTCCACGTCCTTGGCGGTCGAGCGCGCGGCCTGCGTGTAGACCTTGCCGTTGATCGGCGAGATCACGTCGAAGTACTGGCCCTCCACCGGCGGCTGGAACTTGCCGCCGATGAAGTTGTCGTAGCGGGGCTGGTAGGCGATCTTGGCGCCAGCGGCGCCGGGGGCGGCGTAAACGGTCATGGGGCTTGTCTCCGTGGGGATGGGCGCCCGG
Organism: Roseateles sp.; assembly: GCA_041914785.1. Classification (GTDB taxonomy): domain Bacteria; phylum Pseudomonadota; class Gammaproteobacteria; order Burkholderiales; family Burkholderiaceae_C; genus Pelomonas. Next base: position 45,190 of record JAYSCT010000016.1, read on the forward strand.
CGTCCTGAACGGCGCGCGGGTCGCCCCCTTCAGCGCAAACCGCGTGCCAGCGCCCCTTCCGCCGCCCCCGCCGCCGACCGGCGCAAACCCCGCCCCGGCGCCGGCCGGACTGTCACGAAATGGCACACCCGCGCCGGCACACCGTGCCAAACCGGCACAACCGCTTGACGCGCGGCGGCGTCAGGCTAGCGTCCGGCAGGCCGGGCATGCTGGCCCGGCACCGCAGAGCGCACCCAAGGCGCCACCCCGCGCCGCCCAGGAGACAACGCCATGCCCGCATCCCAGGCCCCCACGCCGCCCGACCGCCTCCGCCAGGCTCGCCGCCAGTGGCTGGACACCGGCACCGTCGCCAGCGGCCTCATTGCCGGCCCGCTGCAGGCCAGCTGGGCGCGCTGCCGCGACCACTACGGCCTCGCCCCCGAAGGCCGCCCGCAGGGCGCGCCCCACGCCAGCGCCGCCCAGCTCGCCCGCGCGCTGGAGCACCGCCACGCGCTCGTAGCCCATGCCCGGCCCGTGATGGCCTTCCTGCACGACCAGGTGCAGGGCAGCGACAGCCTCGTGCTGCTGGCCGACGCCCACGGCCTGCTGCTGCACGCCAGCGGCGACGCCCCGTTTGCCGACCGCGCCGCCCGCGTCGCGCTGCGCCCCGGCGCGCAGTGGAGCGAGCAATGGCGCGGCACCAACGCCATCGGCACCGCGCTGGCCGAGGGCCAGCCGCTCGTCGTGCACGCCGGCGAGCACTACCTGTCGCGCAACGGCTTCCTGACCTGCGCCGCCGCCCCCATCGCCGACCCCGCCGGCCAGCTGCTGGGCGTGCTGGACATCTCCGGCGACCGCCGCGGCTACCACCGCCACACGCTGGCGCTGGCCCGCAGCGGCGCCCGCATGATCGAGCACCAGCTCTTCACCGCGCGCCACGCCGCCGGCCTGCACCTGCGGCTGCACACCCAGGCCGAGGGCCTGGGCACCGTCACCGAAGGGCTGCTGGCCGTCAGCGAAGACGGCTGGGTGACCGGCGCCAACACCGCCGCGCTGGACCTGCTGGGCCTGGCCCGCCACGACATCGGCGCCGCCACCGTGGAACGCGCGCTCGGGCTGGACGTACGCGCGCTGCTGGGCTTCAGCGCCACGCCGCGCCTGCTGCCGCGCGGCGGCGGCAGCGCGCCGCTGTGGCTGCGCGTGGAACGCGGCCAGACGCTGCGCCACGGCGTGGCGCTGTCCACGCCCGCGGTCGCCCCGGCCCGCGCTCCGGCCCCCGCTTCACCGGCCGCCGCGCCCGCGCTGCCCCCCCCACCCGCTGGCGCGCCGGCCGACGCCCTCGCGGCGCTCGACACCGGCGACGCCACGCTGCGCACCGCGCTGGACCGCGCCCGCCGCGTGCTCGACAAGCCTGCCATCCCGCTGCTGCTGCACGGCGAAACCGGCACGGGGAAGGACGTGCTCGCCCGCGCGCTGCACGCCAGCAGCGCCCGGCGCGCCCAGCCCTTCGTCGCCGTGAACTGTGCCGCGCTGCCCGAGACGCTGATCGAGGCCGAACTCTTCGGCTACCGCCCCGGCGCCTTCACCGGCGCCAGCCGCCAGGGCGCGCCGGGCCGGCTGCGCGAGGCCCACGGCGGCACGCTGTTCCTGGACGAGATCGGCGACATGCCGCTGCCGCTGCAGGCGCGGCTGCTGCGCGTGCTGCAGGAGCGCCAGGTCACGCCGCTGGGCGGCGGCACGGCCGTGGCGGTGGACTTCCGCCTCATCTGCGCCAGCCACCGCCAGCTGCGGGACGAAGTGGCCGCCGGCCGCTTCCGCGAAGACCTGTACTACCGCCTCGCCGGCCTGACGCTGGCGCTGCCGCCGCTGCGCGAGCGCAGCGACCTGGCGGCGCTGGTGGCGAGGCTGCTGCACGCCGAGGCCCCGGGGCGCGCGCTGCGCGTGGCCGACGACGTGATGGCGCTCTTCGGCCGCTACCGCTGGCCGGGCAACGTGCGCCAGCTGGCCAACCTGCTGCGCACGGGCGTAGCGCTGCTGGACGACGGGGACGACGTGCTGACGCTGGCGCAGGTGGGCGATGAGCTGCGCGATGCCGGGGCGGGGGCCGGCTCTGTTCCAATGCCCGCTGCGGCAGCGACTTCAGGCGGCGATCTTCGCCAGCTGGCCGACGCCCGCATCCGCGAAACGCTGGCGGCCGTGGGCGGCAATGTGTCGGAGGCGGCAAGGCGGCTGGGGGTCAGCAGGAATACGCTGTACCGGCGGCTGCGTCGGTCGGGTGGGGTTGTTGGGGTTGCCATTTGAGACCCCGAACTCGACCGACCCCGAACTCGACCCCGCGCCTAGGAGGCGGATCGACGGGCGTAGGTTGATCGGCGCTGAACGCTGGGGTGCGCTGAGCGCACCCCAGCCTCCCGAGCTCGGCGACGCATCACCGAATCACAGGGTCAACTCATCACTGGGCGGTCTCAAATCCGAAGTGCAACACCCGCTATTTCAATGAATCGTTGAGGTGGTGACTTGGGATTGAGCGGCCAGTATCTCCGCGAAGACCTGCAGAGGCGAGCGCCAGTCGTGAGTGGCGCGAGGGCGGTTGTTGAGCTGGTCGGCGATGGCGTCGAGCTCGTCCTGGCTGAACACCGACAGATCCGTCCCCTTGGGCATGTACTGCCGCAGCAGCCCGTTGGTGTTCTCACAGGTGCCGCGCTGCCAGGGGCTGTGCGGATCGCAGAAGTACACCTTCATGCCCGTGCGCTGGGCCAGCAGTTTGTGCCGGCTCATCTCCTTGCCCTGGTCGTAGGTCAGCGTCTGGCGCAAGGGCTCGGCAATCGAGTTGAGCTTGGCGCTGAAGGCTTGCAGTGCCGATGCCGCCGTGGCGTCCGCCATCTTGGCCAGCAGCACCAGGCGCGTCGTGCGCTCCACCAACACGCCCACCGCCGACTTGTTCTCTGCGCCCTTGATCAGATCACCCTCCCAGTGCCCCGGCATCACGCGGTCTTCAGCCTCCGGCGGGCGCACATGGATGCTCACCATGTCGGGAATCTGGCCACGCCAATCGGTGCCCGCCGAGCGCGGCCTGCGCGTGCTCTTGCCCTGGCGCAGGCACGCGATGAGCTGTCGGCGCAACTCGCCGCCGGCGTGCGCGTAGATGGTCGGCCCTGCAAAACGCCCAGAACCCGCATGAACACTGGTGATGCGGGGTGA
>JAYSCT010000017.1:0-48197 GCA_041914785.1 Roseateles sp.
TCGAGTACTGGCGCTGGTGGCTGGTGCACCTGTGGGTGGAGGGCTTCTTCGAGGTCTTCGCCACCGCCGTGGTCGCGCTGATCTTCACCAACCTGGGCCTGATCCGTGCCGCGTCGGCCAACCGGGCCATCGTCGCCGAGACCATCGTGTTCCTGTTCGGCGGCATCCTGGGCACGCTGCACCACCTGTACTGGACCGGCACGCCGACCTCGGTCATCGCCGTCGGCTCGGTGTTCTCGGCCCTCGAAGTGGTGCCGCTGACGCTGATCGGCCTGGAAGCACTGCAGACGTACCGCCGCTCGAAGAACGTGGCCTGGCTGGGTGCCTACAAGTGGGTCATCCTGAGCTTCGTCGCCGTGGGCTTCTGGAACACCGTGGGCGCCGGCCTGCTGGGCTTCGCCATCAACCCGCCGGCCTCGCTGTACTACGTGCAGGGCCTGAACATGACGGCGGCCCACGGCCACGCGGCGCTGTTCGGTGTCTACGGCATGCTGGGCGTCGGCCTGATGCTGTTCTGCCTGCGCGGCCTGTACGACCGTGCGCTGCACGCCGACCGGTTCCTGAAGCCCGCCTTCTGGAGCCTGAACATCGGCCTCGGCATGATGGTCTTCATGTCGCTGCTGCCGGCCGGCATCTACCAGGCCTACCAGAGCATCACGCACGGCCTGTGGTACGCCCGCTCGCCCGAGGTCATCCACTCGCCGGTGATGGAGACCCTGGTGTGGCTGCGCGTGCCGGGCGATATCGTGTTCGCCGCCGGCAGCGTCTTCCTCGCCGTCTATGCCCTCTGCCTGCTGCGCCGCCCGGCGGCGCGCCAGGTGCCGGCCGGGGCCGCGGCGATCAAGCCTTGAACCCATGAAGCTCACCGCCTTCACCGACTACAGCCTGCGCGTGCTGATCTATCTGGCGACGGAACCCGACCGCCGGGCCACCGTCGCCGAGATCTGCGCCGCCTTCGACATCAAGGCCAACCACCTGACCAAGGTGGTCCACCACCTCGGCCGCTGCGGCTGGGTGGCCACGGTGCGGGGCAAGGGCGGCGGTCTGGTGCTGGCGATGCCGGCCGAGCAGATCAGCGTCGGCCGCGTCGTGCGCGACGCGGAAGGGCTGGACCAGCCGGCCGAGTGCTTCAGCAGCGAGCAGAGCCACTGCGCCATCGTGCGCAGCTGCCGCCTGAAGGGCGTGCTGGCCGAGGCCGTGAGCGCCTTCCACGCCGTGCTGGACCGCTACACGCTGGCCGACATCACCCGCAACCGCGAGGTGCTGGCCGGCGTGCTGCAGATCCACCCCGCGAGGGCCGCATGACGCGCGACGAGAACTACCCCTACGCCGGCACCGAGGCGCTGCGCGCACCCATCCTCGCGGCGCTGCTCCGCGTCGTCGACCCGGAGGTGGCGATGAGCATCGTCGACGTGGGGCTGGTCTATGGCGTCACGGTGACGCCCGAGCGGCTGCACGTGCTGATGACGATGACATCGGCCGCCTGCCCGGTGGCCGACGTCATCCTGGACGACGCCTTCACCGAGTTGGAAGCCGTCACGCCACCCGGCATGGCGGTGGACATCGAGCTCGTCTGGGAGCCGCCCTGGACGACCGACCGCATGAGCGCCAGCGCCAAGGCCTTCATGGGCTGGTGAGGCGGCATCCACCCATGCGCCACGGCCGCCACCCCCACGGACGCTGGCTCGCACCGCTGGCGCTGGCCGTGCCGGCCTTGCTGGTGGCCGGCATCGCCGGCGGCCTGTTGCGCGCCGGCGTGGCGCTGCCCGCCGCGGGTGGCGCCTGGCTGGGTGCCGCCGTGCAGGCGCACGCCTTCCTGATGATCAGCGCGGTCCTCGCGACCGTCATTGCCGTCGAGCGGGCGGTGGCCGTGCGGCACCCGCTGTGCTTCGCCGGCCCGCTGGCGTCGGCCGCCGCGGGTCTGGCCCAGCTGGGCGGGGCAGCGGATGTGGCCGCCTGGCTGGCCGTGGCGGCGTCGCTCGCCTTCTTGGCGGTCAACGCGGTCATCGTCGGCCTGCAGCGCGCGGCGCACACGGCGCTGCTGATGCTGGGTGGGCTGTGCTGGGCCGCCGGCAGCCTGCTGCACGCACTGGGGGCGTCGGCCGCCACGGTTGTGCCCTGGTGGTTCGTCTTCCTCGTGCTGACCATCGCCGCCGAGCGGCTGGAGATGACGCGGCTGATGCGCCGCCGGCCCGGGGCGTCGTGGGCGCTGGCCGCCATCCTGGCGGCGCTGCTGCTGGGCGCCGCGGTGTCGGGCCTGCTGTTCGGCGTGGCGCTCGCGGCATTGGCCGTCTGGCTGCTGGCGTTCGACATCGCGCGCCGCACCGTGCGCGCCCACGGCCTGAGCCGCTACATGGCCATCTGCCTGCTGCTGGGCTACGGCTGGCTGGCCGTTGCGGGGCTGGCCTGGGCGGCCACGGCGCTGGGCTGGCCGCTGCGCGACGCAGCGCTGCACGGCCTCGGGCTGGGCTTCGTCATCGGCATGGTGTTCGGCCATGCGCCGGTGATCCTGCCGGCCATCGCCCGCATCAAGCTGCGCTTCGGCTGGGCGTGGTACCTGCCGCTGGCGCTGCTGCACGGCTCGCTGGCCGTGCGCCTGTTCGGCGGCGCCGACCTGCTGGCCGCCGGCGCGGCCGGCAACGCACTGGCCCTTGCCGGCTTCGCGGCCACCGTGGTTGCCGCGGCGCTGGCCTTTCGACATTCGCCGTCAAGGCAAGGACTCCATGGCATTGATCCCTCTTGAGGAGTCGCCGCGCGCGCCGCGGCCCGGCTTCGCGCTGTTCGCGCTGGGCTTCCGCCCGTTCTACCTGCTGGCCAGCGTGTTCGCCGCGCTGTCCATCCCGCTGTGGGCGCTGCAGTTCTCGGGCCTGCTGGGGCACGCCTACCTGGCCGGGCCGCTGTGGCATGCGCACGAGATGCTGTTCGGCTTCACGCTGGCCGTCATCGTCGGCTTTCTGTTCACGGCCGGCCGCAACTGGACCCACCTGCCGACGCCCACCGGCGGGCCGCTGGCGGCGCTGGCGCTGCTGTGGCTGGCTGCCCGCGTCCTCGTGCTGACGCGCTGGGGCGTGGCCGCCGCGGCGGCCAACATCGCCTTCCCGCTGGCCGCCGCCGGCGCGCTGGCGGTGCCCTTTCTTCGCGCGCGCAACCGGCGCAACTACTTCTTCATCGGCCTGCTGCTGCTGCTGGCCGCTGTCGCCGCGGTCTTCCACCTCGGGCAGCTGGGGTTCATCACGGTGGCGCCGCTGCCGGGCCTCCAGGTGGCGCTGGATGTGGTGCTCTTCATCCTCGCCGTCATGGGCGGGCGCGTGATTCCGATGTTCACGAACAACGGCGTGCCGGGCGCGGCCGCGGCGCGGCGGCCGGTGGTGGAGAAGGCGGCGCTGGGCCTGGTGCTGGCGCTGGGCGTGGCGGACCTGCTGGGCCTGGGCGGCTGGCCGGTGGCCGCCATCGCGGCCGCCGCCGGCGCCGCCCACGCCGTGCGCTGGGCGTTGTGGCAGCCGTGGAAGACGCTGCGCGTGCCGCTGGTCTGGGTGCTGCATCTGGCCTATGCCTGGATTCCCGTGCACCTGCTGCTGCGCGCCGGTGGCGCGCTCGGGGGGGTGACGCCGTCGCTCGCGACGCACGCGCTGACGGTCGGCGCGGTCGGCGGCCTCGTCATCGGCATGATGACCCGCACGGCCCGCGGCCACACCGGCCGGGCGCTGCGCGCCGACGGCTTCGAGACGGCCTGCTACGTCGCCGTGCTGCTGGCCGCGCTGGTGCGGGTGGCGCTGCCGCTGCTGCAGCCGGCCTGGACGCTGCCGGCCGTGCAGGCCTCCGCGGCGCTGTGGTCGACCGGCTTCGGCCTGTACGCCTGGCGCTACTGGCCGGTGTTGTCGCGGCCGCGCATCGACGGCCGGCCGGGTTGAAACCTAGTCGTCCAACTGACCGGAGAACGATGGCTTGACGCCCGTCAACCCGGTGGGCGCCGCCAGCGCAGACGATGCGGTCTCCCTCTCAACTCGCACGACGCCAAGGAGCCCCATGAAGCTGCAGCCGTTCTTCGACGAGGTGCCCCGGATCGCGGTGCAGGACCCGCTCGCCCGCCTGCTGGGCTGCGCCGAGGACGGCCTGCTGGCGTACGGCTTCGCGGATGCCGTGCGGCTGACGGGCCATGCCTGCCCGACCGTGGCGGCCGCCTACTGGATGACCTGCCTCGCGCTGGAACACCTGCACCCCGACACGCTGCCGCAGCGCGGCCAGATCAAGGTGGAGTTCCGCGATGACGCCCGGTCGGGCAGCAGCGGCGTGATGGCCACCGTCGTGCAGATGCTGACCGGCGCCGCCGGCGGCTCGGGCTTCAAGGGCATTGCCGGGCGCTTCGCGCGCGCCGGCCTGATCCGCTACAAGCCCGACCTGCTCAGTGCGCTGCGCTTCACGCGCCTGGACACGCAGGAGGCGGTGGACGTCAGCGTCGACATGGCCCATGTGCCGGCCGACCCGCGCCTGGAGCCGCTGCTGGAACGCTGCGTCGGCGGCCGCGCGAGCGCGCAGGAGGAGGCCGAGTTCGCGCGGCTGTGGCTGCAGCGAGTGCGCACCCTGCTGCTGGACTGCGCGCGCGACCCCGCCGTCTTCCAGCTCAAGCCGGTCAAGCGCACCGCTGCCCTGGCGGCCTGACGGCTCAGCCCGGCGGCTTGTCGCCGTCCGCGGCCGGCGGCGGCGCGTCCAGCCCCCAATCCATCCAGTCGTCGCCGAACAGCTCGGACGGGTGCGGCGTGGCGAGGCTTCCGTTGCCGCACTGCATCGCATCGGCGGCGCAATAGCGGTCGCAGCCCCAGCAGATGCGTTCCGGGTGCGCGGGCTTGATCGGGAACTTGCGGGCCATGGCTTGGCAGCGTGCCCGGAAGCGGCGGCACGCGCCTTGACCTCGCGCAACAGGCGCGCGCTTGCCGCTGGGGCGGGCGCCAACGCCGGCCTGTTCGGCCTGGCTTTGCACCACGTCAAGGCGGCCGCGCTTTTCTGGCCGCAGCATCGCCGTCTTCGTCGTTCAACCCCGGACCCGCCATGACCTCTCTCTCGCTCCTGGAACGCATGACGGCCGCCGGCCTGCGCCCCCTGCAACTGGCCGGCCGCCAGCTGCTGCCCATCGTGCAGGGCGGCATGGGCGTGGGCATCTCGGCCCACCGGCTGGCCGGCAGCGTCGCCGCCCAGGGCGCCTGGGGCACCATCGCCTCGGTGGACCTGCGCCGCCACCACGCCGACCTGTTGGCGCGCAGCGAAGGCCTGCCCGACGGCGCCGAGAAGAAGGCCGTCATCGAGCAGGCCAACCAGGAGGCGCTGGCGCGCGAGATCCGCGGTGCGCGCGAGATTGCCGGCGGGCGCGGCCTGGTGGCCGTCAACGTGATGCGCGCCGTCAGCGACTACGCGGCCTCCGTGCGCACGGCGCTGCAGCAGGGCGCGCAGGCGCTGGTCGTCGGTGCCGGCCTGCCGCTGGACCTGCCCGAACTCGCGCAGGACCACCCCGACACGGCGCTGATCCCCATCCTCAGCGATGCCCGCGGCGTGGCGCTGCTGTGGCGCAAGTGGGAGCGCCGCCAGCGCATCCCCAGCGCCATCGTCATCGAGCACCCGGCCCACGCCGCCGGCCACCTCGGCGCGGCCCGCGTGGCCGACCTCGGCGATGCACGCTTCGAGTTCGAGACCGTGCTGCCGGCCGTGCGCCAGCATCTGCGCGATGCCGGTGTCGAAGGCCAGGTGCCGCTGATCGCGGCCGGAGGCGTGCGCCGCTGCGAGGACATCCAGCGCCTGCAGTCGCTGGGCGCCGATGCTGCCCAGCTCGGCACGGCTTTCGTGGCCACGCAGGAGTGTGACGCCCACCCCAACTTCAAGCAGGTGCTGGCCGAGGCGCGCGACGAGGACCTCGTCGAATTCACCAGCGTCGCCGGCCTGCCGGCCCGCGCCGTGCTGACGCCGTGGCTGAAGAAATACCTGAAGGCCGAGGAGCGGCTGCAGGCCGTGGCGCAGCTGAAGCAGCGCTGCACGATGGCCTTCGACTGCCTGGCCCAGTGCGGGCTGCGCGACGGCCTCAAGGGCTGGGGCCAGTTCTGCATCGACCAGCGCCTGGCCGCGGCACTGCGCGGCGAGACGGCCAAGGGCCTGTTCTTCCGCGGCCGCGGCGACCTGCCGTTCGGCCCGCAGATCGCCAGCGTCAGCCAGCTGCTGGAGCGCCTGCTGACACCGGGCGTGCCGCTGGGCACGCCGGCGTGACGGGCGATTCGCCTCAGGTGTTGAACAGCAGCGCCTGATCGCGCGGCTGCTCGATGCGCAGCGGCTGGCTGGCGTCCGGCGCGGCGGCCAGGCCGGCGGCGGCCAGGCGCTCGCGCCAGGGCTCGGCGCCCAGCTGAGGCGCTGCGCGCAGCACCACGCCCAGCTGCCACGGCCAGTCGTCCGAGCCCGGCCCGGTGATGACGCGGTCGATGCCGCGCTGCTCGCGCAGCCGCTGCAACAGCGCCGCCGGCGGTTCGAGGCGCCGCCACAGCGCCAGCGTGCCCAGCTGCGGCACCGGCGTGGGCGGCGGCTTCAGCACCAGGCCTTCGAGCTGACCCTGGCGCCGCCAGGCGCTGAGGCTGGACAACACATGATGCTCGCTGCAGCCCAGCTGCCGTGCGCACTCGGCAAACGGTTTGGAGCAGACGGGCAGGCCGCGCTCCACGCAGGCGGCCAGCTGCGGGTCGTCGCAGCTCAGCGTGGTGTCGGGCGACGGCAGCCGCAGCCGCGCCAGCGGTGGCAGCGCCAGCCGCGCGAGCTGGCGGCCCAGCGCGGCCTCGTCCAGCGCCTCGATCTCGGCCCACAGCGTCGGCAGCCCGTCGCCGGCCTGGGCACGCTCGATGCGGAAGCAGCCGGGCAGAGCGGCCAGCGCGGTGGCGAAGCCGGGCGGCGCGTCGAACGCCAGCCGCCAGCGCTGGCGCCGCAGCGTGGCGCCCCAGCGCACGCGGATGGGCTGCAGCGCGCCGCTGCGGTTCAGCTCGCGGCAGGTGCTGAGCAGCTCCCGTGGCGTCGCACCGCTGCGCGCGGCCATCTGCCGGAAGGGCGAGGGATGCAGCGGGAAGTCCTGCTGCCAGCCCTGGATCAGGGTCTGGCGCAGGCCGGCGCAGCAACTGGGCGGAGACGCGGTCGTGGGCATGGTGGCCCATGCTCCTGCGCCTGCCGGGGCGGCTCCTTGATCTGCCTTAAATCGCCCCGTCTTCGGCCTTGAGCGGCGTCAAGGGGGCGTGCCGAGCGCACTACTCGATGTTCTGCACCTGCTCGCGCATCTGCTCGATGGCGACCTTCATCTCGACGGAGATGTTCGTCAGTTCCAGCGCCGCCGATTTCGAGCCCAGCGTGTTGGCCTCGCGGTGCAATTCCTGGATCAGGAAGTCCAGCCGCTTGCCCAGCTCGCCGCCCTTCTTCAGCAGCCGGCTCAGTTCCTCCAGGTGGGCGCGCAGCCGGCCCAGTTCCTCGGCCACGTCGATGCGGATCGCGAACGCGGCCGCCTCGTTCAGCGCGCGCTCCTGCAGCGCCTCCTTCGGCACGCTGCTCGCGGCGCCCGTGGTGGCCAGCGCCTCCTGCCAGCGCTCCAGGAAGCGCTGCTGCTGGCGCGCCACGACGGCGGGCAGCAGCGGCTCGGCCTCGTCGGCCAGCGTGCGCAGGCGCTGGATGCGCTCCATCAGGATGGCCACCAGCTTTTCGCCTTCGCGCTCGCGCGACTCCGCCAGGCCGTCGACGCAGGCGCGGGCGGCCTCCAGCGTCGGGCTGTCCAGCGCGACCGCCGTGCTGCCGCCGCTCTTGCACCAGTTCAAGGCTTCCTGCACGGACAGCGGCGCCGCCTGCGGCAGCCAGGCGCGCACCTTGGATTCCAGATTGGCCAGGCGGTTCAGCTGTTCCGGCAGCGGCTGCGGCCAGCCGCCGTCGGCCTCACGCTGGGTATTGATGCGCAGTTCGATCTTGCCGCGCTTGAATCGCGCCGCAATCAATTCGCGCAATTGCGGCTCCAGCCCGCGCAGTTCTTCCGGCATGCGCATGGACAGGTCCAGAAACCGCCCATTCACCGAGCGCAATTCGACGCTGACGCTGGCTTGTGTGGCGTTGTTGCCGTCCTCGGCTTTAGGGGGTTGCGCCACGGAATTGGCGTACCCGGTCATGCTGTAGACTGGCATTTCGCATCTCGCAAAACAGACAAAACGCGATTATGTCCAAGCCGAAGCCGGCGCCATTGCCCGCAGGCACGGTGGTTGGGGGCTATCAGATCATCAAGCGACTGGCGGCGGGCGGTTTCGGCGTGGTGTATCTCGCCGAAGACCCGGACCACCACCTCGTCGCGTTGAAGGAATATCTGCCCTCGTCGCTGGCCGAGCGTTCCCCCGGGGAGCTGACGCCGCGCGTCAAGCCTGAGAAACAGCCGCTTTACCGGCTGGGGCTGAAGAGTTTCTTTGAAGAGGGCCGCTCGCTCGCGCAAATCTCGCACCCCAGCGTCGTCTCGGTGCTGAATTTCCTGCGCGAGAACGAAACCGTCTACATGGTCATGAATTACCTGCAGGGCGACACGCTGCAGGACTTCATCGTGACCGCGCGCGACATGAAGCGCGACAAGGTGTTCCGCGAGTCCACCATCCGCAGCCTGTTCGACGAGATCCTGCGTGGCCTGCGCATCGTGCACCAGCACAAGATGCTGCACCTGGACATCAAGCCGGCCAACATCTTTATCACGAACGACAACAAGGCCGTGCTGCTGGACTTCGGCGCCGCGCGCGAGGTGCTGAGCAAGGAAGGCAACTTCATCCGCCCGATGTACACGCCCGGCTTTGCCGCGCCCGAGATGTACCGCCGCGACGGCTCGCTGGGCCCGTGGACCGACATCTACGCCATCGGCGCCTGCATCTACGCCTGCATGCAGGGCTACCCACCCAACGACGCGCCGCAGCGGCTGGAGAAGGACCGGCTCAACCTGAGCCTGTCGCGGCTGCGCAATGTCTACTCCGACAACCTGCTCGAAGTGACCGAGTGGTGCATGTCGCTGGACCCGCTGGCGCGCCCGCAGAGCGTGTTCGCGCTGCAGAAGGAACTGGCCCGCGAGACCGAGCGGCGATACACCAAGCTGTCTTTCAGCGAGCGTTTGAAACTCCAATTGGAAAACCTCAAGTCCGGAGCGAAAGCATGAGCCCCCACGCTCACATCCGTGAGCTGCCCCCCCTGGGGGCGCAAGGCGGCCCTCGGGGCGGCCCGTCGGGAGCCTTGGCATGAGATTCAGCGTCTTCCAAGTCAGCCGCCGCGGCGGCCGTGAGACCAATGAAGACCGCATGGGCTATTGCTTCACGCGGGAGGCGGGTCTGTTCGCGCTGGCCGATGGCATGGGCGGGCACCCCGAGGGCGAGGTCGCCGCGCAGATCGCGCTGCAGACGCTGGCCGCGCTGTTCCAGCAGGACGCCCGGCCGGTGCTGGACGACCCGCAGCGCTTCCTGCAGGAAACCATCGTCATCGCCCATCAGCAGCTGCTGCGCTACGCGCAGAGCAAGGGCCTGACCGACACGCCGCGCACCACCGTCGTCGCCTGCATCCTGCAGGGCAACCAGGCCTGGTGGGCGCATTGCGGCGACTCGCGCCTGTACCTCGTGCGCGGCGGCAAGCTGATCGCCCGCACGCGAGATCACTCGTACTCCGAACTGCAGGAGGCGCTGGGCCGCGTCGGCCGCGGCGCCGAGCCGTTCAACCGCAACGTGCTGTTCACCTGCCTGGGCAGCCCCGGCAAGCCCATGGTGGACTGCCAGGGGCCGCTGGTCATGGAGCCGGGCGACCGCATCCTGCTGTGCTCCGACGGCCTGTGGGGCAGCGTGGAAGACCACGAGATCGTCCAGCACATGGCCGATCAGATCATCTCCGAAGCCGTGCCCGACCTCGTCGAGCAGGCGCTGCGCCGCGGCGGCGAGCGCAGCGACAACGTGACGCTGCTGTCCGTCGAGTGGGAAGGCGAGGGCGACCCCGCTGGAGACACCACGCAGAACCTCGGCAACTCCGGCTTCGCCTCCACCATCCAGGGCGCGCTGGACGCCGACCTGGTGGCGAGCATGGCCGCCATGGACGACGAGGAGATCGAGCGCTCGGTGCGCGAGATCAACGAAGTCATCCGCCAGTCCGGCCGCGGCCTGAACCGCCGCTAACTCCTCTTTCCCGTCATGACCCAGACCTTCACGCGCAGCGCAGGCCGCGCTGCCAATCAATTGCGCCCGGTGCGCATCACGCGCGGCTTCACCGTGCATGCCGAGGGCTCCGTGCTGATCGAGTTCGGCTCGACGCGCGTGCTGTGCACCGCCTCGGTGGAGGAGCGCGTGCCGCCGCACAAGCGCGGCACGGGCGAGGGCTGGGTGACGGCCGAGTACGGCATGCTGCCGCGCGCCACGCACACCCGCAGCGACCGTGAAGCCGCCAAGGGCAAGCAGAGCGGCCGCACGCAGGAGATCCAGCGCCTCATCGGCCGCTCGCTGCGCGCCGTGTTCGACCTGGCCGCCCTGGGCGAGCGCACCATCACGCTGGACTGCGACGTGCTGCAGGCCGATGGCGGCACGCGCACGGCCGCCATCACCGGCGCCTTCGTCGCCGCGCAGGACGCGGTCGCCAAGCTCATCGCCGACAGCAAGCTGTCGCGCTCGCCGATCAAGGACTCCGTCGCCGCCATCTCGGTGGGCATCGTCGACGGCGTGCCGCTGCTGGACCTGGAATACACCGAAGACTCGGCCTGCGACACCGACATGAACGTCGTCATGACCGGCTCGGGCGGCTTCGTCGAGCTGCAGGGCACGGCCGAGGGCGTGGTCTTCACGCGCGACGAGATGAACGCGCTGCTGGACCTGGCGGACAAGGGCATCCGCGAACTGATGGCGTTGCAGAAGTCGGCATGACAGGCCGCGCAGCGCCGGGCCGCCCCAAGCAAGCGGCCATCCCCTCGGGGGATAGCCCGATGTATTCATCGGGCGAGGGGCAGACATGAAACTGGTCCTTGCCTCCAACAACGCCAAGAAGCTCGTCGAGCTGCAGGCGCTGTTCACGCCACTGGGCATCGAGCTGGTCACCCAGGGCAGCCTCGGCATCCCGGAGGCGGAGGAGCCGTTCGACACCTTCGCCGAGAACGCGCTGGCCAAGGCCCGGCATGCAGCCCTGCTGAGCGGCCTGCCGGCGCTGGCCGATGACTCCGGCATCAGCGTCGATGCGCTGGGCGGGGCACCGGGCGTGCGCTCGGCGCGCTATGCGCTGGACGCCGGCGGCGAGAAGAGCGATGCCGCCAACAACGAGCGGCTGCTGCGCGAACTCGCCGGCGTGGCCGACCGCCGCGCGCGCTTCGTCTGCGCGCTGGTGGCCGTGCGCAGCGCCGACGACCCGGAGCCGCTGATCGCGATGGGCCGCTGGATGGGCGAGATCCTGACGGCGCCCAGCGGCGAGGGCGGTTTCGGCTACGACCCGCTGATGCACATCCCGGCGCTGGGCCAGACGGTCGCCAGCCTCGGCGCCGAGACGAAGAACCGGCACAGCCACCGCGCACTCGCGGCGGCGCAGTTGATCGAGCAGTTCCGCGACGTCTGGCATCTGGGCTAGCGCCATGGCCGATCTCCAGCACCTGATGCGCCCGGGCACGCTGCAGCTGCCGGCGCTGCCGCCGCTTGCGCTGTACGTGCACCTGCCGTGGTGCCTGCGCAAGTGCCCGTACTGCGACTTCAACTCGCACGAGGTCAAGAACGGCGGGCTGTCCGCCGACACGGCCGAGGCCTATCTGGCGGCGCTGCGGGCCGACCTGGAGGCTGCGCTGCCGCTGATCTGGGGCCGGCCGGTCGTCAGCATCTTCATCGGCGGCGGCACGCCCAGCCTGTTCAACCCCGCGCAGATCGCGCAGCTCATCAGCGACATCCGCGCCCGCCTGCCGCTGGAGCCCGGCTGCGAGATCACGCTGGAGGCCAACCCCGGCACCTTCGAGCGCGAGCGCTTCGCCGGCTTCCGCCAGGCCGGCGTCACGCGGCTGTCCGTGGGCGTGCAGAGCTTCGACGATGCGCAGCTGAAGACGCTGGGCCGCGTGCACAGCGCAGCCCAGGCGCGTGAGGCGCTGGCCGAGGCGGCCGGTGCGTTCGAGACCTGGAACCTCGACCTGATGTACGCGCTGCCGGGCCAGACGCTGGACGACCTGGCGCGCGAGCTGGACACGGCGCTGGGCTTCCAGCCGCCGCACCTGTCCATCTACCACCTGACCATCGAGCCCAACACGGTGTTCGCGACGCGCACGCCCGAGCACCTGCCCGACCCCGATCTCGCCAGCGACATGCTGGACCTCATCACCGCGAGGACCGGCGCGATGGGGCTGTCGCGCTACGAGGTGTCGGCCTACGCCCGCGACGGCCACCGCTGCGCGCACAACCTGAACTACTGGCAGTTCGGCGACTACCTGGGCATCGGCGCCGGCGCGCACAGCAAGCTGAGCTTCCCGCACCGCGTGCTGCGCCAGGTGCGCTGGCGCGAGCCGGCGGCCTTCATGGCGCAGGACAACAAGGTCAGCAACGAGCACGAGGTGGCACGCAAGGACCTGCCGTTCGAGTTCATGCTGAACGCGCTGCGGCTGAAGGACGGCGTGACGGTGCTGCAGTTCCTGGAGCGCACCGGCCTGCCGCCGTCCAGCATCGCCAAGGCGCTGGAGACGGCGCGCGGCCGCGGGCTGCTGGTGGCCGACCCGGCGCGCATCCAGCCCACCGAGCGCGGCTTCGACTTCCTCAGCGACCTGCAGCAGCTGTTCCTCTGACGCCACCGCGCGCGGGCAGCGCGCGCGCCGTCACTCATCCCGCAGCGCGGCCGGGCCGAGGCTCACCTGGGGCGCTTCATGCAAGCGCTGCTCCAGCGCGGCGATCTCGGCATGCAGCCAGTCGCAGAAGGCCCGCACGGCCGGGTCGCTGCGCAGCGCCTCGGGGTAGACGACCTGGTAGTCGCGCGTCGCGTCCTCGTCGACGGCCTGCGCCGACACGCGCACGAGGCGCCCGTCCAGCAGCGCGTCCGCCGCGAACAGCTCGCGCGTCAGCGCCACGCCCATGCCCTGCTCGGCGGCCTGGCCCAGCAGCGCGGCGTCATTGAACGACGCCACCGGCGTGGGCACGGCGCCCGTGTGCCCGGCCTCGTGGAACCACTGCCGCCACAGGTCCGCGTCGCCCAGCAAGGGCTGCTGCGCCAGCAGTGCCGGCGCGGCGCCCACCAACCGCTGCCCCAGCATGGGTGCCGCGACGACGATGTGCGGCGAGTGGAACAGCGGCTCGCTGACGAGGCCCGGCCACGGCCCGCGCCCGATGCGCAGGCCGAGGTGAAAGCCCTCGCGCTCCAGGTCCACCACCTGTTGCGACGCGTGCAGGTCCAGCGTGATGCACGGCTGCAGCACCTGCCAGCGTGGCAGGCGCGGCAGCAGCCAGCGCTGCGCGAACGAGGGCAGGGCACTCACGCGCAGCGTCTGCGCCGCGTTGCCGTGCGCCTGGGTGGCCGCCAGCAGGCCGGCCTGCAGCTCCGCGAACATCTTGATGACGGCGCGCTGCAGTGCCTGCCCGGCCGGGTTGAGTGTCAGGCGCCGGCCCTGGCGCGTGAACAGCTCGAAGCCCAGCTGCGCCTCCAGGCCGCGGATCTGCTGGCTGACGGCGCTGTGCGTCAGGTGCAGGCTCTCCGCCGCGGCGCGCAGGTTCTGCGTCTGCGCGGCGGCGCGGAAGGCGGCGAGGTAGTGCAGCGGGAAGCGGTCCAGCGAGGCCATCTGGTAAGTGGATCTGACCAATCAGTGCAGAAACAAGCGCTTGGTAACGCCTTGGTGGGTGCCTAGCATAACCAGCACACCAAGGAATCGCCATGAACCCGTTGAATCTGCCCTACCGCTGGATCGTGCTGCTGTCGGCGGCGGCGGCCGTCGTGCTGACGGTGTCGCCTGCCCAGGCGTTCACCGATTCGAACGCCGACCTGAAGGACGCCGCATCCGACCGCTCGGCCCGCGTCGTCGTCGTGGCCAAGGCCGCGCCGCCCCTTCAGGCGGCCTGGGTGCCGCCGACGGCCAAGCGGCTGGACGGCTTCAAGCCGGTGCTGCCAACCGAGCGCGACGCTGCCGCGCGGCGCCCGTCTGGCCAGACGCAGCTGGCCAAGGCGGACGCGCGCTGAGGCTCAGCGCTTGCGGCGCGATGCCAGCAGGCCCGCCAGGCCCAGCCCCATCAGCAGCACCGAGGCCGGCTCGGGCACGGCGCTGACGTACACCTTGTCCAGCCCATAAGCCTCGTCCAGGCCGGTCACTGTCAGCGTGACCTGCGTGAACGCCATGTCCTGCGTGAAGCCGACGAAGCGCACATTGCCATCGGGCAGCAGGGGCGGGTGCGTGCCGACGATGAGGTCGCTGGAGAAGGCGCCGGCATTGGTGCGCAGGATGATCTGGCCGTCGGTCTCGCCGATGTCCGTCAGGTACAGGCCGAAGGCCTTGCTCGGCGCCGCGAGGGTGAATGTGAGCGTGCCCTGCGATGCGTTGGGCAGGTAGGCCGACACGTAGTGGATGCCATCCGTGGCGATCGAGCCATAGCCGTCAACCGGCGAGTTCACGCCGGTCTGCAGCACGCCGATGGGCGTGCTGACGGTGCTGATCGTGAACAGCGGCGTGGTGATCGGCGAGAGCGCGCGCTCGCCGGCCGGCAGTTGCTCGAAGCTCTCGAACGACGTGGCGCCCGCTGCGGCAATGAAGGTGCCCTCGCTCGTGAAGCCGGCATCGGCCGCGTGCACGGCGGTGGCCCCCAGCAGGGCGAGGGCGAGCAGGTGGCGGTGCAGCTTCATGGGCGGGCTCCTAGGCGAAGCGCGCACCGTAACCGAACCGGCACCGCCCCGGTGCCGATGAACTAGGGGTCAGACGCGGTTCAGCGACAGGCCCGACGTGGCGCGCAGGCGCTCCAGCACCTTGGTGGCGATCTGGCCCAGCGGCAGCACCTCGTCGGCCGCGCCGGCCGCGATGGCCTCGCGCGGCATGCCGAAGACGACGCAGGTGGCCTCGTCCTGGCAGTAGTTGTAGGCGCCGGCGTCCTTCATGACCTTCATCGCCTTGGCGCCGTCGGCGCCCATGCCCGTCAGCATGATGCCGATGGCGTTGGGGCCCACGACCTTGGCGGCCGACAGGAACAGCGCCTCCACCGACGGCTTGTGCCGGTTGATGGGGTCGCCGTCCTGCACGCGGGCGATGTAGTTCGCGCCGCTGCGCTCCACCGTCAGGTGCAGGCCGCCGGGCGCGATGTAGCCGTGGCCGGGCAGGATGCGCTCGCCGTCCTGCGCTTCCTTGACGCGGATCTTGCACAGGCCGTCCAGCCGCGCCGCGTAGCTCTTCGTGAAGCCGGGCGGCATGTGCTGCGTGATGACGACGGCCGGGCTGTCGGCGGGCAGGTTGATCAGCACGTCCTTGGTGGCCTCGGTGCCGCCGGTGGAGGCGCCGATGAAGATCAGCTTCTCGGTGGACGCGCGACCCAGGCTGGCCATCGTGACCGGCTTGGCCGGCGCCGGCGCGGCCGTGCCGGGCGCGGGGGGCGGCGGGGCGCGCCGGATGTGCGCCTTGGACGCGATGCGGATCTTGTCGGTGATGTCCTGTGCCAGCAGCCGGATGCCGTCGGCCACGCCGATCTTGGGCTTGGCGACGAAGTCCACCGCGCCCAGTTCCAGCGCCTTCAGCGTCACGTCGGCGCCGCGCTCGGTCAGCGTGGACACCATCACGACGGGCATGGGCCGCAGCCGCATCAGGCGTGACAGGAAGTCCAGCCCATCCATGCGCGGCATCTCCACGTCCAGCGTGATGACGTCGGGGTTGAGGTTGCGGATCATCTCGCGCGCGACCAGCGGGTCGGCCGCGGCGCCTATGCATTCCATGTCGGTCTGCCGGTTGATGATCTCGGTGAGGATGGAGCGCACCAGCGCCGAATCGTCCACCACCACGACCTTGGTCTTGGCCATGGGCGTCTCTCCTTAGAACAGATCGATGGAGCCGCCGCTGCTGGCGACGGGCTGCACCTTCTGGATCGCGGCCTTGTCCTGTTGGACGAGGGCGTCGGTATTGGTCGGGGCCAGGCGCTTGACCATGGCCTTGCCGCTGGCGGGCAGGAAGCACACCTTGCGCGGGTACACGTCCATCACGTCCTTGGACACGATGGGGATGCGCTCCAGCTTCAGGAAGTCGATGACGAAGTTGGTATTGCGCTCGCCGACGTTCAGCGAGTTCATGCCCGAGATGACCGCGCCGCCGCCGAAGATCTTGGCCTCCATGCGCGACTTGCTGGCGCCGCGCTTCATCATCTCGTTGATCAGCAGTTCCATCGCGTACGACCCGTAGCGGCCGGAGTCGCCGTTGCCCTCGGGCAGCATGAAGTGGTTCATGCCGCCGACCTTGGCCACGCGGTCCCACAGGCAGGCGGCGATGCACGAGCCCAGCGTCGTCATGACCAGCAGGTCCTCCGTGTCGACGAAGTACTCGCCCGGCAGGATCTTGACGGCGGCATTCTTGAAGTGCGCGTCGTAGAAGAAGAAGGACGCTTCGCCCTGCTTGCGGGGCTGCGCCTTGAGCTGGTTGACCTTCGCAAGCGCGGCCGGATTGCCCAGGGTTGATGCCGAGACGAGAGGAGTGCTCATGGGTCAGACCCGTTCGTAGATCGTCTTGCCGCGCAGCTTGAACAGGTCGCGCGATTCGGTGAAGTTCTCGGAATGGCCGACGAAGAGCAGGCCGCCGGGCCGCACGACGCGGTGGATGCGTTCCAGCACCTTGCGCTGGGTCGGCGCGTCGAAATAGATCATCACGTTGCGGCAGAACACCATGTGGAAGGGGTCGCCCAGCTGCCACTGCGCGTCCATCAGGTTCAGCGGCCGGAAGTCCACCCAGCGCTGCAGCTCGGGCTTGACGCGGATCTTGCCGCTGTTGGCCCCGGTGCCGCGCATGAAGAAGTTCTTCAGCCGCGTCGCGTCCAGCCCGCGCGAATCGGCGTTGTAGACACCGCGCCGCGCGGTGGCCAGCACGTTGGTGTCGATGTCGCTGGCCACCAGCTGCACCGAGGCCCCCGCACCCAGCGCCTCGCTGCAGGTCATCAGGATGGAGTAGGGCTCCTCGCCCGTGGACGCCGCGCAGCACCAGATGCGGACCGGCTTGCCGACGAAGGCCCGGAGGTCGTCCTTCAGCGCGTGGAAGTGGTGGTCCTCGCGGAAGAACGAGGTCAGGTTGGTCGTCAGGCAGTTGACGAATTCCTGCCACTCGGCCGCGCCGGACGGGCCGCTGGACGCCTCCAGCCACTGCAGATAGCTCGCGAAGCTCTTGTGCCCGGTCTCGCGCAGGCGGCGCGACAGCCGGCTGTAGACCATCGCATGCTTGCCGTCATGCAGGCTGATGCCGGCGTGCTTGTAGATCAGCTCGCGGACGCGGTCGAAATCGGCCTTGCTGAAGCTGAACTCGTGATCGAGAGAGTCGTTGCCGTGGGCGAGGTCGGGTGCGGGCATGTCTCGTGAATCAGATTTGTGGGTGCTCGCAGCAGTTCTGGCGTCGGCGCGCCGATTCTGCATCGCAGGCCTGTGGATGCGGGCCTGGATCGGGCCAGCATAGTGCAAACAGGCCGCAGGAACGTGCCTGTTTCACGACCGGCGCGCGTGGGGGCCGCTGCTAGACTGACCCGAAACCACAATCCCCTGCCGCCCGCCTTTCGCGCCCGCCTTGGAACACCGCCCGCCCACTCCGACGCTGATCGACGCCCAGGCGCTCGATCTCGACCAGGCCCTGCAGCTGCTGCAGCAGGCCGGTGCGCTGCTTCCGGACGAAGTGCCGCGCAGCGCCCCGTGGCTGCAGGCCGTCGTCGATGCGCTGTGCGACCTCTCCAGCAAGGACGCGCTGACCGGCCTGGTCAACCGCCGCAGCTTCGAGATGGCGCTGGCCCGCGAGGTAGACCGCGTCGCCCGCGCCGGCGAGGCGGCGCTGCTGCTGGTGCTGGACATCGACCATTTCAAGGCCGTCAACGACACGCACGGCCATGGCGCGGGCGACCAGGTCATCCGCGCCGTGGCGGGCGCCGTCGCGCAGACCGTGCGGCCCATGGACCTCGTGGCCCGCGTTGGCGGCGAGGAGTTCGCCATCATCCTGCCCAACTGCGCCACGCACGTGGGCCTGGCGGTCGCGGAGCGCGTGCGCGAGCGGGTCTCGGAGCTCAGCATCGAGATCTCGCCCGGGCAGATGCTGAACGTGACTGTCAGCCTGGGCGGCGCTTTCGCGCCGCAGTGGGTGCGGTCGTCGCCGCTGCTGTGGACCGAGCGCGCCGACCGCCAGCTCTACCGCGCCAAGGCCGAAGGCCGCAACCGCGCCTGTCTCGAACCCCAGATCGACTCCCTGGTCAGCGCCGAAGAAAAGGGCATGTTGTTCGCCTCCCTGAATCTCGAAACGCAACAGGACACGCCATGAGCACGACTCCCGATCCTGCTGCACCGCGCCCGCCCCGCGCGGGGGCCCGCACGCTCGCCGTCACCAGCGGCAAGGGCGGCGTCGGCAAGACTTTCGTCACCGCCAACCTCGCCGCCGCGCTCGCCGCTCGCGGCCAGAAGGTGCTGGTGCTGGACGCCGACCTCGGCCTCGCCAACCTCGACGTGGTGCTGAACCTGCACCCCAAGCTGACGCTGCACGACGTCTTCACCGAGAAAGCCACGCTGGAGCAGGCCATCCTGCCGGCCCCCGGCGGCTTCAGCGTGCTGCTGGCCGGCTCGGGCATGGTGGAGTATTCGCGCCTCACGCCCGAGGTGCGCGACAAGCTGCTGAACATCATCGACCTCGTGAAGCCGCGCTTCGACTGGGTGCTGCTGGACACCGGCGCTGGCATTTCCGACGTGGTGCTGTACGCGATCTCGCTGGCCACCGACGTGCTCGTCGTCGCGACGCCCGAGCCCACGTCGCTGACCGATGCCTACGCCACGATCAAGGTGCTGGCCACGCAGCAGGAGCGCCGGCATGTGGGCCTGGTCGTCAACCAGGCCAACCGCGTGGGCGAGGGCAAGCTCATCTGCGGCCAGCTGCAGCAGGTGCTGCAGCGTTTCGTCGGCCCGACGCCGGGCCAGACCTTCAAGCTGGAACTGCAGGCCGAGATCAAGGCCGACGTGGCCGTGCGCCAGGCCGTTCTGAAGCGCCAGCTGATGCTGGAGCACTATCCCGGCTGCGATGCGGCCCAGGCCATCAAGGCCCTTGCGAGCAAACTGCTTGGCTGACGAACAACCGACGACGGCGTTTGACTGGCTGGGCGGCGAGGCGCGCGTGCGCGAGCTCGTCGACCGCTTCTACGACCTGATGGACCTGGAGCCCGGCTATGCCCGGCTGCGCGCCGCGCATGGCGATTCGCTGGACTCGGCGCGCGACAAGCTGTTCTGGTTCCTGTGCGGCTGGCTCGGCGGCCCGGACCATTACATCAGCCGGTTTGGCCACCCGCGGTTGCGGGCACGCCATTTGCCCTTTCGCATCGGCATCGCTGAACGCGACGAATGGCTGGCCTGCATGGGCCAGGCGATGCACGAGGTGGGCGTGGACCCGGCGCTGCGGGACCGGCTGGCGGAATCCTTCGCCGGCACTGCCGACTGGATGCGCAACGTCGGCGCCTGAGATGTAACGCCCTCCGGCAGCAGCGCCTGCTCACATAGCATGCGCGCCAATGAACACAGATGTTGATGAATTGCCCCTCGTCCTCGTCGTTGACGACAACCTGGACGCTTCCGAGGTGCTGGCCCTGCTGATCGAGACCGAAGGTTTTGCTGCAACCACTGCACGCACGCTGGCCCAAGCGCGCGAACTGATCGCCCGCCGGCAGCCGCGCCTGCTCTTCCTGGACGTCAATCTGCCCGACGGCAACGGCCTGGAGCTGCTGGCGGACGTGAAGACCGACCCCGGCACCGCCGGCATCCGCGTGGCCATGCTCAGCGGGATGATGGACGACCGCGTCCGCGAGCAGGCGCAGCGGCAGGGGGCGTCGGACTACATCGTCAAGCCCCTGGGCCATGAGCAGCTGACGGCGCTGCTCGATGCGGTGCGGTAGGCGGTCTTGAGGCCGGCATCCTTCTCGGTGGCGAACCCGCGCGGCAGCGCGGCGCCGATCACGCACGCCAGCGGCGCCGGGGCGGTGCGGCGATGAGCGACGCGATGGACTGCGCGAGCGAGCCCATCCGCGTGCCCGGCGCCATCCAGCCGCATGGCTGGCTGCTGTCGGTGGACGCGGCCCTGGGCACGCCCGTGGCCTGGAGCGACAACTGGGTGGACCTGCTGGGCGACACGCCCGAGGACCGCCTGGCGCAGTTCGCCGCCTCGCTGCACCGTGAGGCGGCGGCGCTGGTGGACGGCGAGGGTGCGCTGTCGCTGGGGATGCACCGGTTGGGGGCGCGGACGCTGCACGTGTCGGCGCACCGGCTGGGCGAGCTGGTGCACCTGGAGCTGGAGGAGTCGGGCTCGGACCTGGGCGCGCAGGCGCCGATCTACAGCCTGGCGCGCCATGTGGTGCCGCAGATGCAGCGCGCCCAGTCGGTGCAGGAGGTCTGCGAGGTCGTCACGGCCGAGATGAAGCGGCTGACCGGCTTCGGCCGCTGCCTGATCTACCGCTTCGACGCCGACGGCCACGGCGAGGTGCTGACCGAGGCGCGGGACGCCGGGTACGACGCCTACCGCGGGCACCACTTCCCCGCGTCCGACATCCCGGCGCAGGCGCGGGCGCTGTACCGGCTCAACCACCTGCGGCTGATCCCCGATGCGAACTACACGCCGGTGCCGGTGCGCTTTGCCGACGGGCGCGGCACGGCGCTGGCGCTGGACCTGTCGCAGGCGCAGCTGCGCAGCGTGTCGCCCGTCCACCTGGAATACATGCGCAACATGGGCACGCTGGCGTCCATGTCGGTGTCCATCCTCGTGCGCGGCGAGCTGTGGGGGCTGGTGTCGTGCCACAACCACGAGCCGCAGCCGCTGTCCTACCAGACCCGAATGGCCTGCGAGCACCTGGGCCAGCTGCTGTCGCTGCAGATCGAGGCGAAGGAAGAGAACGAGCAGGTCAGCGAGCAGCTGCGGCTGCGACAGCTGACGCTGGCCATGGTGGCTCACCTCGCCGACAGCGATGCCACGCTGCAGCGGCTGGTGGATGAGCCGGGGCCGCTGCTGCGCCTGGGCCGCGCCGCGGGCGCCGCCGTCATCCTCAACGACCAGTGCTGGTGCGTGGGCCACACGCCCGAGCGCGAGACCGTGCTGGCGCTGGGCGAGTGGCTGTCGCACCGCATCGACGAGGTGACGCACACGGACCGTCTGGCGCAGGACGCGCCCACGCTGCCGGGCCTGTCGGCCGTGGCCGCGGGCATGCTGGCCATCTCCATCTCGCGGTTGCACCGGCACTATGTCGTGTGGTTCCGGCCGGAGATTGCGCAGACCATCACCTGGGCCGGCGACCCGCGCAAGGACGCCCGGCCCGCCGGCGAGCGGCTGCACCCGCGGCGCAGCTTTGCCAGCTGGGTGGAGCATGTCCGCGGGCGCTCGGCGCCGTGGAGCGCCGCCGAGGTGCACGCGGTGCTGGAGCTGCGGCATGCGCTGATCGGCATCGTGCTCAAGCGCGCCGAGGAGATGGCCGAGGTGGCGGCCGAGCTGGGCCGCGTGAACCGCGAACTGGAGGCGTTCTCGTACACCGTGTCGCACGACCTGCGGGCGCCGATGCGCCACATCTCCGGGTTCGTGGACCTGGTGCTGGAGATCGACGGCGACAGCCTCAGCGAACGCACGCGTCGCTACCTGTCGCATGTGAAGGAGGCGTCGGCGCACGCCGGCCTGCTGGTGGACGCCCTGCTGGACTTCTCACGCATGGGCCGCGCGGCGCTGCGATGCACCTGGATCAACACCGACGTGCTCATCGACGACCTCGTGCGCGAGGCGACGACCGAGGCAGCCAGCGTGCCGCGCGAGGGCCGCATCGAATGGGAGGTGCAGCACCCCTTGCCGCGGCTGTGGGCCGACCCGGTGCTCATGCAGGTCGCGCTGCGCAACCTCATCAGCAATGCGGTCAAGTACAGCCGCACGCGGGCGGTGGCGCGCATCACCATCGCGCCGGTGCAGACCGCCGTCGGCAACGGCCTGGCCATCCGCGACAACGGTGTGGGCTTCCAGATGAAATACGTCGGCAAGCTGTTCGGCGTGTTCCAGCGGCTGCACCGCAGCGAAGCCTTCGAGGGCACGGGCATCGGCCTGGCCAGCGTGAGGCGCATCATCGAACGGCATGGCGGCAGCGTGGAGGACTGGGGCGAAGTCGATCGCGGCGCCCTGTTCACGCTGGTGCTGCCCAACCCTGACTGAACGGAGGACGTCTGCCATGCATGGTCAGGCCACGCTCAAACCCATCCTGCTCGTCGAAGACGATGCCCGGGACCTCGAACTGACCCTCGTCGCGCTGGAGAAGAGCCAGCTCGCCAACGAGGTGATCATCGTGCGCGACGGCGCCGAGGCGCTCGACTACCTGAACCGCGAGGGCGCCCACGCCGGCCGCAGCGAGGGCAACCCGGCCGTCGTGCTGCTGGACCTGAAGCTGCCCAAGGTCAACGGCCTGGAGGTGTTGCGCGCCGTGCGCAGCACCGAGCGGCTCAAGAGCGTTCCCGTCGTCATGCTGACGTCGTCGCAGGCGGAGTCCGACGTCGTGCAGAGCTACGAGCTGGGCGTGAACGCCTATGTCGTCAAGCCGGTGGAGTTCAAGCAGTTCGTGACCGCGATCGCCGACCTCGGCATGTTCTGGGCGGTGCTCAACGAGCCGCCGCCGGGTTCGCTACGCACCAGCCGCCGCTATGAATGACGCCGCCGGCCAGCCCGTGCCCGTGGCGGCGCTGAGCATCCTGCTGCTGGAAGACTCGGCGTTCGACGCCGAGCTGCTCGGCGCCACGCTGGACACCGCCTACCCGGGGCATGCGCTGACCTGGGTCAAGGACGGCGCGGGGTTCGGGCAGGCGCTGGCCGAGCAGCGCTTCGACGTCATCCTGTCCGACTACCAGATCCCGGACTTCGACGGCGCCGAGGCACTGGACCTCGCCCAGGCCGTCACGCCGCGCACGCCGTTCATCTTCGTCTCCGGTGTCATCGGCGAGGAGAACACGGTGGAGATGCTCAAGCGCGGCGCCACCGACTACGTGATGAAGGGGCGGCTGTCGCGGCTGCCGCTGGTCATCGAGCGGGCGTTGCGCGAGGTGGCCCAGCGCGACGCGCGTGAGCAGGCCCAGGCGCAGCTGCGCGAGGCGGACGCGCTGTACGCCCGCGTCGTCGATTCGCTGCATGACTATGCCGTCGTGCTGCTGGACCACGAGGGCCTGATCCGCGACTGGAACCGCGCGGCCGGCAGCATCTTCGGCCGCGAGCTGGCGGAGGTGCGCGGCCGCTCCACCGAGCTGCTGTTCTCGGCCGAGGATCGCGCCGCCGGCGTGCTGGCGCGCGACATGGCGGACGCGCTGGCCACCGGCTCCGCGCGCGGCGAGCGCTGGCTGGTGCGCAGCGACGGCACGCGGCTGCGCGCCGAGGGCGTCATGACGCCCATCTACAGTGCCGCCGGCGAGCACACCGGCTTCTCCACCATCGTGCGCGATGTGACGACCACCTACGAAGCGCAGCAGCTGCTGCGCCGCGCCAAGGAGGAGGCCGAGCGCAGCAACGAGCTGAAGGACCAGTTCCTTGCCGTGCTGTCCCACGAGCTGCGCTCGCCGCTGAGCGCGATCAGCGGCTGGGCCGACATCCTGGACAAGCGCGCCGCCGGCGACGAACTGCTGGGCAAGGCGGCGCTGGTCATCCGCCGCAACGCGCAGCTGCAGACGCGCATGATCAACGACCTGCTGGACATGAGCGCCGTCGTCGCCGGCAAGCTGCTGCTGCAGCGCGAGACGCTGGACCTGGCCGCGCTGACGTCCGAGGCGCTGCTGTCGCACGTGCATGCGGCGCAGGCGCGCAGCATCACGCTGGCCTGCGAGGCGCAGGGCGTGCTGTGGGTGTCGGGCGACGCGCAACGGCTCACCCAGGTCATCTCCAACCTGGTCGGCAACGCGCTGAAGTTCAGCGCGGACGGGGCGAGCGTCGTCGTCACGACCTGCCTGGACGACGACGGCATGGTGCGGCTGTCGGTGAAGGACACGGGCCGCGGCATCTCCGCCGACTTCCTGCCCCATGTGTTCGACCGGCTGCGCCAGGAAGACGGCTCCCGCACGCGCAAGGCCGGCGGCCTGGGGCTGGGCCTGGCGATCGCGCGCGCCATCGTGGAACTGCACGGCGGGCAGATCCGCGCGCAGAGCGACGGCCCCGACCTGGGCGCCCGCTTCGACGTGCGGCTGCCCGTCGCGCCGCCGCCGCCCACGCAGCCGGTGCTGCCGGTGACGCTGGCCATCGACGGCGAGGCGCCGCGGCTGGACGAGGTGCGCGTGCTGCTCGTCGATGATGAGGACGATGCCCGTGACGTGGGCCTGGCGGCGCTGAGCGAACTGGGCGCCCGGGTCACCGCCGCGTCGAGTGCCGCCGCGTCGAGTGCCGCCGAGGCGCTGGCGCTGCTGCAGGCGCAGACCTTTGACGTGCTGGTGTCCGACATCGGCATGCCGGAGATGGACGGGCTGTCGCTGATGGGCGAGGTGCGCCGGCAGCCGGCCACGGCCGCGCTGCCCGCGGTGGCGCTGACGGCGTTTGCGATGCTGCGCGACCGCCAGGCCGGGCAGGCCGCCGGCTTCCAACGCTATGTCGCCAAGCCCATCGACGTGCGCCTGCTGGCCGCGGCCATCCGCGAGGCGCTGCAGCAGGGCGCGGCCACGCCGTCGACGTGACCGGCCGAGGCCGGTGCGCGGCCGACGCCTCCCGGCGCCGGCGGCGAGGGCGTGCCGGTCAGTCCAGCCGGAACGCGAAGTCCTGCTGGAACATCGCGTCGCCCTGGCACTGGTAGCCGGCCAGCGCGGCTTCGACGGAGCGCTGGAACGAGCGGCGTGTCTTGCTGTCCAGGGCCCCCTGGGTGATGCGGAACTCGGTGCCGACGACCTTGCCGCCGCGCACGGTGGCGATGACGTTGAACACGGCCTCGCCGGCCCAGTTGACGGCGGGCACGTCCGGCTTGGGCATCACGGCGCAGACGGCGCCCGCCGTGCGGATCGCGGGCTGCTCGGCCGGCGGGTTGTGCGGCGGCGCCACCGGGCCGGCCGTGCCGCCCGTCACATGCGGCGGCGCGTCGTCGCGCTGCGTCGTCGTCGTGACGGTGGACGGCTGCTCCACCTGCCAGGGTTGCAAGGGAATGTCGGCCAGCTGGATGGGCGAGAAGCTGGGCTTGTCCGGCGTGACCGGCTTGCGCAGCGTCTCGGGCTCCCGGGGCTTGTCCGGGATGGGCGGCAGCAGCACCGTGGGTTCCTTGACCCGCACCGGTGGGTGGATCAGGCCGGCGCTGAACGCGTAGATGGCGGCGACGTGCAGGGCCACCACCAGGCCGATGCCGACATAACGCTGGGGTTGCGGGGCGTGCCGGGCATGCGTGTGGGACAGGTTCATGGGCGATCCTCTCTGCTGCGGTTGATGACACCAGGGCCGCACGTGCGGCGGCTTGAACCCAGGCTACGCCCGCGGCAGCCGGCGGGTCAATGGTGGCTTCGCCCGTCGGCGGCGCGCCACGCGTGGCAAAACGCACGGCGCGGCGTCAGTGCGGTGTCAGGCCGTGCCGGTGAGCAGCACGATGAGGGCGCCCGCGCCGCCGTCGCTGGCGCGGGCCTGCACGAAGGCCATCACCTCGTTCTTCTGCACCAGCCAGCGGCGCACGCGGCCCTTGAGCACCGGTTCGCGCCCCGGCGAACCATGCCCCTTGCCGTGCACGACGCGCACGCAGCGCAGGCCGCGCCGGGCGCTGTCGTGGATGAAGTGGCTCAGCGCTTCGCGCGCGCCGTCGCGGCGCAGGCCGTGCAGGTCCAGCTGGCCCTGCAGCGCCCAGTGGCCGCGGCGCAGCTTGCGCACGACTTCCAGGCTGATGCCGTCGCGGCGGAAGGACAGCGTCTCGTCCGTCTCCAGCAGGCTGTCGATGTCGATCTCGTCGGACAGCGCCTGCAGCAGCACCGCGCGCTCGTCGGCCTCGCGCTGGCGCGGCTCGGGGGCGGGCTGCTCGCGGTCGTGCAGCACGCGGTCGACGCGGCGCAGCGGCGTCACCGGCCCCACCGTCAGCTCGAAGACGCGGCGCTCCTGCTCGGCCAGCCGCAACGCGGCAGCCACGCGCTCGCGCTCGGCTTCCGCGGCCAGCCGCGCGGCGGCCAGCTCACGGGCCAGTGGCTTCAGGTCGGCCAGGCTGCGGGCGATGCGGCTCACAGCAGGCCTCGCTCGGCAAACGACATCACCCCGCCGGCGCCGACGATGAAGTGATCCACCACGCGCACGTCCACCAGCGCCAGCGCCTGCGCGAGATGCCGCGTCAGCGACTCGTCGGCGCGCGACGGCTCGGCGACGCCGCTGGGGTGGTTGTGCGCCAGAACGACGGCGGCCGCGCCCAGCGCCAGCGCGCGCTTGACGACCTCGCGCGGGTGCACGGTCGTGGCCGTCAGCGTGCCGTGGAACAGCGTCTCCATCGCGATGAGCCGCAGCTGTGCGTCCAGGAAGAGCACCGCGAACACCTCCTGCCCGAGGCCGCCCAGGTGCAGGCGCAGGTAGGTCTTCACGGTGTCGACGTCGTTCATCGCCGGCTTGTCGGCCAGTTGCTGGTTCAGCGAGCGCCGCGCGATCTCCAGCACCGCGGCGATCTCCGCCCGTTTGGCCGGCCCCAGTCCCTTGACCTTGCCCAGGTCCTGCACGCTGGCCGCCAGCAGCCCGGCCCAGCCGCCGAAACGGTCCAGCAGGCTCTGCGCGAGCTGCAGCACGGGCATGCCCTGCAGGCCCGTGCGCAGCAACAGCGCCAGCAGTTCGGCGTCCGCCAGCGCGGCCGGCCCGCGGGCGAGCAGCTTCTCGCGCGGGCGCGCGTCCGGGGGTAGGTGGGTCAGCGACATAAAATCGGCCGCAGTCTAGCCAAGCGTTCCCCCATCTCTCGCATGAACCCCATCCAGGCTGGGTCCTTCCTGACCCTGCATTACCGGCTCACGGGCCCGGACGGTGCCGACATCGTCAACACCTTTGACGACAAGCCCGCCACGCTGTCGCTCGGCGCCGGCCAGCTGTCGCCGGCCATCGAGGCGCGCCTCATCGGGCTGCCCGAGGGCGCGCACGAGCGCTTCACGCTGGCGCCTGGCGAGGCCTTCGGCGACCGCAACCCGGAGCTGCTGCAGCGCGTGAAGCTGACGCTGCTGCGCCAGCTGGGCGACCCGGACGAGACCTACCACGTCGGCGACGTCGTGCAGTTCCCCGGCCCGGACGGGCAGGGCGGCTACGCCGGCGTGGTGCGCGAGCTGGGCGACGAATCGCTGCTGTTCGACTTCAACCATCCGCTTGCCGGCCAGCCGGTGAGCTTCGAAGTGCAAGTGATCGGGGTGCTGTGATGAGTGCAGGCGTGCAACCCCAGGAAGTGCTGCTGGCCGAGCCGCGCGGCTTCTGCGCCGGCGTGGACCGGGCGATCGAGATCGTCGAGCGGGCGCTGGTCAAGTTCGGCGCGCCCATCTACGTGCGCCACGAGATCGTCCACAACACCTACGTCGTCAACGACCTGAAGGCGCGCGGCGCGATCTTCATCGAGGAGCTGGCCGAGGTGCCGGCCGGCGCGACGCTGGTGTTCAGCGCGCACGGCGTCAGCCAGGAGGTGCGCCGCGAGGCCACCGCGCGCGGCTTCCAGATCTTCGACGCGACCTGCCCGCTGGTGACCAAGGTGCATGTCGAGGTGGCCAAGCTGCACCGCGAGGGCTTTGAGTTCATCATGATCGGCCACAAGGGCCACCCCGAGGTCGAGGGCACGATGGGCCAGCTGTCGGACGGCATCTTCCTGGTGGAAGACGTCGAGGACGTCGCCAAGGTGAAGGTCAGGGACCCGGGCAAGCTCGCGGTCGTCACGCAGACGACGCTCAGCGTCGACGACGCGGCCGAGATCCTGGCCGAGGTCAAGCGCGTGTTCCCGCAGGTGCGCGAACCCAAGCAGCAGGACATCTGCTACGCGACGCAGAACCGCCAGGACGCCGTCAAGGTGCTGGCGCCGCAGGTGGACGTCGTCATCGTCGTCGGCAGCCCCACCAGCTCCAACAGCAACCGCCTGCGCGAACTGGCCGAGCGGCTGGGCACGCCGGGCTACATGGTTGACGCCGCCGAGGACCTGAAGGCCGAATGGCTGGACGGCCGCGCCCGCGTGGGGCTGACGGCCGGCGCCTCGGCACCCGATGTGCTGGTGCAGGCCGTCATCGACCGCCTGCGCGCCTTGGGCGCGACGACCGTGCGCAGCCTGCCGGGCGTGGAGGAGCATGTGCGCTTCCCGCTGCCCATGGGCCTGGGCGACAAGTCCATGGCCGACGTCAGCTCCTCCCGATCTTGAAGCCGGTGCCTCACTGCATCCGGCGGCGCCTGACATCGGCGCCGCTTTCGTATCTGATTTCGAAGGACACCCATGCTTGACATCACCCAACTGCGCAAGGAGCTCGACACCGTCGTCGAGCGCCTGAACGCGCGCAAGAATCCGCAGCCCTACCTCGATGTGGAGCGCTTCAAGGCGCTGGAGGCCGAGCGCAAGGGCGTGCAGACCCGCACCGAGGAACTGCAGGCCCGTCGCAACGCGCTGTCCAAGCAGATCGGCATGGCCCGGGGCAAGGGCGAGGATGCGTCGGCGCTGATGGCGGAAGTCGGCGGCATCGGCGATGAGCTGAAGGCCGGCGCCGAGCGGCTGGAAACCATCCAGCTGGAACTCAACCGGATGCTGATGGGCGTGCCCAACCTGCCGGACGCCAGCGTGCCCGTGGGCGCCGACGAGACCGGCAACGTCGAGGTGCGCCGCTGGGGCACGCCGCGCACGTTCGACTTCGACGTCAAGGACCACGTCGACCTGGGCGCCCCGCTGGGCCTGGATTTCGAGACTGGCGCCAAGCTGTCGGGCTCGCGCTTCACGTTCCTGAAGGGCCCCGTGGCGCGGCTGCACCGCGCGCTGGCGCAGTTCATGCTGGACGTGCAGACCACCGAGCACGGCTACACCGAGTGCTACACGCCCTACATCGTCAACCGCGAGATCCTGGAGGGCACGGGCCAGCTGCCCAAGTTCAAGGAAGACATGTTCTGGGTGCTGCGCGGCGGCGACGACGAGCAGGTGGAGCAGTACCTGATCTCCACGTCGGAGATCTCGCTGACCAACACCGTGCGTGAGAGCGTGCTGAAGGCCGAGGAACTGCCCATCAAGCTGACGGCGCACAGCCCCTGCTTCCGCTCGGAAGCCGGCTCGGCCGGCCGCGACACGCGCGGCCTGATCCGCCAGCACCAGTTCGACAAGGTGGAGATGGTGCGCATCGAGCAGCCCGAGCACAGCATGGCCGCGCTGGAGGAGATGACGCAGCATGCGGAGGCCATCCTGCAGAAGCTCGGCCTGCCGTACCGCACCATGCTGCTGTGCACCGGCGACATGGGCTTCGGCTCGACCAAGACCTACGACCTGGAAGTCTGGGTGCCGGCGCAGCAGACCTACCGCGAGATCAGCTCCTGCTCGAACATGAGCGCCTTCCAGGCCCGCCGCATGCAGGCGCGCTTCAAGAATGCGCAGGGCAAGAACGAACTGGTGCACACGCTCAATGGCTCCGGCCTGGCCGTGGGCCGCACGCTGGTGGCGGTGCTGGAGAACTACCAGAACGCCGACGGCAGCATCACGGTGCCCGAGGCGCTGCGCCCCTACATGGGCGGCGTGGAGGTGTTGCGCGCCTGATTTGCAGCGGGAGCGAAAAAGCTGGCTATAATTGCGGGCTTCGCACCAACGCGCACCGAATCAGGAGAGGTGGCAGAGTGGTCGAATGTACCTGACTCGAAATCAGGCGTGCGGTATCCCCGCACCGAGGGTTCGAATCCCTCCCTCTCCGCCAAACGCCTTGTCGATCAAGGACTTGAAAACCCGCCCCGTGCGGGTTTTTTCGTTCCCGGGCGGCGCGCGGCCCGTTGCGTCAGGGCAGCTTCGGCTGGCCCGGCATCGCGGCGAAGGGCCTGCCCGACAACCGCCGGCGCCGGGTCAGCTTGTAAATTCGCAGTTCCCGCTCACGCACCACGACCCCATGCCCAAAGCCCATCACAAGCCCTTCGTCATCGGTATCGCAGGGGGCAGCGGCAGCGGCAAGTCGACGGTGACGCGCCAGGTGCTGACCGCCATCGGGCCGGAGAAGGTGGCGGTGGTCATGCAGGACGACTACTACCGCGACCAGTCCCACATGCCGCCGGAAGACCGGCGCAAGCAGAACTACGACCACCCCGACGCGTTCGACTGGCCGTTGATGACGCAGCACCTGGCCGCGCTGCGCCGGGGCGAGGCGATCGAGATGCCGGTGTACGACTTCGCGGCGGACAACCGGTCCAGCGAAACCATTGCCGTGAAGTCCGCACCGGTGATCGTTGTCGAGGGCCTGTTCGCGCTGTACGACACCAAGCTGCGCAACATGATGTCGCTGAAGATCTACGTGGACACGGCCTCGGACGTGCGCTTCATCCGCCGGCTGCAGCGCGACATCACCGAGCGCGGCCGCAGCACCGAGAGCGTGGTGAACCAGTACCTGGAAACCGTGCGGCCGATGCACAAGCAGTTCATCGAGCCGACCAAGCGCAACGCCGACGTGATCCTGCCGCATGGCGCCAACGGCGCGGCAGTGGACATCATCACCACCAAGGTGCGGAGCCTGTTGCAGGACATCGAGCGCGGCTGAGCGCACGGCCCTGCCGCGCTGCTCAGCGAGGCTGCTGCCGCAGGTCGACGCTGATCTTCACGGCCTCGGCGGCCGTGTTGGTCCACATCCAGCAGAACGCCGGTTCGGCGTCGAACACCTGCAGGCCCTGCGCCTGGGCGGCCCGTTCCAGCCTGGCGGCATAGACCACAGCCTTGCCGTCGTGCACGTGGATGTTGAACGGCAGCGGGGCGCCCGCGTCGAACGACCAGGCCACGCGGCCGCCCCGGGGCAGCTTGCCGCAGACCTCCAGCAGCTCCCGCGGCGCCAGCGTCGCCGCGTGCGTGAAGCGGCCCTCGGGCGTCCAGGCGATGTCGACGACCTGGGCGGCCGCTGCCGCGCTGCCGCTGGCGGCCAGGCACAGCAGCGCGAGCGCTGCCCTCACTTGGCGGCCTGGATGGCCGTGACGATGAACTGGCCGCCTTCATGCGCGGCCTTGAAGCGCACCTTGTCGCCGACCTTGATGCCGTCCAGCAGCCGCTTGTCGCGGGCCTGGAACACCATCGTCATCGCCGGCATGTCCAGCGACCGGATCTCGGCGTGGCGCAGCGTGACCTTGCCCGCGGCCAGGTCGACCTTGCGCACCTCGGCATCGGTCATCGCGTCGGCGGCGGAGGCCGGCGTGGCCGGCGTGGCCAGTGGTTCGGCCGCTTGCGACAGCACGGGCATCGCCAGCAGCGCGGCGCACAGGAGGAGTTCTTTCATGGCAATTCCTTGATGAGTTTCAGCGCGCGCGGACGACGATCTTGCCGCGCATGCCGGCCTGGAAGTGGCCGGCGATGAGGCAGGCGAAGTCGAACTCGCCCGCACGGTTGAAGGTCCAGACGATCTCGCCGGTCCGGCCCGGCGGCACATGGGCCATGTCGGGCTCGTCGTGTGCCATGCCGGGGAACTTGAGCATCAGCGCCGCATGCTCTTCCAGTTCCCGGGGCGTGCCGATGACGAGTTCATGCAGCACGGCGCCGGTGTTGCGCAGCACCAGGCGCAGCGTCTCGCCGCGGCGCACGTCGATGCGCGATGGCGTGAAGCGCATGTCGTCGCTCATCGTGATCTCGACGGTTCGCCGCGCCGCGCGGCGTTCGCCGGCCATGCCCCAGGCCTTCTGTTCCTGCTTGACGACGACCGGCGCGCTGGCTGCGTGGGCGCCATGCGCCTGCGCTGCCGCGGCGGCGATTGCCAGCGTGAGGGAGGTGATGAATGTCTTCATGCGGGCCTCAGTGGTTGTGGTGGCCTTGCGGCTTGCGCACCTGCACCTCGACGTCCGAGGCCTGCGGCGCGGGCGCCGGCGCGCTGGCCGCGGGCGGCGCGTCGCCCACCTCGCGCGCCACGGTGCCGGGCGGGTGCTGGAACCAGCCGGGGTCCGTGTAGTCGCCGCGCTTGAGCCCGCGCCGCACCTTGAGCATGCTGAACATACCGCCCATCGCGACCGGGCCGAACGGACCGTCGCCGGTCATCATGGGCGCTGTGTTGTCGGGCAGCGGCATGCTCATCTCGGTCATGTCGTGCATGCCGCGCTCGCCCATGACCATGTAGTCGGGCACCAGCTTGCGGATCCTGGCGGCCAGGCCGCTGTGGTCCACGCCGATCATCGTCGGCACGTTATGCCCCATCGCGTTCATCGTGTGATGCGCCTTGTGGCAGTGGAAGGCCCAGTCGCCTTCCTCGTCGGCGATGAACTCCAGCTGCCGCATCTGGCCCACGGCGATGTCCGTCGTGACCTCGGGCCAGCGCGCTGATCGAGGCACCGGGCCGCCGTCCGTGCCGGTCACCTCGAACTCGTGGCCGTGGATGTGGATGGGGTGGTTGGTCATCGTCAGGTTGCCGACGCGGATGCGCACGCGGTCGCCCTGGCGCGCCACCAGCGGCGCGATGCCCGGGAACACGCGGCTGTTCCAGCTCCACAGGTTGAAGTCCAGCATCGTCATGACCTTGGGCGTCGCGCTGCCGGGGTCGATGTCGTAGGCGTTCAGCAGGAAGGCGTAGTCGCGGTCGACCTCGGCGATGTGCGGATGCTTGGCCTTCGGATGCGTGATCCACAGGCCCATCATGCCCATGGCCATCTGCACCATCTCGTCGGCATGCGGGTGGTACATGAAGGTGCCGGGCCGGCGCGCGACGAACTCGTAGACCCAGGTCTTGCCGGGCGGGATGGGCGGCTGCGTCAGGCCGCTGACGCCGTCCATGCCGTTGGGCAGGCGCTGGCCGTGCCAGTGCATGCTGGTCACCTCGGGCAGGCGGTTGGTGACGTAGAGGCGCACGCGGTCACCCTCGACGACCTCGATGGTGGGCCCGGGGCTCTGGCCGTTGTAGCCCCACAGGTGGGCCTTGAAGCCGGGTGCCATCTCGCGCACGACGGGCTCGGCGACGAGGTGGAACTCCTTGACGCCGTCCTTCATGCGCCAGGGCGCCGTCCAGCCGTTCAGCGTGACGACGGGGTTGTAGGGCCGCCCGGTGGGCGGGATGAGCGGGGCTTGCGTGTCGGGCGAGGTCTGGATGACGGGCTCGGGCAGCGCGGCCATCGCCGCCTTGGAGACGGCAGCCAGCGATGCCAGCGTCGACCCCGCCAGCAGGGAGCGTCGGTTGAACATGGGGTGTCCTCGGGGTTCAGTGGCCCGCCGCCGCGGCAGCGGCGGGGGCGGGGCCGGCGGCGGGCAGGGCGGGCGTGGCGCGGCCCAGCAGGGCCTGCTCCAGGTCGGCCTGGGCCAGCCAGAAGTCGCGCAGCGCGTCTTGCGCGGCGGCCACGGCGGCCACCTGGGCGCGGGCGTCGGCCAGCAGCTCGAACACGCCGATCAGCATGCCGTTGTAGCGCAGCAGCTGCTCGTCGGAGATGCGCCGCGCCAGCGGCAGCAGCTCGTCGCGGTGCTGGCGCGCGATGTCCCACGCGCCGTGGTACAGGCCGTAGGCCTCGCGCACCTCGGAGCGCGCGCGGATGGCCGTGTCGGCCGCGTCGTGCGCCGCCTCGCGGGCCAGCGCCCGTGCGCGCGGCAGCGGGCCGGGGCCGAACAGCGGCAGCTCCAGCGTGACCTCCCAGCCGCGCTGCGTCGGCGCCTCGTTGGACGAGTTGCGCACGACGCCCAGCTCCAGCATGGACACGAAGCGGTGGATGCGCCCGGCGTCCACCTGGCGCGCGGCCTGCTCCAGCCGCAGCCGCGCGGCCTGCACGTCCAGCCGCTGCGCGAGCGCTAGCGTCTCGATGTCGGGCTGCTCGCGGGCGGTCGTCGGCAGCGCCGGCAGGCGGTCGGGCACACGCAGCGCGGCGGCGTCGTCGCCCCACAGGCCCAGCAGGCGCACCAGGCGCTCGCGGGTCGCGAGGCGTTGCCCCTCGGCGCGTGCCAGCGCCAGCCGGGCTTCGGCCGCAAAGCCCTGCTCGCGCGCACGGGCCAGTGCGTTGAAGTTGCCGACAGCCTGCATGCGGCGCGCCAGCTCGGCGCCGGCGTCGGCGGCGTCCAGCACCTGGCGGCGATACGTCAGCGCCTCCTCCGCGGCAACGGCGGCCACCCACGCGCGGCGCGTGTCTGCCGCCAGCGCCAGCACGTCGGCGGCGGCCTGCTGCTGCTCGGCCTGCAGGCGGCGCTGCTCGGCCTGGCGCACCAGCGGCAGCGTCAGCAGCCGGGCCAGGTTGACGTGCCAGCCGCGCTCCAGCTCCACCTCGTCGCCGCGCGTGAGGCGGCTGAAGCTGAAGCCCGGGTTGGGCAGCCGGCCGGCGGCGTCGACTTCGGCGGCCGTCACGCCCAGGCGGGCCAGGCGGGCCTGCAGCGCGCGGCTGTTCTGCAGCGCGAGTTGCACGGCGGCGTCGGCGCTCAAGGGCTCGCGCAGGCGGGCGGCCAGCACGTCGGGCGGTAGCGGCTCGGCAGCCAGCGCCTGGCCGGTGTGCGGCTGCGTCAGGCGGCTGACATCGCCCACCTCATCGCCGGGTGTCAGGCTGGCGCAGCCGGTCAGCGCCAGCGCCAGTGCGGTCAGGGACAGCGCGCGCTTCATGGCGTCTTCTCCGGCGGCAGCGTCTCGCGGGCGTAGGTGCGCCAGCCGCCCACGCGTTCGACGCGGGCATTGGCGGCGCGCCAGTCGGCGGGCGGCGGGTCATCGGCGGCCTGCGGTGGCGGGGCCTGGCGGGGCGCGATGCGCGGCACCTGGGCGCGCGCATCGGCGGGGTCGGGGCGGGGCGTCTGGGCGGTGGCGCTCAG
Source organism: Roseateles sp. (assembly GCA_041914785.1). Taxonomy (GTDB): domain Bacteria; phylum Pseudomonadota; class Gammaproteobacteria; order Burkholderiales; family Burkholderiaceae_C; genus Pelomonas. The sequence continues at coordinate 35,040 of JAYSCT010000017.1, forward strand.
CGCCAGGCCGGCGGCGAGCAGCGCCGCGACGCGGGGGAACAACAAGGGCATGACAGCCTCTCTGAACGGGTGGTCGACCCACCAGGCGCAACCAGGCGCGCGGCGGGAGGGCAGCGTTGGGAGGAGTTCAGCCCCGGGGCGGCGGGTCGGGCAACGGCGGCACGACACCCGTCCAGCGCTCGGCCGGCACCTGCGCGGCGCGCTGGGCCGGTGTGCTCGTCACGGTCAGCGCCAACGCCGGTGGCGGCGCGGCAGCCAGGCAGCAGGGCGCGCAGAGCTTGCAGGCCTGGCTGTGGTGGGCGTCGGCCGGGTCATCCATGTGCTGGTGGTCGTGATGCGCGTGCTCCGCAGGCGCCATCACAGCCGGCGTCGGCTGCGCCGGCCCGCATTCCAGCTGCGCGGCCGCCAGCACGCTGCGCAGCGGCAGCAGCACGAGCAGCAGGCAGAGGACGAGGAAGCGGCCGGGGCGACGCATGGCCGGCACTTTAACCGCGCTGCTGCCGCCAGGCCCGGGCCGACAGCCCGCCGTGCCGCTGCGAGAACAGCCGGCTCAGCGCCGACGCGTTCGCGTAGCCCAGCTCCACGGCCAGCGTCTTCAACGACTTGCCCGCGCGCAACTCGGCGCGGGCGATGGCCAGGCGCCAGTCGGCCACGTAGTCGGCAGGCGTCGTGCCGACGGCGTCGCGGAAGGCCTCGGCAAAGCGGCTGCGCGACATGCCGGCCTCGGCGGCCAGGCGCTCCAGCGTCCAGGCCTCGCCGGGGCGGGCGTGCACGGCAGTCAGCGCGCGGGCCAGGCGCGCGTCCGCCAGGCCGTTCAGCAGGCCCACCGGCAGCGGGTCGTCGCGCTGGTCCAGCGTCCAGCGCAGCAGCTGCAGCAGCAGCACCTCGAACAGCCGGTCCGCCAGCAGCCGCTGGCCGCAGCGCACGCGCTCGGCCTCGCCGAACAGCAGCGTCAGCGTCTCGTTGAGGCCGTCCACGCGGGCCAGCGGCAGCACCACCAGCGGCGGCAGCGCGCGCACCAGCGGGTGGGCGTCGCCCTGGTCGAAGTCCAGCGTCGCGCAGACGAAGTCCGCACCGTCGGTGGGTGCGTTGTGGAAGTCATGCGCCAGCGGGCGCGGGTAGAACACCAGGCTGGGTTCGCTCACCACCAGCTGCTGCACGAGCCCGCTGCCGCCCGCATGGCGCACGGCCATCTCGCCGTTGCGCATGACGTGCAGGAAGCCCCGCCCGGGCTGCGCGTCGAAATGCGTCACGCCGCACAGCGGCCCGGCGTGGAACAGGCTGGCGCGCACGCGGAAGCGCTCCAGCAGCGGGCTGAGGCGGTCCAGCGGCGAGGCGTCGGGCATTGGGATGAATCGGTATGTTGTGCGGATGGAATGATACCTATCGACCTGAGCCGGCGCGCACAGTGGAGGCCTTCTTCCACAGCAACCGAAAGGTGACTCCATGACCTCCCGCATTCCCCTCGTCTCCGCCGCCGATGCCCCCGCCGCCAGCCGCCCGCTGCTGGATGCCGTGCACGGCGCCTTCGGTGCCACGCCCGCGATGTTCCGCGCCGTTGCCAATTCGCCGGCCGCGCTGCAGGCGATGTGGGGCTTCTTCGGCGCGCTGGGTGGCGGCAGCATCCCGGCCAAGCTGGGCGAGCAGATCGCCGTCGCCGTGGCCGACCGCAATGCCTGCGAGTACTGCCTGGCCGCGCACACGGCGCTGGGCCGCAAGGCCGGTGCGTCGGCCGCCGAGATGAGCGCGGCGCAGGCCGGCGAATCGGCCGACCCGGCGACGGCCGCCGCGCTGCGCTTCGCGCTGAAGCTCGTCGAGCGGCGCGGCCAGGTGGGCGATGCCGACGTGGCGGCGCTGCGCACGGCCGGCTTCGGCGACGGCCAGATCGTCGAGATCCTGGCCCACGTCGCGCTGAACCTGTTCACGAACTACGTGAACGTCGCGTTCGCCGTGCCGGTGGATTTCCCCGGCGTGAAGCTGCGCTCGGCTGCTTGAGCGGCAGGCGCTGGTCGACCCCGCCCTAAACAACAAGGCCCCGGACTCGCCGGGGCCTTGCAGCGGTTCCTGCAGCGCTGGCTAGACCAGGCCCTGCTTTGACGCCAGCACCGCCGCTTCGGCGCGGCTGCTGACGTTGAGCTTCTTGTAGATGCTCTTGATGTGGTCGTTGACGGTGAACCACTTGATGCCCATCAGGTTCGCGATCTCCTTGATCGTGAAGCCCTTGCTCAGATAGGTCAGCACCTCGCTCTCGCGCGGCGTCAGGCGTTCCCATTCCGGCGGCGGGTCCAGCGCGACATTGCGGCTGTTGCTGAACGGCGCATGCGACGACGACAGCGAGCCGAAGCCGGAGTTCAGCGGCATGGTGCCGCTGTCACCGGAGGACGACGGGCGGAAGTGCGACAGCAGCCGGCGCGCGATGGCCGGCGACAGCGGTGGCTGGCCGCGCACGATGCGCTGCAACTCCTCCACCAGCACCTCGAAGCGGTCTTCCTTCAGCAGGTAGCCGTCGGCGCCGCATTGCAGCGCGGGAAAGAGGTGGTCGTCGTCGGAGTACAGCGTCGTGACGATCTTGATGGCGGTCGATCCGGACAGCTCGGTCAGGAACTCCATGCCGTTGCCGTCGGGCAGTTCCAGGTCGACGAGGATGAGCTTGAAGCCGTGATCCGGCGCGTTGCCGAACTTGGCCACCTGGCGGCGCGCGTTCTCGAGATCGCCCACCTCGGTGATCTCCATCGCATCGCTGAAGCTCTCTCGCACCACGCGGCACAGGAAGCTGCGGGCGACGGGGTTGTCTTCGATGATCAGGACTTTGACGGTCATGGGTGAACGGCGGCTGTCGTTTCGACCGGCCAATGTAGCGCAGGCCTCGTGCCGCCATCGACCGCGACTGCGGGGGGGCTCGCCCCCGTTTCAGGCTTCACGATTGGTAAGAACTACCTTGCCGACCACCTCGCGGGCGGCCATGCGGGCGAAGGCCTCGGGCAGTTCCGCCATGGGCAGCACGCGGTCCAGCACGGGCTTGATCTTGCCGGCGGCATACCAGCCGGCCAGTTCGCCCAGCATCTTCGCGTTGCGGCCCGGCTCGCGCTTGGCGAACTCGCCCCAGAACACGCCCACCAGCGACGCGCCCTTCAACAGTGCCAGATTCAGCGGCAGCGCCGGGATGCTGCCCTGCGCGAAGCCGATGACGAGGTAGCGGCCGCGCCAGCCGATGGAGCGGAAGGCGGCCTCGGCGAGGTCGCCGCCGACCGGGTCGTAGACGACGTCGGGGCCCTTGCCCTCGGTGAGCGCCTTCAACTCGTCGCGCAGGTTCTGCGTCGCATAGTTGATGGTGGCATCGGCGCCCAGCGCCTTGCAGGCGGCGCACTTGGCATCGCTGCCGGCCGCGGCGATGACGCGGGCGCCGGCGGCCTTGGCGATCTGGAGGGCCGCCGTGCCGACGCCGCCGGCCGCGCCGAGGATGAGCACCGTCTCGCCGGCCTGCAGCGCGCCGCGGTCCATCAGCGCGTGGTGGCTGGTGGCATAGGTGCAGATGAACGCCGCAGCATCCTCGAAGCTGAAGGCGTCCGGCAGCGGCATGGCCAGCGCGGCCGGGATGCACACCTCGGTGGCGAAGCCGCCCAGCCCGCCGAAGGCCGCGACGCGCTGGCCCGCGGCGAAGCCTTTCACGTGGTCCCCCACCTCGGTGACGACGCCCGACAACTCCGTGCCCGGCACGAAGGGCAGGGCAGGTTTCATCTGGTACTTGTTCTGCACGATGAGCAGGTCGGGGAAGTTCAGGCTGGCGGCGCGGATGGCCACGCGGATCTGCCCCGCGGCCAGCGGCGGTGCGGGCACGTCGCGCCATTGCAGCGCCTCGACGCCCACCGGGTTCTCGCAGACCCATGCCTTCATTGCTGTCTCCTCGTGGAATGAAGCGGCCATGATAGGAATCGGCGTGGTTACACCCGGTCTCGCAGGTGACGCGCTCCCTACAATCCGTTGCCATGCGCATCCTGATTTCCAACGACGACGGCTACCTTGCTCCCGGCCTCGCGGCCCTCGTGAAAGCCTGCGAGGGGCTGGGCGAGATCGACGTCATCGCCCCCGAGCAGAACGCCAGCGGCACGTCCAACTCGCTGACGCTGAACCGCCCGCTGAACGTCTACCGCGCCGCCAACGGCTTCCGCTATGTCAGCGGCACGCCGTCGGACGGCGTGCACCTCGCGCTGAGCGGCCTGCTGGGCTACCGGCCCGACCTGGTGCTCTCCGGCATCAACAACGGCGCCAACATGGGCGACGACACGCTGTACTCCGGCACCGTGGCCGCGGCCACCGAGGGCTATCTGTTCGGCATCCCGTCCATCGCGTTCTCGCAGGCCGAGAAGGGCTGGGGCGAACTGGAGGCCGCCGCCCGCACGGCGCGCAGCATCGTCGAGCAGGTCATCGCCGGCGGGCTGGGCCAGAGCTTCCTGCTGAACGTCAACATCCCCAACCGGGCCGATGCCGACACGCTGCCGCGCAAGATCACGCGGCTGGGGCGTCGCCATTCCGCCGAGGCCATCATCGAGCAGGTCAACCCGCGCGGCGAGACCATCTACTGGATCGGCCCGGCGGGCGAAGCCAAGGATGCCGACGAGGGCACGGACTTCCACGCCACCGCCAACGGTCAGGTGTCCATCACGCCGCTGCAGGTGGACCTGACCGAGCACGCGTCGCTGGGCGCCTGGGCGCAGCGCCTGGGCCTCTGACCCGATGTCCACGCCCAAGCGTTTCCCGGCCAGCCTGAAGTCGGCCACGGCGCCGCAGCGCGAGCTGCTGATGCCGCAGCGCCACCTGCACCAGGCGACAAGGGACGCGGCCCGGCTGGCGCGCCCCAGCGGCACGGGGCTGGACGGCGGCGCCGTGCGCCAGCGCATGGTCGACAGGCTGCGCGCCGAGGGCAAGTTCGACGAGCGCGTGCTGGCCGCCATGGCCGCCGTGCCGCGCCACGAGTTCGTCGACAGCGCGCTGGCCGCGCAGGCCTACGAAGACACGGCCCTGCCCATCGGCCATGGGCAGACCATCTCCAAGCCGTCCGTCGTGGCCCACATGCTGGGGCTGCTGATGGCCGGCGCCGGCGCCCGGCAGCGCGGCTCGCTGGGCCGCGTGATGGAGATCGGCACGGGCTGCGGCTACCAGGCCGCCGTCATCGCGATGCTGGCGCGCCAGGTCACGTCCATCGAACGGCTGCAGGGGCTGCATGACAAGGCCCGGGCCAACCTGCAGCGGCTCGTGCTGCCCCGGCCGCATCAGGCGCCGCGCCTCATCTGGGGCGACGGCCGCGTCGGCCACGCGGCCAGCGGGCCGTTCGACAGCATCATCGCGGCCGCCGGCGGCGAGGACATCCCGCCGGCCTGGACCGAGCAGCTGGCGCCCGGCGGCCGCCTCATCGCGCCCACGGCGTCCAGCGGCCGCGGCCAGGTGCTGGTGGTGCTGGATCACGTCGTCGAAGGCGGCGTCAGCCGCTGGCTGCGCAGCGAGCACGAGGCCGTGCTGTTCGTCCCCCTAAAATCCGGCGTCGTCTGACGGAACTGCTGGCGCACCGCGCCACACAATCCGGGCGGCTCAAACTGCCTCACACGATGCCCTCAAGCCTGCGTCCCCTTCTCGTCCTCACCACCTCGCTGCTGCTCAGCGCCTGCGGCACGTCGCTGCACCGCGCCCCCGTCGAGGACCGCAACCCCCAGCCTCCCAAGGCCGCAGCGCCCGCGCCTGCGCCCGCCGCATCCGCCCCCGCGGCGCCCGAGGCCAAGCCGCTGCCGGGCGCCGAGAACGCCGGCAAGCCGGGCTACTACACGGTCAAGCCGGGCGACGCGTTGATCCGCATCGCGCTGGACAACGGGCAGAGCTGGCGCGACCTGGCCAAGTGGAACAACCTGGAGAACCCCAACCGCATCGAGGTGGGGCAGGTGCTGCGTGTCGTGCCGCCGGGTGTCGACGCCAGCGCCGTGGCGGCCAAGCCCGTCGTGACGGCAAAGGTCGAGACCCGTCCGCTGGACGCCAAGCCCCCGCAGGCCTCGGCCAGCGCAGCGTCCGCGGTTGCCGCCGCGCCGGTGAAGGAGGCGCCCAAGGAACCGCCCAAGGAGGCGGCCGCGTCGGATGACGACACGCTGGCCTGGGGCTGGCCGGTGTCCCAGCCCGTCACCGCCGGCTTCGACGAGCAGCGCAACAAGGGCCTGGACTTCGCCGGCAAACCGGGCGACCCCGTGCTGGCCGTGGCCGACGGGCGCGTGGTTTACGCAGGTTCGGGCTTGCGCGGCTACGGCAACTTGGTCATCATCAAGCACAACAACACCTACCTGACGGCGTATGCCCACAACCGGGCGATGCTGGTCGAGCAGGACCAGGTGGTACGCAAGGGCCAGAGGATTGCCGAGATGGGTTCCACCGAAAGCGACACCGTCAAGCTGCACTTCGAGGTGCGCAAGCTCGGCAAGCCCGTCGACCCGGCCAAGCTGCTGCCGGCGCGCTGAGTCGGCCGGTTAGCACACCCAGCACCTCGGGCCAGCGATCACGTCATGAAACGCGCTGCGCCCTCCCTGACGAACGGTCACAACGGCCATGACGGCGCGGCCCACGAGCCGGCCGTCATGCTCGCGATGAACGGCGGCGCCGACACCGAGCCCGCCGCCGATGCCCCGGACGAAGACGCACAGGCGCTGCGCAACGGCAGTGGTCAGGATGTCGAGCTGGGCAACGCGCTGCAGGCCTATCTGCGCGACATCCGCCGCACGCCGCTGCTGACGCCGCAACAGGAGTTCGACACCGCGGTGGCTGCCCGCGCGGGCGATTTCGACGCCCGCCAAGCCATGATCGAGCACAACCTGCGGCTGGTCGTCAGCATCGCCAAGAACTACCTGGGCCGCGGCCTGCCGATGAGCGACCTCATTGAGGAAGGCAACCTCGGCCTCATGCACGCCATCGGCAAGTTCGAGCCGGAGCGGGGCTTCCGCTTCTCGACCTATTCGAGCTGGTGGATTCGCCAGAGCATCGAGCGCGCGCTGATGCACCAGGCTCGCCTGGTGCGGCTGCCGGTGCACATCGTCCGTGAACTCAACCAGGTGCTGAAGGCGCGGCGCGCGCTGGAGGCGCTGCAAAGCGCGCAGGGGGCGGAAGGCCGTGTGCGCGCCGAGGACGTGGCGCAGGCGCTGGGCCGGCCCGTCGACGAGGTGGCCGAGCTGCTGGCCTACGCCGAACTGCCCAGCTCGCTGGACTCACCGGTGGACCGCAACGGGGAGGGCGGCGAGTCCATGCTGGACCTCGTCGCCGACGAGCAGGCGGTCGACCCGATGGGCCTGCGGCTGTCGCACGAGGTGGAGGAACTGCTGCAGCACGGCCTCGCCAGCCTGAACGACCGCGAGCGCGAGGTGCTGGCCGGGCGCTACGGCCTGTCGGACCGCGAGCCCGAGACGCTGGACGTGCTGGCCATCCGCCTGAGGCTGACGCGGGAGCGCATCCGCCAGATCCAGATCGAGGCGCTGGCCAAGCTCAAGCGCAACATGATGCGTCACGGGGTCGACCGCGACAGCATCTTTTGAGTCCCTTACCCAGCCTTGCCCCGGCTGAACGCCGGCAAGTCTGGTCGGTCCCCGGAGGGGGCGGCGATGCTCGCGTCATCGAGCCGCGAGCACATCGCCAGACGGGCCGGTTTGGGAGCGGCCCGGCGCTCGGCCCGGAAAGCTGAGGCCGACCCGCCTCCTCCGATAATCGGGGGATGACTCAAACGACAGATTGGCTCAAGGTCGAAAGCATCGAGCTTGAAGCGCAGGGCGTGGCGCACAACGCCGAAGGCAAGGTGGTGTTCATCGACGGCGCGTTGCCGGGCGAGATCGTGAAGGCGCAGATCGCGCGCCGCAAGAACAACTGGGAGCAGGGCCAGCTCACCGAGATCAAGAAGGAAAGCCCGCTGCGCGTGACGCCGGGCTGCCCGCACTTCGGCCTGCACGCCGGTGCCTGCGGCGGCTGCAAGATGCAGCATCTGCAGGCCGGCGCGCAGGTGGCGGTGAAGCAGCGCGTCGTGGAAGACCAGCTGTGGCACCTCGGCAAGGTCAAGCCCGAGGTGCTGTTGCGCCCCATCGAGGGCCCGACCTGGGGCTACCGCTACCGCGCGCGCTTCTCGGTGCGCTACGTGCAGAAGAAGGGCGTGGTGCTGATCGGCTTCCACGAGCGCAAGAGCCGCTACGTGGCCGACATGCAGGTCTGCAAGGTGGTGCCCAAGGTGGTCAGCGACCTGCTGATGCCGTTGCGCGAGCTCATCGCCGGCATGGCCGAGCGCGACCGGCTGCCGCAGATCGAACTGGCCATGGGCGACGAGGTCATCGCGCTGGTGCTGCGTCACCTGAACCCGCTGCCGGACGGCGACATCGCGCTGCTGCGCGCGTTCGCCGCCCGGCACGGCGTGCAGTGGTGGCTGCAGCCCAAGGGGCCGGACACGGTCAAGCTGCTGGACGAAGGCGGCCCGCAGCTGGCCTACCGGCTGCCCGAGTTCGGCGTGACGATGCCGTTCAAGCCGACCGACTTCACGCAGGTCAACCCGCACATCAACGCCGCACTCGTGGGCCGCGCGCTGCGGCTGCTGGCGGTGCAGAAGGACGACCGCGTCATCGACTGGTTCTGCGGCCTGGGCAACTTCACGCTGCCGCTGGCCACGCAGGCGCGCGAGGTGCTGGGCATCGAAGGCAGCGAGACGCTGGTGCAGCGCTCGCGCGAGAACGCTGCGGCCAACGGCCTGGCGCACAAGACCAGCTTCGTCGCGCGCAACCTGTTCGACATGACGCCCGAGCTGCTGGCGCTGGACGGCACGGCCGACCGCTGGCTCATCGACCCGCCGCGCGAGGGCGCGTTCGCGCTGGCCAAGGCCGTGGCCGACATCGCGCAGGACCCGTCGCTGGCGCCGGGCTGGACGGCGCCCAAGCGCATCGTCTACGTCAGCTGCAACCCGGCGACGCTGGCGCGCGACGCCGGGCTGCTGGTCAACGTGGCGGGCTACCGCTGCACGGCGGCCAGCGCGGTGAACATGTTCCCGCACACCGCCCACGTCGAAAGCATCGCGGTCTTCGACCGTTGACGTTTTAGTAAACATGCCGGCCTGACGCCTGCTCTTCGGGACAACCCGAGGAGGCGGACGTGTGGATGTACGGAAGAATGAATAAACAAACCAAGTTTGTTTAGTTCTTCCCGCCGAGTGCGAGCGCCATGCAAGCGCCGCACCGACGCCATTCCACGGAGACAAGAGGCTGGCCATGTTGCGAACCCATCTTCCGCGCCTGCTCGGCGCTGCCTGCCTGGCATTCAGCCTGGCGTCCACCGCGCTGGCGCAGGGCGTGACCCTGCCGGCCCAGGCGCTCAAGCGCGGCGTGAACGTGCTGGGCTATGACCCGATCTGGAAGGAGCCCGCCAAGGCGCGCTTCCAGATGCGGCATCTGCAGGCCATCCGCGACGGCGGCTTCGACCATGTGCGGGTGAACCTGCATGCCTTCGAGCACATGGACGCCGCGGGCCAGTTGCCGGCGAGCTGGTTCAAGCAGCTCGACGAGGTGCTGGCCGCGTCGCTGGACGCCGGCCTGCAGGTCATCATCGACCAGCACAACTTCATGGACTGCGCCAAGTCCATCGACACCTGCCGCAGCAGGCTCAAGGCCTTCTGGCGCCAGGTGGCGCCGCGCTACAAGGACGCGCCGGACGGCGTGCTCTTCGAGATCCTGAACGAACCCAACGGCGCGGCCGATCCGCTCTGGAACGACATCCTGGCCGAGAACCTGCAGATCATCCGCGAGACCAACCCGAAGCGCCGGGTCGTCGTGGGCCCCAAGTTCTGGAACTCGATGGATCACCTGGACAGCCTGAAGCTGCCCGAGGCCGACCGCAATCTGGTGGTGACCTTCCATTACTACTCGCCGTTCCCGTTCACGCACCAGGGGGCGCACTGGGTGGAGGAGTTCAAGAACACCTCGGGCATCACGTGGGGCACGGCCACCGAGCGCGAGCAGATCGGCAAGGACTTCGACAAGGTCAAGGCCTGGGCGCAGAAGCACGGCCGGCCCATCCTGCTGGGCGAGTTCGGTGCACTGGAGACGGGCGCGCTGGCGCAGCGCGTGGCGTGGACGTCAACCGTCGCTCGCACGGCCGAGGCGCGCGGCTTCGGCTGGAGCTACTGGCAGTTCGACTCCGACTTCATCGTCTGGGACATGAAGTCGGACGGCTGGGTCAAGCCCATCCTGAACGCGCTGGTGCCGTCGCCCGGCGCCCCGGTGGCCGCGGCAGCGCCCGCCGCCGCGCGCAGCAGCGATCCGGCGCTGGACCACCTCATCAACGTCAACAAGGTCAGCGCTTGGTCGGTGTACGGGGAGGGGCAGTCCACGCAGCAGGTGGCCTGCGAGGCCTCGGGCAAGACCTGCCTGCGCGTGGCGCTGCAGGGCAAGCGTGCCAACCCGTGGGACATCGGCGCCATGGCGCCCATCACCGGTGACATCCGCAAGGGCGACAAGCTGCAGGTGCTGCTCTGGGCGCGGCTGGACACGGACGACGCCAAGGCGCAGGTCACCGTGCCGGTGTCCCTGCAGCTCAACACGGCGCCGTACACCGCCGTGGTGTCGGGCTCGGCGGTGCTGACGAACAAGCTGGAGCCGGTCGTGCTGACCGGCACGTCGCAGGTGGATCAGCCGGCCGGCAGCGTGGCGCTGTCGGTGCAGATCGGGCAGGTCGGCCAGCCCTTGTGGCTCAGCGCGCCGTTCGTGCTGCGCAACTTCGTGCCGGCCAAGTAGGCGCGGGGTCGTCGTTCGAGCCGGCGTGGCCTGGCCACGTTGGCGCGACGGCGATGAGCTCTGGATGAGCGCATGAAAAAGGCGGCCCGCGGGCCGCCTTGTCGTTGGTTGCGAGGGCGCGTCAGTCGCGGTCGCCGCCGAAGATGCCCAGCAGCGACAGCAGGCTCTGGAACACGTTGTAGATGTCCAGGTAGATGGCCAGCGTGGCGCTGATGTAGTTGGTCTCGCCGCCGTCGATGACGCGCTTGATGTCGTACAGCATGAAGGCCGAGAAGACGCCCAGCGACAGCACCAGCATCGTCAGCAGCAGGGCCGAGGACTGCAGGAAGATGTTGGCGATGCCGGCGATCATCAGGATGACGGCGCCGACCACCAGGAACTTGGCCCAAGACGACAGGTCGCGCTTGATGACGGTGGCCAGGCTGGCCATCGTGAAGAACACGGCCGCGGTGCCGCCGAAGGCGGTCATCACCAGTGACGTGCCGTTCCTGAAGCCCAGCACGTGACCCACCAGGCGCGACAGCATCAGGCCCATGAAGAACGTGAACGCCAGCAGCGCGGCGACGCCGGCGGCGCTGTCCTTGGTCTTCTCGATGACGAACATCAGGCCGAACGCGCCGGCGAAGAAGATGATGGCGCTCATGCCGGCGCCCATGGTCCTGAACATGCCGGTGGACACGCCGATCCAGGCGCCCAGCACGGTCGGCACGAGGGACAGGGCCAGCAGCCAGTAGGTGTTGCGCAGCACGCGCTGGCGGTCGGCGGCAAGGCCCGCGGCGGCGTAGCCGTATTGGGTTTGCAGGCTTTCGTTCATGTGAATCCTCCGAGGGACGAATGGGAAACCGCGGGTATTCTAGGGCGGTGTCGACGGGCTACATTGGGGGCTGTCCCTCGGAAATCAAGCCATGAAACAGCAAGCCCAACTCGAACTCTCCGACGTCAAGCGCATCGCCGCCGCCGCCGAGGCCCATGCCCTGGAAAAGGGCTGGGCCGTGTCCATCGCCATCGTCGACGCCGGCGGCCACCTGCTGTGGCTGCAGCGGCTGGACGGCGCTTCGCCCAGCTCCGCCATGTTCGCGCCGGCCAAGGCGCACACGTCGGCCGTGGGGCGCCGCGAGTCCAAGGTCTACGAGGACATGATCAACGGCGGCCGGGTGTCCTTCCTCAGCGTGCCCGGTATGTACGGCACGCTGGAGGGCGGCGTGCCCATCCTGGTCGACGGGCAGGTCGTCGGTGCGGTGGGCGTCAGCGGCGTCAAGTCCAGCGAGGACGCGGAGATCGCCAAGGCCGGTATCGCGGCACTTTGAGGCGTCACGAAGCCGTCGCGGAGTGGTCACGAAGCCTCCGTACTAACCCGGGTCGGCTATACTCGATCGGTTTACCTGAACCCTAAGCCGCCCGGCACCAAAACCCCCCACGGTTTCCACAAGCTGGCCCGTCCTGAGCTCGATCAGGCGGGTTGATGCCGGGCACGCGATCCACTTGCGGAGACCCTTTGTGCTGACCGACCTGCTCCATCCCCCTCAAGCAATCCTGGCTCTGGCGGATGGGACGGTGTTCCGAGGCCAGTCCATCGGTGCGACCGGCAAGACGGTCGGCGAAGTCGTGTTCAACACCTCGTTGACCGGCTACCAGGAAATCCTGACCGACCCCAGCTACTGCCGCCAGATCGTCACGCTGACGTACCCGCACATCGGCAGCTACGGCATCAGCGAGGAAGACGTCGAGGCCGGCAAGGTCTTCGCCGCCGGCCTGGTCATCAAGGACCTGCCGATCCGCGCGTCCAACTTCCGTTCGGGCAAGACGCTGGACGCCTACCTGCGCGAGCAGGGCACGGTCGCCATCGCCGGCCTGGACACGCGCCGCCTGACGCGCGTGCTGCGCACCAAGGGCGCCCAGAACGGCTGCATCCTGGCGCTGCCCGCGGGCCAGGCGCTGACGCAGGCGGACATCGACGAAGCCGTGGCCCAGGCCAAGTCCGCGCCGTCGATGGCCGGGCTGGATCTCGCCAAGGTCGTCAGCCGCACCGAGCGTGAAACCTGGGCGCAGACCGAGTGGAAGCTCGGCAGCGGCTACGGCACGCAAGCGGATCCGAAATTCCATGTCGTCGCCTACGACTTCGGCGCGAAGAACAACATCCTGCGCATGCTGGCCGAGCGTGGCTGCAAGATCACCGTCGTGCCGGCTCAGACGCCCGCCAGCGCCGTGTTCGAGCTGAAGCCGGACGGCGTCTTCCTGTCCAACGGCCCCGGCGACCCGGAACCCTGCGACTACGCCATCCAGGCCACCGCACAACTGGTGGAATCCGGCATCCCCGTGTTCGGCATCTGCCTGGGCCACCAGATCCTGGCGCTGGCCTCGGGCGCCAAGACCT
>JAYSCT010000018.1:0-21662 GCA_041914785.1 Roseateles sp.
AGCTAACGGCTGCCCGGCGAAAGCCGAGGATCAGAGCAACAGAGACGAGTTCTGTTGGGTTCGCCCGACAGAGGTGAAACGGGCAATCTCTACGCGCAGCAACACCAAGTAGGCCAGCGTTGATGCGGCTCGCAGAGCTGGCGGGTAGGTGGCACCGAGCCGGGCAGCGATGTCCGGCCCAGAGGAATGGCGGTCACGCCGGGGGCGACCCCGGTGCACAGAATCCGGCCTATCGGCTTGCTTCACTCTTTGACGTTGTCGGGCCCGGTCCGCAACAACCCCGGCGCGGCGCGCGCGAGGGGGCGTCGATACACTGGCCCATGGCCGCAACCCGCGGCAGCATCGCCCGTCTACCGACCGCCTCCCGATGAATCCTGACGCCAGCCGCCTGTGGCGCGCGCCCCGCTGGGCCCTGTCCGTGCTGCTGGCCGGCTTGGCCATGGTGGGGCCGTTTTCCATCGACACCTACCTGCCGGCGTTCTCCGGCATCGCGCAGGCGCTGGACGCGACGCCGGTGCAGATGCAGCAGACGCTGTCGGCCTACCTGTTCGGCTTCGCGCTGATGAACCTGTTCCACGGCGCGCTGTCGGACTGCTTCGGCCGCCGGCCCGTGGTGCTGATCGGCCTGGCCGTGTTCACCGGCGCCAGCTTGGGCTGTGCGGTGGCCGGCAGCATCGGCCAACTGGTGTTCTGGCGCACGGTGCAGGGCATGTCGGCCGGGGCGGGCATCGTCGTGTCGCGGGCCATCATCCGCGACATGTTCCCGCCCGCGGACGCGCAGCGCGTGATGTCGCAGGTGACGCTGTTCTTCGGCGTCGCGCCGGCCATCGCGCCCATCGTGGGCGGCTTCCTGTTCGTGCACGCCGACTGGCATTCCATCTTCTGGTTCCTGACGGCGGTGGGCGCGGCGTTGTGGGTCGCGAACTGGCGGCTGCTGCCCGAGACGCTGCACGCCAACATGCGCCAGCCCTTCCAGGTCGGCGCGCTGATGCGCGACTACTGGCGGCTGTGCACCAGCCCCAAGTTCATGATGCTGGTGCTGGCCAGCGGCATCCCGTTCAACGGCATGTTCCTGTACGTGCTGGCCACGCCGGTGTTCCTCGGCGAGCACCTGCATTTCAGCGCGACGCAGTTCTTCTGGTTCTTCCTGTGCACCATCGGCGGCATCATGGCCGGCGCGGCGGTCAGCGGCCGGCTGGCCGGCAAGATGAGCCCGCAGCGCCAGATCATGCGGGGCTTCCGCATCATGGTGGCGGTGTCGGTGGTCAACGTCACGCTGAACCTGTTCGCGCCGCTGAGCGCGTTCTGGGCGCTGCCGCTGATCGGGCTGTTCTCGTTCGGCTGGGCGTTGATGGTGCCGGTGGTCACGCTGCTGGTGCTGGACCAGGTGCCCGAGCGGCGCGGCATGGCGTCGTCGCTGCAGGCCAGCATCGGCTCGGCGGCCAACGGGCTGGTGGCCGGGCTGCTGGTGCCGCTGGTGATGCATTCCACGGTGGCGCTGGCGCTGGCCTCGGCCGCGCTGATGGGCGTCGGCTTGGTGGCCTGGTATGGCGTGCGGCGCTCCGTGGCCAGCTGACGCGGGCGCGACGTCCTCAAGCTGACGGCGCGGTGGCCGAAATCGCAGGGATGAGGACGAACACACCCCTGGCCGTCGCCGCCTGCCTGCTGGCGCTGGCGGCGCCGGTGCCGGCGCAGGAGGCGGGCGAGCCGGTCGAGACGCTGCGCCAGCGCCTGGCCGAGCGGCTGGCGACCAAGCCCGAAGGCACGGCCGTCGCAAAGCCGGCGCCACGTGCCGCCGCACGGCCGGCCAAGGTCGAGCCACCCAAGCCGGCGCACTGGGGCTACACCGGCGACATCGGCCCCGACCGCTGGGCGGAGCTGTCGCCGGACAACAAGCTGTGCGCCGTGGGCACGCGGCAGAGCCCCATCGACATCCGCGACGGCATCGCGGTGGACCTGGAGAAGATCGCCTTCGACTACCGGCCCAGCGGCTTCTCGGTGCTGGACAACGGCCACACGGTGCAGGTCAACGTCGCGCCGGGCAACGGCCTGACGGTGATGGGGCGGCGCTACGAGCTGGTGCAGTTCCACTTCCACCGGCCGGGCGAGGAGCGCGTCAACGGCCGGCAGTTCGACATGGTGGCCCACCTCGTGCACCGGGATTCGTCCGGCAAGCTGGCCGTCGTGGCCGTGCTGCTGGAGCGCGGGCCCGACAGCCCGCCCCAGCCGGTGCTGCAGACCGTGTGGGCCAATCTGCCGCTGGAGAAGGGCGAGACGCTGCAGGCGCAGGCCCAGATCGACCTGAACCAGCTGCTGCCCGAGAACCGCGGCTACTACGCCTACATGGGCTCGCTGACGACGCCGCCGTGCAGCGAGGGCGTGCTGTGGATGGTGATGCGCCAGCCGGTGGCGGTGACGCTGCAGCAGATCAACGTGTTCGCGCGGCTGTACCCGATGAACGCGCGGCCGCTGCAGGCGGGGTCCGGCCGGCTCATCAAGGAGTCGCAGTAGCCCCGCGCGCCCGGCACGCGGGCGCGGCTCACGGGGTGTAGCCCGCGGCGGCGTAGATGCGCTTGACGACGCCTTTCCTGTCCAGCTGCTGCAGCGTCGCGTTCAGCAGCTTCACCTGCTCTTCGGGCAGCTGCCGGTGGCAGGCGAGGTACATCTCGGTGCGGTTGAAGTTCAGCACCGGCTCAATGCCGGCCAGGCCTTGCTGCCGCAGCCGGTACTGGCCGATGAGCCGGCCGGTGGCCCAGTAGTCGATGCGGCCGGCGAGCAGCTTCTTGGGGTTGGCGTCGTCGCTGGGCGCCACGTCCACCAGGTAGCCGCGCGTCTGCAGGTAGCTGACGATGGCGTCGCCCTGGTAGCTGCCGATGCGCATGTTCAGCACCTCCTCCAGGTGCGCGGGGCGGCTGGCGCCGGCGCGCGCGAACAGCGCCCAGTCGTTGACCACCAGCGGGCCTATCCAGCGGTACAGCTCCTCGCGCTCCGGCGTGCGGGACATGGAGTACGCGCAGGTGTTGATCTGGGTGCGCGCCATCGCGATGGCACGCGCCCACGGGTAGATCGCCACCTCGTGCTCCACGCCGGCGGCGTCCAGCAGCGCCTTGACGATGTCGGTGGAGATGCCGACGACGCGGCCCTGCGCGTCGCTCATGTTGTAGGGCGGGTATTCCTCGGTGGCCAGCACGAGCCGCTGCTGCGCCTCGGCGAGCACGGAACCGCACAGAAACAGCAAGCCCAGAACCCAGGTCTTCATGGCAGCGCCTCCCTGATTGGCGTGCAACGACTCTAGCGCCGGCGGGGCGGCGGCACCGGGTCACCGCGTCGTCAGCAGGGCTTCAGGCGGTGGGGCGCGTGCGCGGCGCGCGGGCGCCGGACAGCCAGTCGTACAGCGTCGCGAACAGCTGTTCGGCCACGACGGGCTTGGCGACGTGGTCGTCCATGCCGGCGTCCAGGCAGCGCTGGCGCTCCTCGTCGAAGGCGTTGGCCGTCATCGCGATGATGGGCAGCGTGGCGCCCTGCGGCAGGCGGCGGATGGCGCGCGTCGCGTCCAGGCCGTCCATGACGGGCATCTGCACGTCCATCAGCACCAGCGCGTAGTCGCCGGTCTTCACCATGTCGACGGCCTGCTGGCCGTCGGCGGCCACGTCCACGGTCAGCCCGGCACTGCCGAGCAGCGCGACGGCCACTTCCTGGTTCACCGCGTTGTCCTCGGCCAGCAGCAGGCGCGGTGACGTGGTGCGGGCCAGCTCGGCCAGGCGCTCGCGCACGGAATGCGGCCGCGGCGCGACGGCCGGCGCGGGCTGCGCCTGGGCCGTGGCTTCCACGTCCAGCGCGAACCAGAAGCGGCTGCCGCGGCCCAGCTCGCTGTCCACGCCGACACGGCCGCCCATCAGGCCGGCCAGGCGGCGGCAGATGGCCAGGCCCAGGCCCGTGCCGCCGTAGCGGCGCGTCGTGGAGCTGTCGGCCTGCTCGAAGTCGCGGAACAGCCGCGTCTGCGCCTCGGCCGAGATGCCGATGCCGCTGTCCTGCACCTCGAAGCGCAGCGGCAGCCTCGCGCCGTCGGCCGGGCCTTCCAGGCGCACGGCCAGCCGCACGAAGCCGGTCTCGGTGAACTTGACCGCGTTGCCGGCGAAGTTCAGCAACACCTCGGCGATGCGCTGCGGGTCGCCCAGCAGCACGCGGCCCGACAGCTCGGGCGCCACGTCGGTCTCCACGCGCAGCCGCTTGGCCGCGGCCGCCTGCGTCGTCATGTTGGCGATGTTGTCCAGCACCTCGTCGACGGTGAAGGGTCGCTGCTCCAGCTGCACCTTGCCGGCCTCGATCTTGGAGAAGTCCAGCACGTTGTTGATGACGCTGAGCAGGTGCTCGGCCGCGTTGGCCACCTTCTGCAGGCGCTGCTGCTGGCCGGGCTCGACGGCGTCGCTCTGGGCCAGGTAGGTCAGGCCGATGATGGCGTTCATCGGCGTGCGGATCTCGTGGCTCATGTTGGCCAGGAAGGCGCTCTTGGCCAGGCTGGCCGCCTGCGCCGCCTGCGACACCTCGGCCAGCTCGGCCGTGCGCGCCTCGACGAGTTCTTCCAGGTGATGGCGGTAGCGCTCCAGCTCCAACGCGTCGCGGCGCTCGCGCGAGATGTCGGTCAGGAAGCCGTGCCACAGCACGCCGCCGTCGGCCTCGCGCTGCGGGATGGCGTTGCCGTAGATCCAGCGCTCCGCGCCGTCCGGCTGCGGCGTGCGGAACTCCTGCTGCCAGGGGCTTAGCGAGCGGCCCGAGGCCAGCAGGCTCTCGCGCACCGCGGCGCGGTCGTCGCCGTGGATGCAGTCGAACCACGGCGCGGCGCTGCGGCTCAGCTCGGCGCCGCCCAGCGGGAAGTACTCGCGCACCGCCTCGCTGACGTAGGCGAAGCTGAACTCGCCATTCGCCGCCAGGCGCAGCTGGAAGACGCCCCCGGGCACCGTCTCGGCCATGCCGCGCAGCCGCTCGATGAGGGCGCGCTGCGCGTCGAACTGCTGCTGCAGCGCGTCGCGCATGTGTTCCAGGTCGGCGCCCAGCAGGCCGATCTCGTCACGCCGCTTGTGCTCCAGCTTGGCGCTGAAGCGGCCTTGCGCGAGGTCGTTGGCAAAGCCGCCCAGCTCCCGCAGCGGGCGGAACAGCCGTGAATTGAGCAGCCACAGCACCAGCGCGAGCGACACCAGCAGTTGGCCGCCGACCGTGGCGCCGTACAGCCAGCGCTGGCGGGCCAGCGCGGTGGTGCTGAGGTGGTCGTCGATCTCGATCTGGATGTGGCCGATGCGCGTGGCGCCGCGCATGATGTCGCGCGCGCCGGTCAGCGTCTTGCCCAGCCGCCGCTCGGGCAAGTGGTTCTCGATGAAGGGCAGGCCCTGCGACGCGTCGCTGACGCTGACGCGCACGACCTCGGGCGACTTGACGATGGCCGACACCACCTCGCGCGCGGCGACGGCGTCCAGGTTCCACAGCAGCTCGGGCAGGCTGCTGGCCAGCACGTCCAGCTTGGCATCCAGGTCGCGCTGCAGCGCCTGCTCGGTGACCTGCGACTCGCGCAGCCCGATGAACAGCCCGCCCACGATGACGGCGGGCAGAAGCAGGCCGACGCTGGCGCCCAGCGCCAGGGCAGCGAACAGGGAGGACGAGGGCTTGCGACTCAAGATGGATTTGGCGGGCCGCGCCGCGGCACGGCAGGGGGGATCATGCTGTCGCGGCGTTGATCGCCACGCTCGAGGTGGGGGAAGGCTGTACCGCGGACCGAGCGCCGGGCCGCCCCAAGCCGGTCCGTGGGCGATGTGCTCGCGGCTCAACGCCGCGAGCATCGCCGTCCCCTCGGGGGACCGACCAGACTCGCTCGCGTTCAGCGAAGCGAGGTTGGGCGAGGGGCTGAAGACTCACGTCAGCTCTTGCCCAGCAGTTGGGGCTTGAGGGAGGAATCGACCGGCTTGTCGCCCAGCCAGATCTTCAGCACGGCGTTGTAGAACGCGATGTCCTTCATCGGCTCGCCGATGGGCTTGCCGTTGAGGAACATGACGGTGCCGGTGTCGGGCACCCAGTCCACGGTGATGACGTCGCCCTTCTTGCCCTGCGGGATGTTGACGAAGGCCTCGCCGAACTGCGCGAGCTGGTTGACGAACTTGGAGCGCTCGGCCTTGTCGGTGTTGGCGGTGATGCCGGCCATGAAGGCCTGGCCCAGGTCCTCGCCGGTCACCTCGCGCAGCAGCCCCAGGCTGAAGCGGCGCGGGCCGCTGCTCTCCAGCACGCCGGCGGTGGTGTCCTTCTTCTCGGGCAGGTACAGCACCAGCGCGTAGACCTTGACGATGACGCGCGTGCGCACGCCCGCGCCGTTGACCTTCAGCTCCTTGCCGGCGACCCTGGCGGTGTCGTCGAACTTCAGGCCGCCGACCTCGATGGCCTGCGCGGCGCCCGCGAGGCCGAGGGCCAGGCCCAGCGCGCCGAGGCAGCGGATGACAAGCTTCGTCTTCATGGAGTCTCCTGATCTTGTGGGGCGGCGCGTCAGCGGGCCGCTTCGAGTTGGAAGAGGCTGACCACTTCCTCCAGACCCTGGGCCTGAGTGCGCAGCGAGTCGGCGGCGGCGGCGGCCTGCTCCACCAGCGCGGCGTTCTGCTGCGTGCTCTTGTCCATGTCGTGGATGGTATGCGTGACGCGCTCGATGCCGGCGCTCTGTTCGGTGCTGGCGTGGGTGATCTCGCCCATGATGTCGGTCATCCGTTGCACGCTCGCCACCACGCCCTGCATGGTGCTGCCGGCCTTGGCCACCAGCTCGCTGCCCTGGGCCACCTTCTCGACCGAGTCGCCGATGAGGCGCTTGATCTCCTTGGCCGCCTCGGCGCTGCGGCCGGCCAGCGAGCGCACCTCGCCGGCCACGACGGCGAAGCCGCGGCCCTGCTCGCCGGCGCGCGCCGCCTCCACCGCGGCATTCAGCGCCAGGATGTTGGTCTGGAAGGCGATGCCGTCGATGACGCTGATGATGTCGACGATCTTCTTGCTCGACGCGTCGATGCTGCCCATCGTCGTGACGACCTGGGCCACCACGGCGCCGCCTTCGGCCGCGACGCTGGACGCCGCCTGCGCCAGCTGGTTGGCCTGCTGCGCGTTCTGTGCGTTCTGCTGCACGGCGTCGGTCAGCGTCTTCATGGCCGACAGCGTCTGCTCCAGCGACGCCGCCTGCGCCTCGGTGCGCACCGACAGGTCCAGGTTGCCGCTGGCGATCTCGCTGGACGCCGACGCGATGGACTCCGTGCCCTCGCGCACGCGACCGACGATGCCCTTGAGGCTCTCGTTCATCTCCGACAGCGCCTGCAGCAGCTCGCCGGTCTCGTCGCGGCCGCGCACGTCGATCTGGCTGGTCAGGTTGCCCGAGGCCACCTTGCGCGCCAGGCTCACGGCGCCGCGCAGCGGGTTGACGATGCCGCGCGTGATGAGCACGCCCGTCAGCACGCTGGCGGCGATGGCGGCGGCGGCCAGCGCGGCCAGCAGCAGCTTGGTCTTGCCGGCCACGCCGTTGGACTTGCGGCCGGCCTCGTCCATCGCGACGTTGCGCGCGTCCACCAGCTTGTTCAGCGCGGCCATGTATTTGCCCTGCGCGGGGCGCACGGCGAACTGGTACTTCAGCGTCGCGCCCTCGGCGTCGCCGGCGGCCACCATCTTCACGACGCCCGCCTGCGCGGGCACGAACTTGGCGCGCGCCTCGTCGACGGCCTTCAGCAGCTCCAGGCTGGCCTCGTCGGTCAGCAGCGGCTTGAGCTCGGCCATGGTCTTCTCGTGCGAGGCCATCAGCGAGGCGATGCTGTCCAGCTCCTTCTTGATCTGCTCCTCGCCGGTCATGATGAGCGTCGTCATCAGGCTGCGCGACGCGTCGCCCACCTCGGCCTTGGCGCGGTTGGCCAGCGCCACGGCCTTGTAGTCCGTGCCGATGAGCTGGTTGATCTCGGCGTTCAGCGACTGGATGGCGACATAGCCCAGCCCGGCGATCGCGACCAGGCACAGCGTCACGACCGTGAAGCCTGCGGCGAGGCGCTGGCCGATGCGCAGGTTAGCCAAAAAATTCATGGGAACCGCCTTGAGGGACGTGCAACGAAACCGCCCGGACTGGCCTTCTCGATCTGCGGGCGACGACAGATGAAACCGCATGAAATTTCATCAGAAATGGGTGTCGCCATGCGTTCTGAGCGGCGCCGGCGGGCCGGCCTGCCGTGACTTGTGCGGCAAAAGGCCGGCGGACATCGGGCCGGCGCCCACCGGCTGCGGGCTGGCCGCAACAGTGCGGCGTCAGGCCGGCGTCAGCGGCAGCAGCACCTCGAAGCGGGCGCCCTGGCCCGGCGTGCTGTGCACGGCGATGTGGCCGCCGTGGGCCTGGACGAACTGCTGGCTGATGAACAGCCCCAGCCCCATGCCGGGCGCCTTGGCCGTCGCGGCCAGGCGCTCGAACTGCTGGAAGATGCGCCGCTGGTCCTCGGCCGGGATGCCGGGGCCCTGGTCCGTCACGGTCAGCCGCGCGCGGCCTTCGTCGTCCATGTCCACGTCCACCCGCACCGGCTTGCCCTGGCCGTAGCGCAGCGCGTTGCTCAGCAGGTTGATCAGCACCTGCGCGATGCGGTTGTCGTCCCAGTGGCCCACGATGCCGGGCTGGGCCTGCAGCTGCAGCGGCACCTGCTGCGGGCTCTGCTGGTACTGGCCCTCGAAGTCGGCCACCACGCGGCGGGCGAGCTCGCCCAGGTCGGTGGGCTGCGGGCGGATGGACAGCATGCCGTGCTGGATGCGCGAGATGTCCAGCATGTCCTCGATGAGGCGGGTCATGCTGCGCACCTGGCGGGCGTCCTTGTCCAGCATGGCCTGCAGGCGCTCGGGGCTGAACCAGCCGAGGTCGCCCTTGTCCAGCCGTTGCTGGCGCATGATGACTTCCAGCGCCATGACGCCCAGCGGCGTGCGCAGCTCGTGCGTGACCATGGACATGAACTCGTCGCGCATCTTCAGCGCGCGCTGCAGGTCGGCCTGCGTGTGCTGCAGCTCGTCGAGCAGGCGCTGCTGGTCGGCCCGGGCGGCTTCCAGCTCGACGAGCTGGCGGCGCAGTTCGCGGCTCTTGCAGTACAGCTCGGTGAACACGCGTACCTTGCTCTTGACGGTGTGCGCATCCAGCGGCTTGTAGAGGAAGTCGACCGCGCCGTTCTCGTAGCCGCGGAAGGTGTGGGACTGGTCGCGGTCGGCGGCGCTGACGAAGACGATGGGCAGGTGGCGGGTGCGTGAACTGCCGCGGATCAGCTCCGCCAGCTCGAAGCCCGACATGCCGGGCATCTGCACGTCCAGCAGCGCCAGCGCGAACTCGTGTTCCAGCAGCAGCGACAGCGCCGCCTCGCCCGTCGTGGCGGTGTGCAGCATCAGGTGGTCGTCATGCAGCAGCGCCTGCAGTGCGAGCAGGTTCTCGGGCAGGTCGTCGACGATGAGCAGGTTGACCATGTCCGTCACGCCGCCGCCCTCTCGGCGCCCAGCCGCAGCAGCAGCGCGCGGATGTCCTTGAGCGGCAGCACCAGGCTGGGCCGGCTGCGTGCGATGGCGGCCTCGGGCATGGTGGCGACCTCGGCCTCCTGGGGCTGCTGCACGACGGTCAGGCCGCCGGCGGCACGGATGGCGGCCATGCCCTCGGCGCCGTCCATGTTGGCACCGGTCAGCAGCACGCCGGCCAGCGCGGGCCCGTAGGCGTCGGCGGCGCTCTGCATCAGCACGTCGATGGAGGGGCGCGCGAATGCGACCGGCGGCTCGCTGCTGAACGCGAAGCTGCGGTCGGCCTCGACCAGCAGGTGGTAGTCGGCGGCGGCCACGTAGACGGCGCCGGCCTGCACGGGTTCCTTGTCGCGCGGCTCGCGCACGGGCAGGGCCAGGTGGTGGCTCAGCACGTGGCCGAGCTGGCTCTCGTGGCGCGGCAGCAGGTGCAGCACCGCGACGACCGGCAGCGCATAGCTGGCGGGCAGCGGCGCCAGCAGCGCGAGCAGTGCCGCCACGCCGCCGGCGGAGGCGCCGATGACGACGAGTTCGATGGGCGGGCGCCGCGCGGTCATCGCTTGCGGAAGATGCGTTCGCGCTGGGCCACGGGTTCGAAGGCGGCCCCGTTGGCACAGAAGTCCAGGCTCTCCTTGCTGCCCAGCCCCAGGAAGCCGCGATGGCACAACGACTGGGCGAACAGCCCGATGGCGCGGTCCTGCAGGTTGCGGTTGAAGTAGATCAGCACGTTGCGGCAGCAGATCAGGTGGGTTTCGGAGAACACATGGTCGGTGGCCAGGCTGTGGTCGGCGAAGGTGACGCGCTTGACCAGCTCGCGGTCGAAGCGCGCCGCGCCGTAGGCCGCGGTGTAGTAGTCGGAGAAGCCGCGCTTGCCGCCGGCGGCCTGGTAGTTGCGGGTGTACTGCTGCACGTCGTTGGTGGAGAAGATGCCCTGGCGCGCCCGCTCCAGCATGGCGGGATTGATGTCGGTGGCGTAGATGATGCTTCGTTCCAGCAGGCCTTCCTCGTGCAGCAGGATGGCCAGCGAGTAGACCTCCTCGCCGCTCGCGCAGCCGGCCACCCAGACCTTCAGCGACGGGTAGGTGTGCAGCACCGGCATGACCTGCTCGCGCAGCGCGATGAAGAACTCCGGCTCGCGGAACATCTCCGTGAACGGCACGGTCAGGATTTCCAGCAGCTGCGCGAACGCGCGCGCATCGCGCAGCACCAGGCCCTGCAGCGCCGACACCGACTCGCAGCGCAGCTGTTCCACCGCGTGCAGCACGCGGCGCTTCTGCGACGCGCCCGAGTACTCGCGGAAATCGTGGTTGTAGCGCGCGTAGATGGCCTCCATCAGCAGGCGCACTTCGAGGTCCAGCAGGGCTTGCGGCATCAGGCCCACACCCGGCGTTCGGCCCGCAAGTTCGGGCGCTTCATGCGGTGCTCGGCAGCCACACGCGCAGCAGCGAGACCAGGCGGTCCAGCTCCACCGGCTTGGCCAGGTAGTCGTTGCAGCCGGCCTTGCGGCACTGCTCCTGGTCGTCGCGCATGGCCTTGGCGGTGATGGCGATGACGGGCAGCTTCTGCCAGCGCGCGTCGGCGCGGATGCGGCGCGTGGCCTCCAGGCCGTCCATGACCGGCATCATGATGTCCATCAGCACGATGTCGACGTCGGTGTGCGTCTCCAGCTTCTCTAGCGCCTCCACGCCGTTGCGGGCGGGCTCCACGGTCAGCCCGCGCTGCTCGAGCACGCTGGTCAGCGCGAAGATGTTGCGCATGTCGTCGTCCACCAGCAGCACCTTGCGGCCCTCGAACACCTGCTCGCGGTTGCGTGCGGTACGCAGCATGTCGCGGCGCTCGCCGCTCATGCGCGATTCGACGCGGTGCAGGAACAGCGTGACCTCGTCCAGCAGCCGCTCGGGCGAGCGCGCGCCCTTGATGATGATGGAGCGCGAGTAGCGGTTGAGCTCGGCCTCCTCGTCGCGGCTGAGGTTGCGGCCGGTGTAGACGATGACCGGCGGCGTCGGGGCCTCGGGGCCGCGCTCGGCCATGCGGGCCAGCAGCTCGGTGCCGTCCATGTCGGGCAGCTTGAGGTCGATGATCATGCAGTCGAAGTGCTGGTCGCCGTCCAGCCGCGCCAGGGCCTCCTTGCCACTGCCCACGGCGACGACCTCGATGCCGTCGTCGCCCACCAGCTGGGCGATGCTGTCGCGCTGGCGCGGGTCGTCCTCCACCAGCAGCAGCCGGCGCACCTCGTCGGCGCCGTGGTGCTCCAGCTTGCGGAAGATGGCGATCAGGTCCTCGCGCGTGGTGGGCTTGATGGCCGTGCCCACGGCGCCCAGCGGCAGTGCCACGTCGCGGAAGTCCTCGCCGGCGATGACGTGCACGGGGATGTGGCGGGTGCGCGGGTCTTCCTTGAGCCGCTGCAGCACGGCCAGGCCGGAGCCGTCGGGCAGGCGCACGTCCAGCAGGATGGCCTGCGGCAGGTGCGTGCTCGCCAGCGCCAGCGCCTCGCTGGCCTGGGAGGCGACGATGCAGCGGTACTGCATCTCGTGCGCCAGGTCGTACAGCACGCTGGCAAAGCCGGGGTCGTCCTCCACCACCAGCGCCAGGCGCTGTTGCGGCGAGTGGGGGCCCAGTTCGGCGCGGTCGTCGTCGAACGCGGGCCGCACCGGCTCGTGCCGCGGCGGCACGGGCGCAAGCGCGGGCGGCGGCTCGCGGCGCTCGGGGGCCGGTGCGCGGTCGGCAGGCAGCGCCAGCGGCAGCAGCAGCGTGAACTGGCTGCCTTCCCCCTCGACGCTGCTGAGCTGGATGTCGCCGCCGAGCAGGCCGCCCAGCTGGCGCGAGATGGACAGGCCCAGCCCGGTGCCGCCGAAGCGGCGGTTCAGCGCGCCGTCGCCCTGGTGGAAGGCCTCGAACACGCGCTGCTGCTGTGCGGCGGGAATGCCGATGCCGGTGTCCTTGACGATGAAGGCGACGCCTTCCGGCCGCGGCTCCATGCGCAGCGTGACCTCGCCCTTCTCGGTGAACTTGACCGCGTTGGACAGCAGGTTGCGCAGGATCTGCTCGACGCGCTGCACGTCGGTCACCAGCGTGGGAGGCAGGCCGTCGGCGAGCTGCACGTTGAAGGCCAGCCGCTTGTCCAGCGCCAGCGGCTCGAACTGCCGCTTCATGCTCTCGGCCAATGCGCGCAGCGACATCGCGCGCGGCGCGATGTCCAGCTTGCCGGCCTCCACCTTGGACAGGTCCAGGATGTCGTTGATCAGCGTCAGCAGATCCTGGCCGGCGCTGTAGATGGTCTTGGCGAAGCGCAGCTGCTCGTCGGTCAGGTTGCCCGGCTTGTTCTCGACCAGCAGCTTGGACAGGATCAGCGAGCTGTTCAGCGGCGTGCGCAGCTCGTGGCTCATGTTGGCGAGGAACTCGGACTTGTAGCGGCTGGCCCGCTGCAGCTCCATCGCGCGCTCCTTGAGCTCGGTCTGCGCCTGTGTCAGCGCGGCATTGCGGCGCGACAGCGTCTCGGCTTGCTCGCCCAGCTGCACATTGGTCTGCTCCAGCTCGGCGCGCTGCTCTTCCAGCTGCAGCTGCGACTCGGCCAGCACGCGCGACTGCTCGCCGAGCTCCTCGTTGGCGGTGCGCAGCTCCTCCTGCTGCACCTGCAGCTCCTCGTTGAGCTGGCGCGTTTCTTCCAGCGAGCGCTGCAGGCGCTGGCGGTAGGCCGCGGCCTCCAGCTGCGCGCCCAGCGAGGCCTGCAACTGTTCGAGCAGCGCCAGCGTGCGCTCGTCCGGCGGCGCCAGGAAGCCCAGCTCCAGCACGCCGTTGACCTCGCCATCGTGCAGGGCCGGCAGCAGCACCAGCTCGCGTGGCGCCATCGCGCCCAGGCTGGTGGCCACCTTCAGGAAGTCGTCCTGCAGCCCCGGCAGGCGGCGCAGCGTGCCATCGCGCCAGACCTGGCCCACCAGCCCCTGCTCGGCGTCGGCGGGCGCGCCGTCGTCGCCTTGCAGGCCGTGCGTGGCCACGCGCTGCAGGTGGCCGTCTTCGCCGCGGATGAAGGCGGCCGACACGATGGCGTCCACCCGATGGGCCAGGAAGGCCAGCGTGCGCCGCGCCAGCCCGGCGGCCGCGCGTTCGCCGGCCAGCTCGTTGGCGAGTTCCACCTGGGCTTCGCGCAGCCAGGCGCGCCGCTCGCTGTCACGGGCGGCCTCGACGGTGCGCGCCAGCGCGTCGCTGTATTCGCCCGACAGCGTCCGGATGTCGCGCCGCCCGGCCCAGGCGATCAGCCCGGACACCACCATCAGCAGCGTCACGAAGCCGCTGACCGCCGTCCAGGTGCCGTCGCTGGCCGCCTCCTTGCGCTCGCCCAGCAGGCGCAGCTCGGCGTCGATCATCATGCGCAGGTCGCGGCGGATGTCGTCGGACAGCCGCTTGCCGCGCTCCGTGCGCACGAAGTCCTCCACCGGCCGGCCGCTGCGCCGCAGCGCGATGCCGTCTTTGGCGAAATCGTTCCAGGCCTCGGCGGCGATGCGCACGCGCTGAAGCCGCTCCACCTGCGCCGGGTTGTCGGCGACCAGCTTCTGCATGGACTCCGCGTCCGCCAGGAAGCGGCCGCGGGCCAGCGTGTACGGGGTCAGGAAGTTGTCCTGTCCGGACAGCAGGAAGCCGCGCATGCCGCTTTCCTGGTCGGACATGTGGGTGGTCAGCTCTTGGGCGCGGTTGATGACGCGGTGGGTGTGGTCCACCCAGTCCAGCAGCGACAGCAGGTGCATCAGCATCGCCACGAACACGGCGATGCTCAGCAGGCCTATGCCCAGCGGCAGCATCAGGTTGCGCGTCAGGATGCGGCGGAATTGGCCGGAGTTCTCCGGCCCTGTCTCGGTCATCGCTTGTCCTCGTGTCCGGCAGGACGCCGGCAGGCAGATCGGTAAAAAGTACCGGTAAATCAGGTGCGCGGCGGAAAGAAGCGCCGGAGGCTTTCCTGGGACAGCGGCTTGCACAACACATGGTCCACACCGGCGGCCATGGCCTCGTTGTGTTCATCATCGCCGCTGCGACCGGTCACGGCGATCAGCACGAGGCCCGAGCCGTGCGCGGCGCGCAGCCGCTTGCTGAGCTCGCAGCCGTCGAAGTCGGGCAGGCCCAGGTCGACCAGCGCACACACGGGCTGGTACTCGTTGACGGCCGTGATCGCGTCCTGCGCGGTCGTGGCCACGCGGACGCTGTAGCCGTCGAACTGCAGCAGGCTGCTCAGGGTTTCACAGGTGTCGATGTCATCATCGACCAGCACGACACGGATGTCCTCGCGCGACATGAATGGCTCCTCGCGCCCGACACAGGCCAGGCGGTCCCGAACGCGGCGTGATTCGGTTTTAGATGCCGCTTGTAACGTGCTGACACAGCAAGCCCCGTGCCTGGTTCTCGGCGGCCTGCAAAAAAAGAAGGCGGGCCTGTCGGCCCGCCTGCCCTCAGCGTGTCCCTGCTTACTGGAAGTAGCGGGCCTTGGCGCTGGCCTGGCAGCTGTCCTTGGCGTTGCCCGACAGCGAGTCGCAGCGCTCGTTGGCGGCCTTGTAGTCGGCCTTGAGCTTGGCTTCCATCTGGTCGTTCTGCGCCTCGGCGATCTTCTTGTTGGCCTTCAGGTCGGCCTTGGCCTTGTCATGGGCAGCCTTGGCGTCGGCCACGCAGACGTCCTTGGCGTTGCCGGACATCGAGTCACAGGCTTCCTTGGCCACCTTGTACTTGGCCTCGTAGCGGGCCTCCAGGTAGTCGTTGCGGTCCTTGGTGTTGCCGGTGTACTGGTATTCCAGGTGGGCCAGTGCCACCTTTTCCTGGCCCTTGGCGCGTTCCACGCAGACGTCCTTCGTGTTGCCGGACAGCTTGTCGCAGCTGTCGCGCTCGGCCTTGAACATCGCCTTGACCTCGTCCTTGGCGGTGTCGTAGACGGGCTTGGTCAGGTTGGCGGACGCGGCGCCGGCGAGGCCGGCCAGCAGCAGGGCGCACAGGGCGCGGGGGGCGTGGAATCGGGTCATCATGTCTCTCCTTCGGGTTGATGGGCGGGCTGGGCCGGCAGGCCTTGGGCCACGGAGGTCAGCTTAGAAAGGTGGCGGCGGGCTGCCTGTCAGCCGCGCCGCCTGCGCCGCGTCGGACAACGCCTCCCGTTGTCCGACGTGGCGCGGGTCGTCATCAGATCCAGGGCATGCCGTAGTGGTCGTACACCTTGCGGCCGTAGTCGTCGGAGTAGGTCGGCAGCTCGTCTTCCGTGTAGCGCGGCGCGCCTTCGAGCTGGCCCTTGTCGAGGTTGACGACGTAGCCGTCCTTGACCGTGTCGTACTTCAGCATGTTCCAGGGCAGCGGGTAGCGGTCCGTGCCGATGCCGAGGAAGCCGCCGAATTCCAGTGCGGCGTAGCGCACCTGGCCGCTGCGCTTGTCGATGACGAGGTCGTCGATGGAGCCGAGCTTGTCGCCCTGCAGGTTGTAGACCGTCGTGCCTTCGACCTTGGAGGAAGAGATGGTGGGGTAGGACATGGTGTGCTCCTGTGTGAGTGGGGGGGCAGGCGGCCGCGACGTTGTCGGGGGGAGGGGCCGCCGTGGTGCTGGCACCGGCGATCACTGTGCGCGCCGCGCCGGGGCCGCGGGGTCGGGCTGCGCGCCCTCGGCCTGTAGGCCGGCGCCGCCCCGCGGCGGCACTCGCCGGCAAGCCGATTCATTCATGGCCGAATGCGCCGCGACGGCATGGCGTCATTCGGGGCACGCGGCTTCTGTGATTGAATGCGGCAGTTACAACAACGAGTCGCTGGAGACACGATGGCGAAGAGCCTGCAGACGCTGCTGAATCAGATTGCGCAATTGCAGAAAGAGGCGGACGCGTTGCGTTCCCGAGAGAAAGCCGACGTGATCGCCCGCATTCAGGAAGCCATTGCCCATTACGGCATCACGGCCGACGAGTTGTTTGGCGCCAGGCCCGCCCGCGCCGCCCGCAAGCGCGCCACGGCGGCCCCGGGCAAGCGGCGCGCCGCCGCCAAGAAGACGGGTGGCGTCGCCAAGTACACCGATGGCGCCGGCCGCACCTGGTCCGGCGTGGGCAAGCGCCCCAACTGGTTCAAGGACGCGATTGCCGCGGGCAAGCAGCCGGAAGACCTGTTGATTGCCCGCTGAGCCGTCGCCGGCGGCTCGCGCCGTTGAATGCGCGGGCAGGCCGGCCATTGCGGGCGCGCTGATTCGCCCGCGAATGGCGCGATTCAAGTCCTGCAGTCGCGGCCGAGTCGTCCGCGGGCGTTTCGACGGGCGGTGAACGCCCCGGTCAGGTCGCCGCGTCCACCAGCGCCTTGATGATGGCCGGGTAGACCTGCTGGCCCGTGCTGCGGTTGAACAGGCCGCTGCTGTGGTTCTCCGTGGCGGCGCCGGCGTCCCAGTAGACGGGCACCAGGCCGCGCGTCCAGGCCGCGCGGGCGATGTAGCGGTTCCAGGCCAGCCGGTAGGTCTCCGCGCCGGGGTACTCGGTGCGGCGCATGGCGCCGAACTCGCCCAGGATGACCGGGACGCCCTTGTCGATATAGGCAGCCTTCATCTTCTGGAACTGCGCATCCGCGTAGGCCTCGTTGGCCCAGGTCTCGGTGGCCTTGGCGTCGGTGGCGCCGGCACCCCATTGCCAGATGGCCGACTTCTCGTTGAGCGTGAAGTTGTAGGGGTCGTAGTAGTGCACCTCCATCATCAGCCTGTCCTTGGCCGTGTCGGCGGGCAGCACGGCGAAGGCCAGCGTGTGGTCGATGTTGGTGTTGAAGCCCTGCACGACGAGGTGGCGCACCGCGTTGTTGCCGCCGGTGGCGCGCACGGCGTTGACGAACTGCTGGTTGAAGCCGTTCTGCACGGCGACGTACTCGGCCTTGGGCGTGCCGTAGTCGCCTTCCACCATGACCTCGTTGGTGCCGGCGAACAGCAGCGTGTCATCAAAGCCCTTGAAGTGGTTGGCGATCTGCGTCCAGAACTTCGTCAGGCGCGCGTTGGCCCCGGCCTGCGCGGCATAGGTGGGCTGCAGCCAGCCGCCGTCCCAGTGCACGTTGATGATCGCGTCGAGGCCGGCCGTCTGCGCGAAGCCGACGACCTCGGCGACACGCGCCAGCCAGCTGGCCTTGATGGTGTCGCTGGCGTCGGCGTACTGCTTCCACGACACCGGGATGCGCACGGTCTTGAAGCCGGCGGCTTTCACGGCGGTCATCAGCGTCTGCGTCGTCGCCGGGTTGCCCCAGGCCGTCTCGCCGCCGATGGCCTCCAGCGAGTTGCCGAGGTTCCAGCCGGCACCCATGAGCCTGCTGAGCTGCAGGCTGGTCAGGTCGCGCATGCCCGTGGTGGCCGGCGGCGTCGGTGCGGTGGGGGCGGCAGGCGTGGCGGCTGTCGGCGTGGTGGCCGCCGTGGCCCCGCCTCCGCCGCAACCCGCCAGCGGCAGCAGCGCGAGCAGCGTGTCGCGCCGCCTCACGGCCCCACCTTCTGCAGGCTCAGCAGCACCACGTCGTGGCTGCGCAGCTTCAGCGGCACGACGGCCGAACCGCTGGTGCCGATGACGATCTCGCGCCGCAGCTCGGGCTTGTCGGTCGTCAGGCCCTGCAGCGTCGCGAGCTGCTTCGCATCGAGGTTCCTGGGCGAACCCATCTTCAGGTAGGCCGTGTGCGCGTCGTTGACCTCGAAGCCGGTGCGGCGCTGCGTCAGCGTGTAGCGGCCGGGCGGCAGATGCCGCAGCTCGACGGTGACCGTGCCCGCGGCCGTGGCGGGTTGCGGCTTGCCGAAGAAGCTGCGGTTGCTGGCGGTCTGGTCGGGCTGGCGCCAGTCCCAGACGAGGGCCTGCACCTGGTCACCGTCGACGCTCGCCCACGTGGCGGTGTCGCTCGTGGGCACTTCCTTGCCCTTCAGTGCGGCGAGGTATTTGTAGGCGAACCAGACCGGCTTGCGGATGCCTTCGCGCGTCATCAGGCCGAAGCCGCCGTGGAAGGGCGCGTCCGGCGGACCCGGCTCCTCGAACAGGTCGCTGTAGACCCAGTAGCTCATGTGCTGGGCCAGGCCCTGCGTCTGTTTCAGCTTGGTGAGCATGTAGGGCGCGCTCATGTAGCTGTCGTGCACCAGGTCGCGCGGGTTGTAGCTGGTGCTCCACTCGGTGAAGAACAGCGGCAGGCCGGGCAGGTGCGAGGCCTCGATTTCCTTGCGCACGCGCCGCACGTCGCCCACGATGGCATCCGGTGACTTGGAGAGCTTGCGGTCTTCCTTGCCGAACTCGTCGAGGAAGCCCTCGTCGACGCCGTAGGTATGCGTCGTGATGAAGTCCACCGGCGTGTTCGTCGCCTTGGCGTGGGCCAGGAACTCCGGCACCCAGGCCGCGCCGGCCGTCGACGGGCCGCCCACGCGCAGCAGCGGGCTGACGGCCTTGATGGCCTTGGCGGTGCGCGTGTAGAGGTCGAAGTAAGCCTTCTGGTCGGCCTTCTCCCAGAAGCCGTCGAGGTTGGGCTCGTTCCAGACCTCGAAGTACCAGTCGTGCACCTCGGGCGCGCCGTAGCGGTCCAGCAGGTGGCGGATGAAGGCGTCGATGAGCGCCACCCAGCCTTCCGGCTGCGGGTGGGAGGTGTTGCCTTCCCAGTAGAAGATCTTGTTGTCCGAGGTCTTCAGCGCCAGCGGCGTGAAGCCCAGCTCCACGAAAGGCTTGATGCGGCGGGCCAGCATCGCGTCGTAGAGCTTGTCGATGTTGGTGAAGTCAAACACCAGCTTGCCGCTGGCATCGCGCGTCACCGTCTTGAACACGTCATGGAAGATGGCGTGGAAGCGCAGGTAGCGAAAGCCCAGCTCGTCCACCGCCGTCTCCAGCTGCGCGAGCGCGTCGGGGCGGTAGGTGGTGCCGGGGTAGTCGGCGCCGACGCAGTGGTCGAAGAAGCGGTCCAATGGCTGCTTCGCCTGGGCGATGTCCAGCACGATGCGGCGCGGTGCGGGCGCTGCGATGGCGTTGGGCACGAGCGGCAGGGTCGCAGCGGCGGCCAGCAACTGGCGGCGGCGTGATGAAGTCATGCGTTCAGTCCTCGATAGACAGAGTTGCGTGCGGCGCCAGCCGGCGCAAGGCGATCACACCTTGCCCCGCGTGGCTTCGAGCTTGCCGCGGATCTCCAGCATGCGGGCTTCCGTCAGCGGGAAGCGCAGGATGGCGATCAGCGCCAGCACCAGGCCGATGACCGGGATGCCCGACAGCAGGATGCGGATCCAGAAGATGGCCTGGGGCGACTGCGCGCCTTCCTTGGCGGCGTCAAAGCCGGTGAACTGCAGGATCCAGCCCGACGCGCCCACGCCCAGTGCGATGCCGACCTTGGAGATCCACGACTGGCAGGCCGAGAACGAGCCCTCGCGGCGCTGGCCGGTCTGCGATTCGTCGTAGTCGACGACGTCGCCGATGGTGGCGGCGTACAACGTCCAGAAGCCCGCGCCGGTGAAGGCGACGAAGCCGCAGGCGAACAGCTGCAGGTAAGGCCGCGCGGGGTCGTACAGCCACCAGTCGCCGATGAAGGCGCCGATGGCCAGCACCAGCACGCAGGCCAGTCCCGTGCGCTTGCCCCAGCGGCGCGCGATCCACGAGAAGAACGGGATGCCCGCGAAGCCGAAGGCCATGCCGGCCAGGCCCATCGCGGTGTTCCATTTCGTCGCCAGCACGACGTCGCCCTTGCAGACGTAGTAGACGGTGGCGTAGTAGCCCAGCGCGCCCACCATGGCCGTGCCGATGCTGTAGGCCAGCGACATCGTCAGCACGGTGCGGAAGGGCTTGCAGCGCAGCGTGCGCCACAGCGTGTCGGCCAGCGGGATGTGGGTCTGCGTGCGCGCCACCAGCTTCTCGTAGTAGCGCTCGCGCGTCAGCAGGAAGATGGCGATGGAGACGGCCACCATGATGGCGCCGAGGATGGTGGTGTAGACCTGCGCGCCGCGCAGGATGTCGGGCTTGCCGTTGGCGTCGTGGAACCAGGACAGCGTCGTGAACTGCGCGGCGAAGAACATCGCCAGCTCGGGCGCCTTCTGGATGGCGTTGCGCACGGCCATCACCGAGGTGCGCTCGTGGTAGTCGGGCGTCATCTCCGCGCCCAGGCTGACCCACGGCATGTTGAAGCAGCTCATCACCGGCACGTAGATGACCATGCTGATCAGCATGAACGTGAAGTACTGCATGTCGGTCCAGCCGCGGCCGACGGCGAACATCAGCGGCAGGCCGATGCCGGCCAGCACGCCGCCGACGAGGATGAACGGGCGCCGCCGCCCGTACCTTGTGCGGGTGTTGTCAGACAGCCAGCCGAACAGCGCGTCCGAGCCGGCGTCGATGACGATCTTGATGGCCTGCACGGTGGAAATCAGGCCGGGCGCCACACCCAGGAAGATGTTGAACACCTGGAAGGCCAGCGACGCATAGAGCCAGTGCCCCCACATGTCGAGGATGGAGCCGAGGCCGAAGCCGATCTTCTGCTTCAGCGGCAGGCGGTCGGTGGCCGCCGGCGCGGCGTGCGTCATGTGGAGGGTGCTGGCGTTCACAGGATTCTTCGTTCTTTGATCACGTCGGCGTAATAGCGCGCCGACAGCTTGGGAGTGCGCACCTGCGTCTTGAAGTCGCAGTGCACGATGCCGAAGCGGCGCTGGTAGCCGTCTTCCCATTCGTAGTTGTCGATGAAGGACCACAGGAAGTAGCCCTTCACCGGCACACCGTCGGCGATGGCGCGCTGGGCTTCGCGCAGGTAGCTGCGCACGTAGTCGCGGCGGTGCAGGTCCAGCACCTCGCCGTTCACGACCGGCTCGTCGTCGTAGCCGCAGCCGTTCTCGGTGATGTGGATGGCGGGGTGGCCGTAGACCTCGTGGCAGAAGCGCGGGCCCCAGTAGAGCGATTGCGGCACGAGGCGCAGCCAGTGGCTGTCGGCGCGCGGGTAGGCCGCCGGGTGGGGCAGGGCCTCGTAGGCGGCGCCGTTCTTGCCGGCGCGCACGAAGGTGCCGCTGTAGATGTTGAGGCCCAGGAAGTCGGTCGGCAGGCTGATGAGGGCGAAGTCGCCGGGCTGTACGTCGGGGGGGGGGGGGCCGGGGGCGGGCCGGGGGATGTGGTTTTTGGGTGGGGCACCGGGTGGGGCCCCCCCCCCCCCCGGCCCGGGGGAAGAGACCCACAGGGA